>JAGAJI010000021.1 GCA_017626135.1 Clostridia bacterium | reverse complement strand
TTTAGATGGCAAGGCGTATTTGCTATTTGTTCAGGCGACCACGTTGCTTGCAATTTCTCGGTTATATATGCAACGACTTCCTCGTTTCCAAACATACCGCGATGGCAAAACCGACGACGAAATAAATACTTTTTATGTGCAATGTGCGGATAATAGGTTGGAATATCATACCGACGAGACTGTTTACACGGTTTGGGACGTAGCATACAGATACGAAATTGATGGCGAAGTCCAACACGAAAATGTTGAATCTTTTGAAGGCGAGTATGATTACTACCCTGCACAATATTGGGTAAATGATCCGGAATATTCCTATCCGGACGGCGTTATTAACGTTACGGGAATTAATCAGTCGAGCGGTGGTTTGGAGGAAGGCGTAGGAACGGTTAGTCCTTAATGCAGCTCATGAATATGAGCATCCGATTGCTCTCTGCCACGACTGCATAGCAATAGGATAATACAATCAGAAAAACACCGACAAGGGGCCGCCGCTTAATGCGACAGCCCCTTTTCGTATAAGCCTTCGGCTCAATGCTTTTTCAGGATATCGGCGATCGTTTTGCCGTCGAAATAGTCGTTGACGAGCTGATAAAACTCCGTCCACATGGGATAGGTGCGACAGGAGCCTGCGCGTTCGCAGGGAGTCGCGCCACATTCTAAACAAGCGACGGGTGCCAAGTCTCCCTCGGTCAGTCGCAATACGTCGCCGATGCGACAGTTTTCGGGGGGCTTCACGAGGCGGTAGCCGCCGCCCCTGCCGTGCACCCCTTCGAGAAAACCGTTTTTGCACAGAACGGGCACGATTTGCTCCAAATATTTGAGGGAAATCGCTTGCCGACTTGCAATCTCTTTCATGGGAATATACCCCTCGCCCTCGTGTTCCGCCAAATCTGCGAGCACGCGCAGGGCGTATCTGCCTCTCGTGGATATCATCATCTTCTTCACCTCTGTATCATCTTATGGTATTTTTTTGTGGTCGCGCAGGGTTATTCCTCGCCGCAATGGGTGCAACTCTCGCAGTCGGGGAACAGACTGTGATCGTATTCGATACCGTTTTTTTCGTAGTAGTCCTGCAACGCCTTCTTGATTGCCTCTTCCGCGAGCACCGAACAATGCAGTTTATGGGCAGGCAGACCGTCGAGCGCCTCTGCCACCGCCTTGTTGGTCAGCGCGAGCGCCTCGGATATCGGTTTGCCCTTGATGAGCTCGGTCGCCATGGAGCTGGACGCGATTGCCGAACCGCAACCGAAGGTTTCAAACTTGACGTCCGCAACGACGTCGTTCTCGATTTTCAGATAAATTTTCATGATGTCGCCGCACTTTGCGTTGCCGACTTCGCCCACGCCGTCCGCGTCCTCAATGACGCCTACGTTGCGCGGATTTCTGAAATGATCCATTACTTTTTCGCTGTATAAAGCCATAATAAAGTCCTCACTTGATGATAAATTCTCTTTTTCCGTTGAGAAGGTCCCGCCAAACGGGGGAAATGCCGCGGAGATACTCCACGACCTCTTTGACTGCCTGAATCGTATACTCGATTTCTGCCTCGGTGTTCTCCTCGGACAGGGAAAGCCGCAGGGAACCGTGGGCGATATCGTGCACTCTGCCGATGGCGAGGAGTACGTGACTGGGGTCGAGGGAGCCCGACGTGCAGGCGGAGCCTGACGAGGCGCAGATGCCCTTGTCGTCCAACAGGAGCAGAAGGGATTCCCCCTCGATGCCCTCGAAACAAAAATTCACATTGCCGGGAAGTCGGTGCTCCCTGTCGCCGTTCAAAACCGAATGGGGGATTTGGGCGAGTCCGTCGATGAGTTTGTCCCGCAGCGCGGAAAGTTTTTTGGCGTTTTCCGCCATGTGAGAGCAAGCCTCTTCCAACGCCGCCGCGCAACCCACGATGGCAGGGATATTCTCCGTGCCTGCGCGTTTGCCGCGCTCCTGCGCGCCGCCCTCGATGAGATTGGAGAGCAGAAATCCCTTTCTCGCATAGAGGACGCCGACGCCCTTGGGGCCGTGGAATTTATGCGCCGAGAGGGAGAGGGCGTCGATATTGTCCGCCTGCACGTGGACGGGCAGGTGCCCGACTGCCTGCACGGCGTCCGTGTGGAAGGGGATACCCTTTTCGCGGCAGAGCGCGCCGATTTCCCGAACGGGCTGGATCGTGCCGATTTCGTTGTTCGCGTACATGACGGTGACGAGACAGGTATCCTCGCGAAGGGCGTTTTTCACGTCGTTCACGTTTACGATTCCGTTCTCGCCCACGGGGACGAGGGTAACCTCGAACCCTTCCTTTTGGAGTTTTTTGAGTGTGTGCAGCACGGCGTGGTGTTCGATGGAAGTGGAAACGACGTGTTTTTTGCCCTTTCTCGCGCCGTTTTTCGCCGCGGAAAGGATCGCCTGATTGTCCGCCTCGCTACCGCCCGAGGTGAAGTAGATTTCATTCGGCGCTGCGCCGATACAGGCGGCGATCCGCGCCCTCGCGTCCGCCAAAGCTTCCGCCGCCGCTTGTCCTGCCGAGTGCAGGCTGGACGGGTTGCCGTATACGACGTCCAAATAGGGGAGCATCGCCGCGATGGCGGTCTTGCTCATCTTGGTCGTCGCTGCGTTGTCAAGATAAATTTGCATACGTTCTCCTTACGATTTTCATACGTTTTTGTTACTTTTTACAGGTTGCCGGAAAGTCATCGGAATTTTGCCTACGCCTTGAAATTCCGCTTCCGTATAAAAACAGCCGAGCTGTCTGCCGTAGGCGTTACGAACCGCCGTAATATCCATGGTCGCAAAATGCCGACGTTAAGTTGCATAATAATTTGCAAAAATACTGCTTACAAGTAAATACGATTCCTTTGTATCAAAATCTGCGATTGCGTCGGAATAGTATCTTTCTCGTATCAGGTATCGTTTTTATTCTTCCGCAAACAGAGGGGTGGAAAGGTATCTGTCTCCGGTGTCGGGAAGAAGGGCGACGATGGTCTTTCCTGCGTTTTCGGGTCGTTTTGCCAACTCTATTGCGGCAAAGGCAACCGCGCCCGAAGAGATGCCGACGAGAACACCCTCGCTTTTGCCGATGAGTTTCCCGGTCGCGAAAGCGTCCTCGTTGGAGACGGGAATGATCTCATCGTAAATAGCGGTGTTCAGGATATCGGGAACGAAGCCTGCGCCGATCCCTTGTATCTTGTGCGGACCCGCAACGCCGGTGGAAAGCACCGCGGAGGTAGCAGGTTCCACGGCGACGATCTTTATAGCGGGATTCTTGGATTTCAGATATTCTCCGACGCCGGTTATCGTACCGCCCGTCCCTACGCCTGCCACGAAGATATCCACCTTGCCGTCGGTGTCCTTATAGATCTCGGGGCCGGTGCTTTTTCTGTGCGCTTCGGGGTTGGCGGGATTGACGAATTGCCCGGGGATAAACCCGTTCGGGATTTCCGCGGCGAGCTCTTCCGCCTTGGCGATGGCGCCTTTCATGCCCTTACTGCCTTCGGTCAGGACGAGCTCGGCACCGTACGCCTTCATGAGCTGACGGCGCTCTACCGACATGGTATCGGGCATTACGATGATAATTCTGTAACCGCGTGCCGCTGCAACCGAAGCCAGACCGATCCCCGTATTCCCGGAGGTGGGTTCAATGATTACGGAATCGGGTTTCAATTTGCCGCTTGCTTCGGCTTCGTCCAACATTTCCTTGGCGATACGGTCTTTTACGGAGCCTGCCGGATTGAAATATTCCAGTTTCGCGACGAGCTTCGCTTTGAGTCCCAACGCTTTTTCGATATGCGTGAGTTCGAGAAGCGGGGTATTGCCGATGAGTTGATCGGCGGACGTATAAATGGTAGCCATGATCTTTATTCCTTTACGGAGTCGAATCCGTGTTGCAAGTCGGCGAGGATATCGTCGATATGCTCGATGCCGATGGAAAGGCGAATGGTGTTGGGTTGGATCCCCTGATCGGCGAGCTCTTCTTCCGTCAACTGACTGTGCGTCGTGGTGGCGGGATGAATGACGAGGCTCTTGGCGTCAGCGACGTTGGCGAGCAGGGAGAAAATTTTCAAGTTGTCGATAAACTTGTGCGCTTCCGCCTGACCGCCCTTGATTTCAAAGGTGAAGATGGAGCCGCCGCCATTCGGGAAATATTTCTCGTACAGGGCGTGGTCGGGATGGTCGGGCAAAGAGGGGTGGTTGACCCTTTCCACCTGCGGATGGTTTGCCAGAAATTCCACGACTTTTTTGGTATTCTCCACGTGGCGATCCAAACGCAGAGAGAGCGTCTCGATTCCCTGCAACAAAAGGAACGCCGCGAAGGGGGAAATGGTTGCGCCCGTGTCGCGGAGCAGGATCGCGCGGATATAGGTCACGAATGCCGCGGGGCCTGCCGCCTTGACGAAGGATACGCCGTGGTAGGAGGGGTTGGGAGCCGCAATGGCAGGGTAGTTGCCGCTTGCCGCCCAGTCGAATTTGCCCGAATCCACGATGATACCGCCGAGGGTGGTGCCGTGACCGCCGAGGAATTTGGTGGCGGAGTGCACGACGACGTCTGCACCGTGCTCGATGGGGCGAATGAGATAGGGAGTCCCGAAGGTGTTGTCCACGACGAGGGGAATGCCGTGCTTATGCGCGAGCGCCGCCAGCGCGTCGATATCGGGGATATCGCTGTTGGGGTTGCCGAGCGTCTCGATATAGATGGCGCGGGTATTTTCCCGAATCGCCCCTTCCACTTCGGCAAGGTCGTGGATATTGACGAAGGACGCCGTGATGCCGAAATTAGGCAGGGTGTGCGCGAGCAGGTTGTAGCTGCCGCCGTAGATGGTCTTTTGCGCGACGAAATGTCCGCCGTTTTGCCCAAGCGCTTCCAAGACGTAAGTGATCGCCGCCGCGCCCGAAGCGAGCGCCAAAGCCGCTACGCCCCCTTCCAACGCCGCCACGCGCTTTTCCAGCACGTCCTGTGTGGAGTTGGTGAGTCTGCCGTAGATATTGCCTGCGTCGGCAAGTCCGAAACGGGCTGCCGCGTGGGCGGAGTTTTTGAATACGTACGAGGTCGTCGCGTAAATGGGCACCGCGCGAGCGTCGGTGGCAGGGTCGGGTTGTTCTTGACCTACGTGAAGCTGAAGGGTTTCAAATTTATAGTTGTCAGACATAATGATAATCTCCTTTTCGTATTTTTGAATGTTTTTCGTATATAGTCTGTTTTTTAATCAATTTTCGCTATCTACGCCGTACATTCGACCGAAACGGAAATTCGCCCTGACGAGCGCCTCGAAAGGATTTTGCCGAGGGGCTTGATTTGAAATATTCAATTCTTTCACGGCTCGTCCTCCTTTTTTGAACGATTCGTTATTTGCCTCGTATTATAGCATTTTTTACCTACCTTGTCAATAGGTAAATAGGGGGTATTTGAAAATTTTTGAAATTTTTTTTGAAAATTGTGGGAGCGAGCCGCGGGCGGGCGGCTTTTTCAGGGGGGATATCAACGGAACGAAAAGCACCTATCAATTTTTTGCAAAGTTTTTTTCACGTTTTCTGTTTTTACCACTTGAAAAATTTTCTTAAATATGATAAAATAATAAAGATATACGCGATAGAGGAAGAAAGTTCCCCTCTATCATTGTGATCGGGAATAGGAGAGAAGTAGAAATGTTATTTGGGAAACACATCAACCGATACTACGTCAAGCACCTGCCCGTGCTTTTGCTCGGCATCGTGGCTTTGATCATGGTCGATTACGTGCAGTTGATCGTGCCGGAACTGTACCGTATGGTCATCAACGGCATGAACAAGGGGGAAGTGCTCTACGAGGGCGCTATGGTCCCCTTCGATATCAATTTTTTGTTGGATAAAATCTGCTTGCCGCTCATCGTCGTCATTCTGCTCATGGTGGTGGGGCGATTTATTTGGCGTATTTGCTTTTTCGGCTCGGCGATCAAAGTGGAGACCGACCTGCGCGGCAGAATGTTCGACCGCTGCAAGGACCTCTCGCAGGAATATTATATGGTCAACAAAGTGGGCAACATGATGAGTTTGTTCACCAACGATTTGGAGACGGTGCAGGATTGCTTCGGTTCGGGCGTGCTCTATCTTTGCGACGCGGTGATGCTCGGCGGATTAGCCCTTATGAAAATGACGAACATGAACCGGGTGCTCACCCTCTTGTCTCTCGTGCCGTTGAGTCTGATGCTCGCCGTGGGGCTCATCGTCGGCAAGTACATGACCCTCAAATGGGAGGAGCGTCAGGCAGCCTTTTCCTCCCTGTCCGATTTCTCGCAGGACAGCTTTGCCGGGATCTCCGTCATCAAGGCGTTCGTGAAAGAGGGGAAGGAGCTGTTGGCGTTCAAAAAGCTCAACAAGGACAACGAAAAGGTGAACGTGGAATACGTCAAGCTTTCTACGCTGATGCACATTTCCATTACCCTTCTGATTGAATCGGTCACCTGCATTATTTTGGGCTACGGTGGGTACCTCGTGTACGTGGGTACCTTCGACGCCGGACAACTTTTGGAATTTTTCGGCTATTTCAACTCCATCATCTGGCCCGTCATGGCGATTGCCGAGCTCATTGAAATGCGGTCGAGAGGAAAAGCCTCGCTTGCCCGTATCAGCGAGCTTTTAGACGCCGTGCCCGCCGTCGTGGATTCCGAAAACGCCACGGACGATCGACCTATCGCAGGGGATATCGAGTTCCGCAACCTCACCTTCCGCTATCCGGGCGGAGAATACGACGTCTTGAAGGACGTCTCCTTTAAGATCCAAAGAGGGGAGCGCGTGGGGATCATCGGCAAGACGGGGTCGGGCAAGACCACCATCGTCGATCTGCTCTTGCGCACCTACAACGTGCCCGACGGGAGCATCTTCCTCGACGGCAGGGACGTGAATACCATTCCCATCAAGACGGTGAGAAAGTACGCGGCGTACGTGCCGCAGGACAACTTCCTCTTCAGCGATACGATCGAGGCGAACATTGCCTTTGCCACCGACGGCGGCGGAGAAGAGGAGATCGTGCGCGCGGCGAGGCTTGCGGACGTGGACGACAATATCCGCGAGTTCGGCATGGGGTACAAGACGGTGCTCGGCGAGCGGGGCACCACCGTTTCGGGCGGGCAGAAACAGCGCATTTCCATCGCGCGCGCCGTGATGAAGAACGCGCCCATTCTCATTTTAGACGACTCCGTGTCCGCCGTGGACGTCAAGACGGAAAAGTCCATTTTGGAAAACTTGCAGAAGGAGCGTACGGGTACGACCATTCTCATTGCCCACCGCGTGACGACGGTGGAGAAGATGGATAAGATCGTCTACGTGGAGGATGGCAGAATTTTAGCGGTTGGTAGCCACGCGGAACTTCTTTCCACCTGTCCCGAGTATCGGAGAATGGTGGAGCTCCAACGTCTGGACGATATGGAAAACGGAGAAGGAGGGCAAAACTGATGTATGAATTTTTCCCTCTGATCGCCGTCGGGGCGATCGTCGGCGTGCTCTCCGTGATTTTGGTGGTGGCGTACGCCCTCATCAAGGACAAGAAGGGAGCGATCGGATTCGATCGGGATATGAAGGATTCCGAAATCCTTCGCCGCTTGCTCGCCTATGCGAAACCCTACTGGAAACAGTTCGCGCTCGTGCTCTTGCTCATGCTGTTCGCGATCGCGTACGACGTCCTTTCTCCCATTCTCATCGGGAACATCGAAGGGATGATCAAAGAACGGTTCGAGCTCCCTGCCCTCTTCGCTTACGTGGGCGTGTACGTGGGGATGCTCGTCGTGTCCATGGTATGTCTGTACGTACAGAGTATCGTGTTGCAGAAGGTGGGGCAGCGCATTCTCTCCAACCTTCGTCAGGACCTGTTCGCGCATATCGAAAGCCTCTCGCACGCACAGCTTCGGGATATACCCGTCGGGAAGCTCGTGACCCGCGTCACGAACGACACCAACGCCATCTCCATGCTGTTCACCAACATTTTAGTCAACTTCATCAAAAATATTTTCGTCATCATCGGCGTGTTGGCGGCGATGCTTGCGATCAACTATCAGCTCACCCTCATGGTGCTCTGTTTCGTGCCCTTCATCGTGCTGTTCACCGTCATTTTCCGTAAATTTTCGAGAAAGGCGTACCGCAAGGTCAAGGACGGAACGACGAATATCAACACCTTCCTCTCCGAAAACCTGTCGGGCATGAAAATCATTCAGATCTTCAACCGCGAGGCGTGGAAGAAAGAGGAGTTCGACGGCAAGAACGAGGCGCTCGGCAAAGCCAAGCGGGAACAGATTTTCACCTTCGGTATCTTCCGTCCCATCGTGTATATGCTCTACATTTCCAGCGTGCTGTGTCTGCTGTACCTCGGCGGCAGGGGCTATATCCGCGACGTGGAATTTTTGGGACAGACGCTCACGAGTGAAATCGTCGTCACCTTCTACCTGTTCATTTCCAAATTCTTCAACCCCATTCAGAACCTTGCGGAAATGTTCAACTGGCTGCAATCGGCGCTCGCGTCGAGCGAAAAGATTTTCACCCTCTTCGATATTCAGCCCGACGTCGTGGACGATCCCGACGCCGTGGAGCTGGAAAACGTGCGTGGAGAAATCGAGTTCCGCCACGTGTGGTTTGCGTATAAAGAGGGGGAATGGGTGCTCAAAGACGTCTCCTTCAAGGTGGAGGCGGGGCAGACGGTCGCCTTCGTCGGCGCGACGGGTTCGGGCAAGACCACCATTCTCAGCCTCATTTGCCGTAACTACGATATTCAGCAAGGGGAAATCCTCATCGACGGGCAGAATATCCGTCGGTTCACGATTGCCTCCCTGCGCCGCCACTTCGGGCAGATGCTCCAAGACGTGTTCCTGTTCTCGGGAACCATTCGCTCCAACATCGTGTTGCGCGAAGAGCGCTTCACCGACGAAGAGGTCATGGAAGTGTGCCGCTACGTGAACGCGGACAAGATCATCGACAAGTTGGAGAACGGGTTGGACGAAGTCGTGCGCGAGCGAGGAAACAACTTCTCCGCAGGACAACGTCAGCTCATCAGCTTCGCGCGTACCCTCATTCACCGCCCCGAAATCATGATTTTGGACGAGGCGACGGCAAACATCGACACCGAAACGGAAGTGCTCATTCAGGATTCCCTCGAAAAGATAATGAACATCGGCACGCTCCTCATCGTGGCGCACAGGCTTTCCACCATTCAGCACGCGGATAATATCATTTATCTGAGCAAAGGGGAAATCGTCGAACAGGGCACCCATCAGGAACTTTTGGCAAAACAGGGTCGCTACTACGGCTTGTACACCTTGCAGTACGACAAGCAAACCCTGCTGAAAGCAAATACGAGCGATCGGATCGCGTAAAATGAAAGAATAACTTGCCTCACGTTCGCCGCCTTCGGGCGGCGGATTTTTTGTCAAAAGGAGAAAATTTTACATTTTTTGAAAATAATCCAAGTTTTCGTTATAGCAATTTTGAATAAAGAAAGGGTGATTTTTTGCAGAATGATGAATAAATATACACAATTTTATAATTTATACATTTTTTATAAATGCGATTTATTTTTTTTATGGGTTTGATTTATTTTTTTCATAGATAGAATCGGAGCGCCTGAACGAAGATATGCAAGAAAAAGTCCGATATACGATTTCTCTCTTCAAGGGGAGATAGAAGGGGGGTGAAAGGGGCAAAAAATCCTTATATTATCAATAGAAGACGCGTGCGCGCGTAGAGGAACGGAGGGCGGTTTGCGGAGATTTTACGTAGACGAGGGAGTGTAAAATATGCAATATAAATTCCAAAAATATGTAAAAGTTTCATATAAAAAATTTTTTTCGGGAAAATGAATTTTTTTATTTTTTCGGTGAAAAACAGTTGACAATTATGACGAATCGTTGTATACTATTAATAATTTCAAACGAAAGACGCATTTTCTTCAGGAAAATCGATTTTACGAAAGAGCGCGCTCTTTCCGTTTGCAGGGCAAACGGAAAAAAGAACGTTATCGGGAGAATAAATCGTGATAGGTTACGTATCCTGAGAGGGGCGACGAAGTTTTGGGATTAGAATATGAAAAAAATTTTTAGTAATTTTTGGAGGTAAAAAATTATGACAAAGAAATGGCAAAAAAGCGCGATGCTTTTAGCAGTAGTCATGCTGGCATCGGCAACGGCAACGCAGTTTGCTGGTTGTAAACCTACGGAACCGGAAGCGAACGGTTACGGCATCGAAAAGAGAGAGCGTACTGGTTGGGAGGACGAGAAACAGTACACGTTTAACGACTATACTTCTCAGATGCCCGACGTATGGAACGAGATTTTCACGAGTGACGCAACGAACACTTCAATGGCAGGTTATCTCAACAGCTCGTTCTTCGAATATGACTATAAGTACGACGAAAACGGCGATATCGTACCCGGCGGCTTTACCGTTCAGTATTCGGCGGCAACCAAGCTTGAAGACGTTACCGCAGATTACGTAGGTCAGTATGGCATCACCGAAGAAATGGCAGAAGAAGGACATCACGCGTTTGCGATCACGCTCCGCAACGATTTGAAGTGGGACGACGGTACGGCAATCAAAGCGGAAGACTTCGTTTATACTATGTCCCAGCAGCTTTCCCCCAACTACTTGTTTGAAACCGCAAGTAACTATTACAGCGGCAACTACATCGTTCATAACGCAAACGCTTACGTAAAACAGGGACAAAAGGGTTGGTTCGAGGCAAGAAACACCTACGGTACTTATACCGATTCTCTTGACAGCAGCCTGATTTTCACGGTCGGCAACACTACTGATAATGAAACATATAACGGCGTCGTATGTAACATGAGAACTTTGATGGGTTTCCCCGATTCTTATACGGCTGAGATGTGTGCAAGTTATTTGGTTAGCAATGGTTGCGCAACTACCGCCGATGCAATTCTTGCTTTGCAAGGCAAGACGTTTGCAGAAATCAAAGCGGATGCAACGATGAAAGAGACTTGGGACGCGGTCATCGGTTGGTGGCAAACCGAGCCCAACGAAGAACTTGACTTCTTCGTAACCAACTACACGTATCCCGAAATGGATTTCTCGGAAGTAGGCTATTTCGTAGGCGAAAACGAATATGAACTCGTGCTCGTCATCGATAATACCTTGTCTCCCATTGGCGAGGACGGTAGTCTTACCTACGAGGCTGCATACTATCTGCAGAGTTTCCCTCTCGTAAAGAAAGCTTTGTGGGAATCCTTGGAAGATCAGACGACCTCTCCTTGGACGAACAAATATTGCTCGGTAGGCGTTGCAAATAGCGCAAGCTGGGGTCCCTATAAATTGACCAACTATCAGGCAGGCGTAACGTATACCCTTTCCCGTAACGAAAAGTGGTACGGCTACGGTTTGACACAGTATGCAAAGCAGTTCCAGACGGATACCATGGTTACCAGATATGTGCCTGAATGGAATACCGCTTGGCAGATGTTCCAGAAGGGTGAAATCGACGGCATCGGTATGGACGTATCCATCGCTGCAGACTACAGAAACTCTTCGCAGGCATACTTCACGCCTGAAACTTGGACGTTCTCGCTCAATATGCAATCCAACCCTGCGGTTAGAACGGCAGAAAGAAATAACCTTCTCTTGAAGTACGACGAATTCCGTAAAGCAGTATCGCTTGCTATCAACCGTGACGACTACTGCGCACAGAACAGTCCCAGCTCGCAGGCAGCTCTCGGCTACCTCAACCAGATGTACTACTACGACGTAGCAAACGGTAAGATTTACCGCGAAACCACGCAGGCTAAGGAAGCGATCCTGAAAGCTTACGGCGCTGAACAGACGGCAAACGGTTGGAAAGTAGGTAATGTGGAATATACCGATTTGGACGAAGCGGTAGACGCAGTTACCGGCTACAACCTTACGCTTGCAAAAGAGCTTATGGAACAGGCTTACAATAAAGCCGTAGCGGCAGGCGACTATGCGAAAGGCGAAAAGATCGTATTGACCTACGGTATCGAAACGCAGACCGCTAACACCGACCGTGTACGCGACTGGTTCCAGAATATGTTCAACAAAGCCACCGAAGGCACGTCTTTGGAAGGCATGGTCGAAATTAAATACTTCCAGTTCTCTTCTGCAACCTGGACGGATCAGTTCAAGAACGGCGAATACGATTTGATGTTCAGTGCATGGGGTAGCGCAGCGTTCAACCCTTACTATCTGTTCGGCGAAACCCAGATTAATGCAACCAACAGATATGCACTCGGTTGGGATCCTTCCAAAGTAGAGCTTGAATTGACCATTAATGGCGACGGTACCGACAAGTGCCCTGAAAAAACGCTTACGTTGAACCTTGAACAGTGGAATGACTGTATGCAGGGTGCGGAGGGTGCAGCTTTCAATGCTACGTTGTACCCCGTAGAGGATCAGCTCAAGATTTTGGGAGCTTTGGAAGAAGCCGTTTTGAAAGCATACTGGGCAATTCCCGTATATAGCCGTTACGCAGCAAGCCTTATGGGTTACAAGTGCGACTATACTTCTTACGACTACAACACCTTCATGAGTTACGGCGGTATTCAGTATATGACGTATCACTTCGATGATGCTGAATGGGCAGAATTCGTTAAGGCGCAAGGCGGCACGCTGAACTATAACTTCGGTCGTGAAGATTAAGAAGACTAAAAAGAATTAAACACTGCGAGCAGCGGGGGCGAGTGGTAACTTGTCCCCGCTGATACAGCGTTCAAGGAGGAACAGTATAAAATGTATATGTTCAAATACATTTTGAAAAGAATAGGATTGATGCTTTTCACGTTCTGCACAATTATGCTGATGTGTTTCGTATTGATCAAATTACTACCCATTCCCATCAATGCGGGGTTGGGGCAAGATAGAGAATTGCTGGAAGCAAGACTTCGGGAAAGAGGGTATTACGATCCCATTATGGTTCAGTTGTGGGCGTATATCACGCGAATTTTCACGAAGGGCGACTTTGGCATAGGGATCAATATGCCCGGCTATGCAAATCAGCCCGTATGGGATGCGTTTGTGTCTCGTTTGCCGCCTACGATTCTCATCAATATCTATTCGACGATTATCGGCGTTCCCATCGGACTTGGTTTGGGTATTCTTGCCGCACTCAAAAAGAATAAGTGGCAGGATCAGGCAATTTCTACCGGCGTTATGGTTATGATCGCCGTTCCGTCTATCGTATACGCGTTTATGATTCAGTATATTTTCTGTTTCAAGCTTGGTTGGTTCCCGCTTATCATGAAGGACGGATACGATTATCTTTCCTGGGATATGTTCCGTTCGATGTTGCCGGCGGTGCTTTCGTTGTGCCTCGGTTCTATCGCGGGCTATGCGCGTTATACCCGCGCGGAATTGACCGAAGTATTGACGGGCGAATATATGCTGCTTGCCCGTACGAAGGGACTTACGCGCGGACAAGCAACCGTGCGTCACGCACTCCGCAACGCCATGGTGCCTATCTTCCCTATGATATTGAGTGAATTTGTCGGAGTGTTCAGCGGTTCGCTGATTATTGAAAAGGTATTTGCTATCCCCGGTGTAGGGGCGCTCTATCTCACGTCTATACAGGTTTTGGATTACGACTTCTTCATGTTGCTTTCGGGGTTCTATACGTTGATCGGTCTGTTGGCGGGTATCATCGTGGACATCAGTTACGGATTTATCGATCCGAGAATCAGAATGGGGGCGAAGTAATATGGAACAGAACATTCAGAGCATTCCCAAAGAAAAATTTACTTTCGTGCAAAGCAACGATTTGATGCACGATAAGAAACTTGCGACGAAACCGCGTAGTTATATGGCGGACGCGTTTTCGCGCTTTTGCAAAAATAAGGGATCTATCGTCGGCGCGTTAGTAATTATATTTCTTCTGCTTTATGCAATTATTGCGCCTTTCTGCACTCCTTATACTGTATTGTATAAGGACACTTATCTCATTAAAACTTTGCCCAAATGCGAATGGTTTGCAAACACGTCGTTTTGGGACGGTTGCGAGGAAAAGACTTTGAACAAAGAAACTTTCCAGTATTATTACTATATGGGAGAAGAAACGGGGCACAACGCCGTAAAGAATCAAGAATTTGTACAGAACGGCAAAATGTATACGTTCCGTCTCGATTCCTACCATTCTACGGGATGTATTTATAAAGACGTAGAAGAGAGTGAGTACGAACTCATTCAGAAATATCAGGACGAAACGGGGATTCAGGTGCTCTATCCCATTATTCCCCGCAACAAACGTCCTTCTTCCGTCGCGGATCGCGGCAACGCAAATTATTATTACGAAACTACGATGCGTAACGGTGGTACGCAGATCGTTCTTGACGCAAACGGCAATATTAAACCCGTATATAAGAGCCATCCTGTTGGAATGACGGGCAACGATAATTATACGTCTCGTATGCGTATCAAAGGGGACGGCGAAAACGGCGTCGAATACGAATACGCTTTGCCCAACGATACGGGATATAATATCAGGGTGAATTATTACGAATATTATATTTTCCAACACAGTTACGTGTTAAAGGACGGCATTACCAAACCCTCCTTCCTCTTTGGTACGACGGAAGGCGGGCAGGATATCTTTACTTGTCTTGCTTCGGGTGCGTTGTTCTCGTTTGCATTTGCAATCAGCGTTGCGCTCGTCAATATGGTTGTCGGCGCGATTTACGGCGCGATAGAGGGATATTATGGTGGAAAAGCTGACCTTATCATGGAACGAATTTCGGATATTCTGTCTGCAATTCCGTCGGTGATCGTCATCACATTGCTGCAATTGCACATGGGGGCAGCAAGCTCTATGATCGTGTTGTTCGTGGCGTTCTTCCTGACGGGGTGGATCGGTATGGCGTCAACTACCCGTATGCAGTTCTACCGTTATAAAAATCAGGAATACGTGTTGGCGGCAAGAACGCTTGGCGCTAAGGACAGTCGTATCATCTGGAAACACATCTTCCCTAATGCGCTCGGCACGCTCGTCACGAGTTGTGCGCTCATAATTCCTTCGATGATTTATTCGGAAGTAAATTTAAGTTATCTTGGAATTATCAGTCTTACCTCGAACGGGTTGACCAGTGTAGGTACGATTTTGGCGAACGGGCAGCCATTCCTTACCAGTGTACCGCACATAGTAGCGTTCCCGTCCGTTTTCCTTGCGTTGTTGTTGCTCAGTTTCAACCTGTTTGGCAACGGCTTGAGAGATGCGTTTAACCCCTCGCTGAGAGGATCGGAGTAAGAGTATGGCAGAGAATAAAGAAGTAAAACTTTCCGTAAATAACTTAAAGATTTCCTTCCGAACGGACGGCGGCAACGTACAAGCCGTGCGCGACATTTCCTTTGACGTGTACAAAGGCGAAACGCTCGCCATCGTGGGCGAGAGTGGCTCGGGCAAATCGGTGACCAACCGCGCCATCATGGGCATTCTCGCCGGCAACGCCATCAAGGAAGGGGGCGAAATCATCTACGACGGGCAGGATCTGATGAAGATTTCCGAAGAGGAATTCCACAGCATCCGGGGGGACAAGATCGCCATGATTTTCCAGGATCCCATGTCCAGTCTGAACCCCATTATGCGCGTGGGCAAACAGCTCACCGAAGCCATGCTGATTAAAGGCAAGCTCAAGCAAAAGCAGTCGAGAAAGGATTTCAACGGGACGTTGAGCGCGCTTAAAAACAGCATGAACGCCGCCTACGGCATGAACGAGGCGGATTGTCAGAAGAACAAAACCGTCTGTGAAAACTTCGACAAATTTGAATACAAGCATTTGGAGCTCGAAAACGCCTACAACCAGGCGACGGTTGCCGCAAACGACGCGTTGCTCGATTTGGACGATGCGCTCTTCCGCATTGAGAAAAACTCCTATCACGGCGTGAGAGCGACGGTCAATGAAATCGTCAAACTCGCTTCCTGCACCTACAACGAATACGTGGTGAACGAGGACGCGGATCGGTTGAAGACGTTGCTTGCGGAGCTGAAAAAGCTTGCGGCGCTGTCCATCGGAGATTATATCTCCAAAGGCGTGAGCATTCTCTTCAACAGAAAGATGCGCGAAGACGATATGGATTTCGCGACGGTCGCCGAGAAACTCAAGGAAGTGAAGGAAATCCTCACCAAAGCACTTGAAAAGGTACAGCCGAATTTCTTTGCGCTCGGATATTATTTCACCTTTGCGACCGATCCTCTGCCCGAACTGCCGACGGAGGAGCTCAACGCGTATTTGAGAAAATATCTGGACGAACATTTCATGTTCAACTTCCGTGAAAGAGCGCAGAAGGGCGTGGCGTATTCGAGAGAACGGACGATGCAAGCCCGTCGCGAAGCCGTCGCGCTCCTCAAAGAGCATTCCAAGACGTTCAGCGGCGAGCACATTGACAAAAAGCAGGCGCACGAGTCCTATCTCGTACTCACCAAGGCGGTGAAGAAAGCCATCGACCCGTTGGAAGTAGTCAAAGACAACCTTTCCTACACCTTCGCGTCGGGGTTGAACTCCGCTATCGGACAGTATTTCAGCGCAATTGAGAGAAACGCCAAGGAAGAGAAGCGTTACGCGACGCAGAAGGCAAAGTGGGATCGTCTCGTTGCAAGCGGCAAGACGCCTACCTACGAAGTTTCGGAAAAGAATCTCGTGGACGTTTCGGCGGCGCAGGCGGCAATTTTGAGAATTTTCGACAAATTGATCAAGCATTACGAGGCAAGACTTGCGGAAACGGATTTTGACGTGGAAGCTGCGGCGGTCGCCGTCATCGACTATTTGAAGAAAAAGGCGTCGGGCGTGGCGTACCGCGTTACGCGTGAGCTCGCGAAGATGCGCGCCATCAAGCTCCTCAAAGAGGTAGGGATTCCCGACCCCATCAAGCGTTACAGCCAGTATCCGTTCGAGTTCTCGGGCGGTATGCGACAGAGAATCGTCATCGCGATCGCGCTGTCCGCCGACCCTGACATTCTCATTTGCGACGAGCCGACGACGGCGCTCGACGTAACCATTCAGTCGCAGATTCTGGAACTTATCAACAAGGTAAAAGCGGAGCGTCAGCTCTCCGTTATCTTCATCACGCACGATTTGGGCGTCGTGGCGAATATGGCGGATCGAGTTGCCGTCATGTACGCGGGCAAGCTCGTGGAAGTGGGTACGGCGGACGACGTATTCTATTCGCCGGCACATCCCTATACCTGGGCGCTCTTGTCCTCCATGCCTGATCTGGACGCGAAGGAGAAGCTCGAAGCGATTCCCGGTACGCCGCCCAACATGATCTATCCTCCCAAAGGAGACGCGTTTGCGGAGAGAAATAAGTACGCGATGCAGATCGATTTCGAAATGCAGCCGCCCATGTTCCAAATCTCGGATACGCACTACGCGGCGACGTGGCTCCTGCATCCCGACGCACCGAAGGTGGAACCTCCGAAGGCGGTTACGGATAGAATTAACAGAATGAAGAAGACAAGGAGTGAAGCGAATGGATAACGGCGAAGTTTTGTTAAAAGTAGAAGACCTTTGTCAATATTTTAAGATCGGTCCGGGCAACGAACTCAAAGCGGTGGACCACGTCAGCTTCGACATCAAAAAGGGCGAAGTATTCGGCTTGGTAGGGGAATCCGGTTGTGGAAAAACGACGACGGGCCGTTCGATCATCCGTCTTTACGACATCACCTCGGGCAGCGTGTATTTCAAGGGCCAGAGAATTTGCGCCGGCGTCCGTTCCTATAAGGACGCCATCAAGCAAGCTTGTCTGGACTACGAGACGAAAGCCGCCCCCTATAAGGGCAAGCAGGACGAAGAGTCCTTGCAGGCGATCGCCCGTTTGAAAGCGGAGCGTGACGAAATCCTGCTCGACCAGAAGGCGAAAATGCAGGCGGCTCGTTACGATCACAAGAACTGCAACAAGCTCTACGCACAGGAGCAGGTGAAAAAAATCGAAGCGGAGTACGCGCCCCTGCTTGCGGCGGAAACGGACGAGGAAAAGAAGGCGGCGCTTCTCAAAGAGAAGAACGAAAAGGTTCGCCTTGCCAAGAAAGACCGCATCATGAACAGTATGCAAATGATCTTCCAAGACCCCATTGCAAGTCTCAATCCCCGTATGACCGTACGGGAAATCATCGCGGAAGGGTTGATAATCCGTGGGATCAAGGATAAAAAGTATATTGACGAACAGGTGTACAGAGTACTCAATCTGGTAGGGCTCGTGGAAGAACACGCCGGCAGATACCCCCACGAATTCTCGGGCGGTCAGCGTCAGCGTATCGGTATCGCGCGCTCCATCATTCTCAATCCCGACCTGATCATCGCCGACGAGCCTATTTCTGCGCTCGACGTGTCCATTCAGGCGCAGGTAATCAACCTGTTGAACGGATTGCGCGAACAGCTTGGCTTGACCATTCTCTTCATCGCGCACGATTTGTCCGTTGTCAAGTATTTCTCGGACAGAATCGGCGTTATGTACTACGGCAAAATGGTAGAGCTTGCACCTTCGGACGAATTGTTCGACCATCCCTTGCATCCCTACACCAAATCCCTGCTTTCGGCAATTCCTCTGCCCGATCCCGAATACGAGCGCGGCAGAAAGAGAATCACGTACAATCCGCTTGCGGAGCACGATTATTCGGTGCAACAGCCGACGATGCGCGAAGTCAAGCCGGGACATTTCATCTTGTGTAACGACGCGGAATTTGCGAAGTATACGGAAGAAGTGAACAAGGTGAAGGCATGAAACCAAACGCATTGCGGTATTTGATATCCACGGCGGTAGGGCTCGTTTTGGCGTTCGTCATCATGCTTGCGCAAAATATTTTCGGACAGGAGAAAAGTAGCGACGTGTTTCGCATTTTAAGCGATAGTTTTTTCGTAAGCGGCGTATTGCTGACGGGCGCGGGACTGCTGCTCTTCGTCAGTAACAACGGTATGTTCGATATGCTCTCCTACGGGATAACGACCTTCTTCGTCGCCCGTAAAAAGAACGTGAAGGAGAGAAAGTACAAGGACTACTACGAGTATAAGCAGGCAAAAAGCGAAAAGAAACGTAGCTGCGCCTATCTTTTGATCGTAGGGCTCACCTTCATCGCGATTGCGGCACTTTGTCTGATCGGGTATTATAATTCGTAAAAATTGCATGAAAATCGCACAGAAATTGCATTAGAATTGCAGATAGGAATGAGCTTGGTGATAAACCGAGCTCATTTTATCATTTTTACAGGCGTATCTCACGTTTATTATCATTCCCCAAAAGCAAGTTTTTTTTGGGAAACATGGACAGGTTCGGATGGACATCAGGCGTGGATTCAAGCTCAAGGGCGGCGGACGGACACGCCAAGATCGCCTTTAAGGCGAACGAGTCGGCAAGAACGGTGGAATTACTCGAACAGGTAGGCGTGAAACGGATGTAAGCGTATAGAAGGAACGCCCTTCGCAGGCAACTGCGAAGGGCGGGTTTTATGCAAAAAGAGCCGCCGACCGAATCTTCTCGAGCGGGAGGCTCCGTCCCTTTCAATAAGAGAATTTTTTATAAAAGGAAGGGGGCAGGTATGCGTTGAACGGGTAAGATATTTCAAACGAGGGGGGCAGGTACGCGTTGAACGAAAAATACTTTTCAAGGGGGCAGGTATGCGTTGAATTAAAATAGCCGCTCTGATCAGAGCGGCTATTGATAACGGATCGAGGGGATTTATTCCTCTACGCGCGTGATGGTGAGGCGCAAGGTCACGGATCCCGTTTGCCCCGTCGGGCATCGCAAAAAGTAGTGACATTCCGTCAAAATCTCCGTCGGGAATTGCGAGAACGCGCCGTCGATATAGCCTGCGACGGGAGTAGTCGTTGCGCCCGTCTCCCAGTCGTATCCTTCCGCGTAGAGAAGGGTCTCGCTTGCCGTGAAGGACGCTTCGTCCAGATTCATCGTAAATGGAAGGCGGTTGCCCTCTTCGTCGAAGACGTAGCAAATGAGTTCCACGCCGCGGGTCAAGTCTGCGACGGGCAACACGAGCTCGTTGACTCCCTCTTCCAAAATATAGGGATAAAGATCGTACACGTCGCCGCTCATTTGCAGTTCGAGCCTTTCTTCCGAGGCGTTCCTAATTTCCACGAGCACGGGCTTGCCCTGCTCGCATTTGAGCGTCGTGGACGTGTAACCAAGCAAATTTTCCCCAAAATAATCGGGGCTTTCACGCAAATTCAACTTTTTGCCGTTTGCCCACAGCTCGACGGGGTGATCGAAGGTCAACGTAAAGTATTTATACGTATAGGCGATATAGTCGGAATACTCCACGGCGTAGAAGATGGATTCGCCTGCGCTTAGCGCAAAGGCTTGGGGCAGGGTGAAGGAGACGAAAATGGGGTCGTCCGCACTCTTGCCGGGCAGAGTCGACGCCTCAAAAGAGACGGTCAGATCAAATTCGTAAACGGGAGCGCCGCCGTAGGAGAGGTTGGCGTCGGGGTTGGGGTTGACGCTCTCCGCCTTGATTGCGACCGTATCTCCCTTTTGGAGCAGAATGGTCGCGTGCGTGGGGTAGCCGTAGAAGACGTCGCAACCGACGGTGTAATAAGTCACGTTGTAGGGAGAGGGGGACGCCGTGAGATCGACGGCAACGAGGGTGTTCGGCGCCAGGGAGAAAGTGTACGCGCCCGTCTCTTCTGCGGTGAAGGTTGCGAGGATGTCGTACTTGGTCTCGTGCGTATCGACGCGGAGCTCCTCGTAATCAACGCCTTGGACGAGTTCGCTTTCGGGTTTGGACGTCCATGTGACGTTCTGCCAGTAGTCTCCGTCCGTGTTTTCGGGGAGAATGGGTACGAGGTAGTTGCCGGGGATTTCAGGGTCCTTTTGCAGCCAAGTCCCATTCGTCGTCCAGTAGCCTTTGGAATTTACCTTCGTTTTGGGGGTGGTGAGATAGAAATGATTGTCGCCCACGCGGACGGTCGGATCGTTGCGCACGTAATCGAGTACGGCGTTATATCCGCAGACGGAGCAGGAAACGCTCGTCGTGGCAGATTCGTAGTCGCAAACCGTCGTCAGGTCGTGGGGGACTTTCTCTTCCACGATCTCTACGCAATGGCAATAGCCCTGCTTGGCGTACCAGTGATAATGCTCGTCCGCTGAATATTCGCTTTCCAGATGCGGGCGCAAACCGCTCTCCTCTTCCGCTTGCGCGAGGACGATTACTTCGCCGTCGAAGGTCAGAGCCGCCGTGTAGACGAGCTTGCCGACCTGCGTGCAGGTGGCGGTGTTTTCCACCTCGATATCGCTCCATGCCGCACCTTCGGGGAGCTCGCGTTGACAGGTCTTGCAAACGCCGTGCGCGGAAGGGATATACTGACTGCCGTTCCATGCAAGCGTCGCCACCACGTCCGACCAGTCGTGACCGAGCGCAGGGAGCGCTTCCGTCTTGACGTAGCCGCACTTAACGCAGACGAGCGTTTTTTCGCCCGCCCTCTCGCAGGTCGGTTCTGCCGTGACGGACACCTCGAAGTCGTGGGCTTCTACGACGTCGCCGTACGTATGCTCCCTATCGTCGAGCGCCTCGTAACGAAGCTCTATCGCGCTGCTCTCTCCTACGCTGCTCTCGGAAGAGGAACTTTCGGGTGGGGAGGAATGGACGCAACCGACGAGGCAAAAGACCGCGGCGCACGCGAATAGGGAAAGAAGGAAGGCTTTGCTGTTTCTCATGAGAACTCCTGTTTCCGTCCGCTTTTTTATGCGGAGGACCACGTATCATCATTGTATCATATTGCGTGAAGATTTGCAAGTACTTTTGTGAAAAAAGTTTGCGTATTTTCCAAAGAGTGGGGGGCAGGTATGCGTTGAATAAGAAAACTCCCTTGCAGGAGACCCTGCAAGGGAGCTTTATTACGTAGATTTACGGACAAATTTGCCGAAGTTCCATTACGCTTGCTCAGCAACTTTGGTAACCGTAATGATGAAGGTTACGGTTTCCGCATCGCTTGCGACGCCTTGGAACTGATAGTCGAATTCGGTCATTGTTTCCGTAGTGAACGCGACGAACGCACCGTCGATATAACCTGCTACGTTTTCGAGCGTCGTACCCATCCAAGAGAAGGATTCTTTGATAACGACGATTTGACCTGCCGTGAAGGACGCTTCGTCCAGGGTAACCGTGAAGGGAAGGGGGTTACCTTCTTCGTCGGTAAGGTTACAAGTGATTTGCACGCCGTAAGCCAAGTCGCCTGCGGGAAGGGTAATTTCGTTGACGCCTTCGTTAAGTTCGTAGGGGTAAACGTTTACAACGTCGCCACCCATTTGAACGTCAAGGGCGGTGTCGGCGGTATTTCTGATTTCCACGATGGCGGGTTTGCCTTTTTCACATCTAAGGTCGGTAGAAGTATAACTGCCGTTGTTTTCCGTCATTTCTACTTTCACACCGTCTGCATATACTTCAACGGGTTGATTCAACGTCAACGTGAAATATTTATAGGTATAGTTGATATAATCGGAATATTCAATTGCGTAGAACATGGAATCGCCTGCGTTGAGCGAGAAGGACTGATCTCTCATAATCGTGGAGAAGATCGCGCTGTCTGCGCTCTTTCCGGGAATGCTTGTTGCCGCGTAAGTAACGCTCATCGTGAATTTATAGGAGCCTTTGCCGCCGTAGGAAACGTTGGTGTCAATATCGTCGTCAGGGTCCGTGTCCGTGTGTTCGGCAACACATTGCATTTTGAAGGATACCGTGTCGCCTTCCGCGAGGACGATGGTAGCCGTTGTGGAGTTGTTGTAATAGATATCGCAACCGATCGTATAATAAGTATTGTTATAAGTTCCCCCCGAGGTGGTAAGACTCATCTGCACGAAGGTGCCGAAAGGAACGGAGAAGGTGTATTCGCCCGTTTCTTCAGCCTTGAAGGTAGCGTATACGTCATATTCGGTGGTGTAATTTCTGTCGAGAATTTCCGAATAATCTACGCCTTCTACCAACTCGCTTTCGGGTTTGGATACGTATTCGTACTGCCAGAATTCATCTTCTTCGGTGCTTTCGTCAATGTTGTCGGGAACGATAGGCACGAGGTAGTTGCCGGGGATTGCGGAATCTTGTTCCAGGAATAAGCCTGTTTCTTCGTTATAGTACTGATTTGGAATGACGGTCGTCTTGGGGGTGGTAAGATAGAACGTATTTTTGCCCACTTCGACGGTTGAGCCGTTCACGATATAATCGAGTTTGTTGTTATATCCGCATTCGGAACAGGAGACCGTCGTCGTGCCTTTGTTATAATCGTAAACGGGTTCGGAGGTGTGCGGGATCTTTTCCTCTACGACGTCTTCACAATGGCAGTAGTCCGCCTTTGCATACCAGTGGTAGAGAGGATCGGACGAATATTCGGACGCGAGATGGGGTTTAATAGGGCTTTCCTCTTCCACTTTGCCCGTTGCGATGACTTCGTCGTTCAAAGTAAGGGTCGCCGAATAGGTGATCGTGCCTGCTTGCGTGCAGGTAGCGGTGTCTGCTACGGTAACTTCGCTTAAAATCGCCTCTTCGGGAACGGGTGCGCCGCAGTTCTTGCAACCGCCTTTTACGGACGCCTTAAATTCGCCCTTGAAATCGTCCCATTCCAGAACGACGACGTTCGACCAGTCGTGCTCGGTACATTCTTCGGGTTCGCTGCTGTCGGGTACGCTACTGTCGGATACGCTGCTGTCGGATACGCTGCTGTCGGGTACGCTGCTGTCGGGTTCGCTGCTGTCGGGTTCGCTGCTGTCGGGTATGCTGCTGTTGGATACGCTGCTTTCTTTTACGCTGCTGCCCGTAGCGGAGCTACTGCTGCCGAGCAAGGATTCCAACACCTCGCAACTTGCAAGGGAGAAAGAAGCCGCACACATGGAAGCGAGTAAAAGAGTTACTAACACTTTCTTTTTTTTCATGAGATTTCTCCTCAAAATTCTGTTCTCTCGGGGATTTTTTTATGAGACAGATGAATGAATATTTTTCTTATTTTATCACATTGCGTCGGGTTTTGCAAGTACTTTTGCCATAAAATTGAAAATAGATTATTTTTTCAAATAGAAGGGGGTGGGTCAATAAAATTTTCAGA
>JAGAJI010000020.1 GCA_017626135.1 Clostridia bacterium | reverse complement strand
TAAAAATTTGAAAATATAATCGCAAACTCCGTCCTCATAATGCGGTTTTTCGGTGATATCGTCGCTGACTTTTTTGAGCTCCTCACAGGCGTTGCGCATAGCGATGCCGTAATCGGCGTGGCAAAGGAGCTCTGCGTCGTTCAATTCGTCGCCGAATCCAAGCGTATGGTTGGGTGGTATATGCAAGTATTCCTTCAAATACGTGAGCGCAAGCCCCTTGTCCGCGTGCTCGCTGTAAATATCAAAGGCACAAATGCCGTCGTACTCTCCCCAAAACCGCGTGCGCAGGGAAGGGTATGCGCGCAATACGTTCCCGAAATCTTCTAAACGTTCTCGCTTGACGTGTACGGTCATCGATAGGATATCTTCGTCCACGATCTCTTGGATTTTTCCTTCACGCACGGTCGTATACCCGTCGATATGCACGAGAAAGGACGGAACGAATTGTCGATTTTGAAAATAATATTTCCGATGGGCGGTGAGCATGGCGCAAACGAGGAGATCGTGAAGCTTTCCGAAGAGTTCTTGCACGAGCTCTTTTTTTACGGAAAAGAACACGGGGAAATCGGGGTGGTTATCCCAGTAGATAGATGCACCGTTATCGCAGATATACGGACAATCGACGTTTAATTGCTCTTTGAAATGGAACATTCCCTGATAGGGTCTGCCCGTGTTCAAAACGAAAATATGCCCTTCGTTCACCAGGGCGCGGATATGCTGAATCGTGCTTTCCGATAATTGATGGTCTTGATTCAAAATCGTTCCGTCCATATCGGAGGAAAACAGATATCTGTCCATAAAAAACCTCGTCTTTTTACACAGCGAAAAAATATTCGCGGAATATTAGCATAAGTATACCACAAACGCTTGCAAAACGGAAGCAAAAAACAGTAAAATATAAGAAGAAAAACGAAAGCGTTTTGCGTTTTCTCGAACGCTTTCAAAACCACTTTCCTTGAAAGCGGTTTTTCCAAGTTATGATAGGGCGTTTTTGTGAAAATAAAGGGGAATCTATGAAAGGGAAATTTTTTAAGTTTGTAAAATGGGTGACGATCGTCGCGATGGTCTGCACGCTCTTCCTTACGGGCATGGAGATTTACAGCAGTACGCTGGACGCGGACGCGAGCGTAGAGCTTTTGGCGGGAGTCCAGGCGTTGATGCGGAAACTCTTAAAACCCGACGAAGCGCCGGTTCCGCCCGAAAAGTTGACAATCGACCAGAGTAAACTAGATCGGAACTATTATTTTTGCGGCGACAAGGTCAAACTCGACTTTCACACTTTTCCTACGAATGCCGATAAGGCTGTGACTTATCAATTCGAGTTTGAATATGGGGGGAGCGAAGAGGAACTGTTGAAATGCAGCGTCGATGAAGAGGGGTATTTTTCCTATACGGGCACGAAGGGAGTGAGGATCATTATCACGGCGACGAGCGTGCACGACGCAAGCGTACAACGTCAGTTTTATCTTTACTATCGCGGTATCAATCCCACGGCGGAAAGTGTGGAGCGTATTTCGATGAATTTCTACGACGGAAGTACCGTGTGCGCTCCGAACGAGCTGAAAGTGGGGAAATTGTACCAAGTTTATCCTACTCTTTATATCAAAGACGAGTATTTGGAGTCGTATGGACTTACGAACAATGCGGTGAAGTCGACGGGGCTCGTCTATGATATCTCTTTTGAGAACGGCGTGGAGAGCGAGCTTTACAAATTGGAAGGATGGGGAAGAAAAGTTACTTTCTGCCATGCGTATACGGGCACGATGAACGTGAAATTTCTCAAGGGTTTTCGGACCTACTTTGAAAAAGAAGAGGGTGTTTGCGGCGCCGAACAAAACGTCGCGATCCTCGTGGAAGAGCCGAACTATGCCTATCTACCGACCCAGCCTTTGGTGCCCGGTCGCGGAGAATACGACGAGGAGAGAGGCGAGTACGTCATTGACGTGCCCGCAGGGACAAAGGGGCTCGTTCTGACAAGCAAGAGTCAAGGAAAAAATATCAACACGGCGTTCGACTTATATTATCTGGACGAAGAAAGCGAGAACGTCGCAACCATCAATACGCAAAATCACGTTACGAGAAAGGTCAACCGTGGCGTTTGCAATATGGAAATGGTATCCATTTTCGACGATACCTTGCGCACGAGGATTCGGGTGAATTTTGAGGGGTATACCCCTGAAAAATTAAACGTCTACATAAACAAAACTCTCGCCATCCGTTCCTCGTATCGCTGTGAGGCAGAGTTTGAAGAGGATCTGTATAACGAAAACAAAGTATCCTGGACGGTACTGGAAGGGGCGAACAAGATCAAGATTGACGATGGTATTCTGACGACGAAACACCTTGGCAAAGTCGTTCTGCGCGCACAGAGCGTGGCGTACCCCGAAATCTACACGGACGTGGAAATCGAGATAAAGCTGTGGACGAGTTTCGAACGCTTCGTGCGAAAAATGATCGGGCATTTCCTGATGTTCGTCTTCCTTGGCATGGGGTATTTCGTCTGCTATTTCTTCCTGATTAAAAAGCGTTGGTTGGCGTTTATGCTCACCCCTGCGAGCGTGTTCGCTTTGGCGGTGGTGACGGAGCGCATACAGGGGGTCGTGCCGGGGCGCGTGAAGTCGTGGTTCGACGTACTGATCAATTCCTGCGGCGGCCTGCTCGGTATGCTGGTTGCCGTGGCGATTATCGGGCTTGTTTGTTTCCTGCGGAGGAAGTCGCCGTCGGTGCAAGAGGTGATCTTCCATATTTCGTGGAAAGAGATTTTCGCGCGCAAGAAGAAACTTGCAGGTGGGACAATGCCTGAAAAGGCGGTAGAGGCGGCGGAGCCCGACGTCTCTTTGGAGATTGCGGCGACGGAAACGGAGTCCAATATTCCCCAAGAGACCGCGTCTCAAGACGGGGAGCAAGGCGACGGTTTGCGGAAGGAATAATCGTTCAACGCAGACATGGGTGGCTTAAAATTGAAAAATTTTATTTTTGTGGGGAGTATTATAGACCGTTTTGATAGTTCTCCTCAATAAGGATAAAAAGAAAAGTGGATAGAGGCGCGGCGTCCGTATTCGGGCGCCGCGCCTCATTTTTTTGTGAAAAATTCACATCGTTTACTTTTTTACAAAACGGATAAAATTCGCTTGACAAATGCTTGCCGTCTGTTACAATATAGACTTGTTGACAAAACAACAAGTGAAGAGAGGGAAAAGTACAAAGAGGAGAGCGCGGAGATATTGCAAGGTCACGACGTGCAGGAATATTCTTTGGGTTGCACGATCGGGACGCATATCGGCCCCGGCGCCGTGGGAATCGCTTACTTCGTGGAGTAAGGGATTATTGCTCCCCGTCGTCGGAGAGTCCGACGACGCCGTCCACGGGCAGAGCGAAGGCAATACCTTGTCCCGGGGTGTCCAGCCCTACTTGCTTGTACAGAGCGTGTAAAATATCCTCTTTGAGCGCGGACGGAACGAGGATCATCACAATCTCCTTTTCGGGCTGAATGGTGATATTGAAAAATTTTTCCGCCTCCTTGTTCGCTGTGCCGCGCGCGTTCATGATCGTGCCGCCGCGCGCGCCGAGTTTTTTGGCGGCGTCCATGACGGCTTCGCTGTAACCGCTGTTGACGATACAAAAAATTGCTTCGTGCATATAGTCCATATACGTAATCTCCTTACTCCCTGTCCCGTTTGGGGCAGGGCTTTATTTCGCGCGGTTGTCGCTTAAAAAGCGATAGATCGCCACGCCGATGACGCTCGTCAAGGGAATGGTAAACGCAATCCCCTTGCCGCCGCGAATGGTTTGAAATTTCTCCTCTAAATTTTGCAGGATCGCCTCCGCTCCGTCCTC
The DNA here is from genome assembly GCA_017626135.1 of Clostridia bacterium. Lineage (GTDB taxonomy): Bacteria > Bacillota > Clostridia > Christensenellales > Borkfalkiaceae > Scatosoma. The sequence continues at coordinate 3,413 of JAGAJI010000020.1, read as the reverse complement.
GCGGACGACGCCAAAGAGGACGCTCTTGTCCGAATCCTCCAAACCGAGCAGATATAAGGTCTCGCTCGTCGCCGTACCGCGACCTGCCACCGCCGTTTGGAAATTCACGCCGAGGGAAGTCAGATAATCGAGGTAGAACTCCGTCTTTTTGCGGTTGACGACGGTGACGAGGAGTTTCAATTTTTGGAAATCCGTTTTGAGCGGCTCGGCTCTCGTCGGGGTTTCTATCGTTTGTTTTTTCTTGAATTTATCAAATAAACGCATACCTGCCCCCCTCCTTTACATAAAATGAATGATTTGCTCGTCGTCGGCGTCGAGCAGACGGCGCAGGGCGTACCGCTCGCGAAGGCGCTTGGACGCGACGGAGCGGAACCCGAGTACCTGAATGGTGATGAGGGGCGCCATGGCGACCATGGCGACCATGCCGAAGGCGTCGGCGAGTACGTTGCCTTCCCCCTGTAAGACGTAACACACCCCGATGAGGAAGGGGAGAATGAAGGTCGAGGTCAAAGGGCCGCTCGCCACGCCGCCCGAGTCGAACGCGATCGCCGTGTACAGTCCGGGCACGAAGAAGGAAAGTCCTAAAGAGATACAATACCCGGGAATGATATAATAGAGAATACTGAAATTGAAGAGGACGCGCACGACGGACAGAGCGATGGACGCGCCCACACCCACGGCGAGGGCGAGCAGTATCGAACGCTGACTGACCGCGCCGCCCGTCACTTTTTCCACCTGCCGTTTCAATACGTGCACGGCGGGCTCGGCGAGCACTACGGCAAAACCGAGCACGAACGCAACGAGGATCAAAAGGACGGGAGGGAGCTCCGAGCTTGCGAGTTCCACGCCCAGTTTATAGCCGATGGGCATGAATCCGACGCCGACGGCGACGAGAAAGACGACGAGCCCGAAGAAGGCGTAGAAAACCCCTACGACGATTTGCAAAATGCGTTTTTTCGGGAGTTTCATAAACAGCGCCTGCAAGATGAAAAAGCACGCCACGATGGGGAGCAAAGCAACCGTCACCTCGTACATGGTATGCCCGATTTCCCAAGAAAGGGCGGAAAGATCCATGGAGTAGTCGGGGAGAGAATACGTGATTTCGCCCGAGGCAAACACCCCCAAAAGCATGACGGCGAGAATGGGCCCGACCGAGCAAAGGGCGATGAAACCGAAGCTCGCTTCGCCGTCTTTTTTATCGCTCAACGTCGACGAAACGCCCACGCCGAGCGCCATGATGAAGGGCACGGTGATGGGGCCCGTCGTCACCCCGCCCGAATCGAAGGCAAGGGGGAGGAAGTTCGCGTTGCCGCTTTCGAGCACGAGGCAGGTCAGGGCGAACAGGAGCATATAAAAGAAGGTGAGCATTTGAGAAAGGCTCACGCGGAAGACGATTTTGAGGATTGCCAACACGAGGAAGGCGCCCACACCCACGGCGATGGAGAGGGTGAGCAAGGCCCCGTCGATCACTTCCGCCACCTGCGAGGCAAGGACGGAGAGGTCGGGCTCGGCAATCGTGATAAAAAGTCCCATCAAAAAGCAGACGAGCAGGAGGGTTTTGAACTTGCCCGACTTGGGCAGGGCGGAGCCGATTTGCTCCCCCATGGGAGTCATGGCGAGGTCGGCGCCGAGGTTGAACAGGGAAATGCCGACGACGAGGGTTATGGAAGCGCATACGAAAACCGCCGTCTCCGTCCACGAGAATTCGACGAGGGGAGTACGGCTCAAAATCAATACGAGGAGTGCCACGGGGATTACGGATACCGCAGCTTCTTTGAGTTTTACGAGCAACGCTTTCAACATAGTATATCCAGTATATCATAATAAAAGGAAAAAGTCTATCAAAACACCCGAAAAAAAACGGACGGAAAAAATAAATTCCTTTGAAAAACCTTCGCCAAATTCTTGACAAACGCAGGGGAGTGTGGTATCATAGATGTATTCTATTATTTAATAGTAAGGATTGTTATCATTCAAAAAAGCGATTGATGCAATCGAGGGAAGGAAGGTATGGAAATCAGAATCACGAAAACGAAAACGCCCGGCGTGATGCCCCCTGAGGACAAACTCGGGTTCGGAAAGGTGTTCACCGATCATATGCTGATCGTGGACTGGAACGAGGAGACCGGTTGGCAGGACGCGAGGATCGTGCCCTTCGGGAGAATTTCTCTCCACCCTGCGTCGACGGTGCTCCATTACGGCGCGGAGATCTTCGAGGGCTTGAAGGCGTACAGACGGGCAGACGGCGGCGTGCAGCTCTTTCGGCCGATGGAAAACGTTAAGCGTATGAACAATTCCGCCGAGCGTATGAGCTTGCCGCAGATGGACGAAAAGGATATGCTCGGGCTGATCACCACCTTCGTCAAGACGGAGGAGAGATGGGTGCCCAAGTCCTTCGGGACGTCCTTGTATCTTCGTCCCTTCCTGTTCGGCAACGACGAGTCTTTGGGCGTACATTCGGTGAAGAACGCGACGTTTATGCTCATCGCTTCGCCGAGCGGCAGTTATTACAAGGAAGGAATCAACCCCGTCGGGATCATGATTGAGGACGAGGACGTGCGCACGGTGCGCGGCGGCACGGGGTACGCCAAGTGCGGCGGCAACTATGCGGCGAGCACGCGCGCGGGCGAGAAAGCGGCGAAGAAGGGGTATTCCCAGGTGCTGTGGCTGGACGGCGTGGAGCGGAAATATATCGAAGAAGTGGGCGCGATGAACGTCATGTTCAAGATTGACGGGGAGATCGTGACCCCCAAACTCACGGGCTCCATTTTGCCCGGGATTACGAGAAAGAGCTGTATCGAAGTGCTCAAAGCGCAGGGCTATCAAGTGAGCGAGCGTTTGCTCTCTCTCGACGAGCTCGTAAGCGCCATGGAGAGCGGAAGGCTCGAAGAGGCGTGGGGTTGCGGCACGGCGGCGGTGGTGTCGCCCATCGGCAAACTTGCGATCGGGGAGAAGGAATATATCATCGGCGGCGGCAAGATCGGCGAGGTGACGCAAAAGCTGTACGACCTGCTCACGGGCATTCAATGGGGCAAGCTCGAAGACGAGTTCGGCTGGGTGTATAAACTTTGAGAAATTGACAGGGATTTCCTTGGAAATCTAAGCTCAAATCATTGACAAAATTCCGAAAATAAAGTAAAATAGAATAAATAAAGGCTATGACGGGATAAAAAATCCGTATTGCGTGGATGGCAGAGAGTCGGCGGTTGGTGTGAGCCGATACGGCGTACGGAAGATAGCTCCTCCCCGAGCCGCCGAGAGAACGGCTGAAAAGCCAAGTAGATTCGGACGGGTTCTCCCGTAACAGAGAATGACGAGCGGGCGAGTTGATCGCCAAGAAGAGTGGTACCGCGGAGTTTCTTCGTCTCTTTTGAACGCAAGTATTGCGTTCAAAAGGGGCGTTTTTTGTAAGG
>JAGAJI010000019.1 GCA_017626135.1 Clostridia bacterium | reverse complement strand
GAGAAAGCGAAGAACGCATACATAAAGGCTTTGCGCTTGCTCAAGCTCAATTAAACGATTTATTTAGCTAAAACACCAAAAAATCTACAAGGTGTTTACACAAAATTCTTGACATTACCATATCGTCCGCAGACTATAATTTTAACGATTACCATAATTTTAACGCAAGCAAAAAAGCCTATCCACCAAAGGCGCAAACGACCTCGGAAGATAGGCTCTTTTTATCGCAAACTATGATTTTTATACTTCAAAAGGGCAAAAATACCCCTAAAAAGCAATAAAAAACGCAGAATTGGCACAAATAATTGTATCCTATTCTGCGTTCTTATTTGGTTGAGGCGACGGGACTTGAACCCACGACCTTTTGGTCCCTAACCAAACGCGCTACCAAGCTGCGCTACGCCTCAATATGTTCTCGCCGTCCGCTCTCGCAATCGACAGCTTAAACATAATATCACTTTCTATACGCAAAGTCAAGCGTTTTTTCGCCCTTTTCAAAAAAATCTTGTAAAAAATTTATTATTCTACAATTCCCAAAATCAAAGGTTCTTTCTTGGGCGCGGTTGTCTCGATTTGCGTAGCCTCCAACAATCGCCTTTCCGCCCCTTCGATTCCGCTCTCCTTCTCCGAATACAAAATCGCAATCGGCTCCCCTTCCGCTACAAAATCACCCGTCTTGGCGCAAAGCCGAATCCCTGCCGCCATATCGATGACGTCCTCTTTCGTGTTCCGCCCCGCCCCGAGCAGCAAGCTCGCCACGCCGTAGCTTTCCGTATCCACGTGCGTGATATAGCCACTCTTCCTCGACAAAACGATATGCGAGTACTTCGCCGTGGGGAACTTCTCGGGATGACGGATCCAGTCGCCGTTGCCTCCCTGCGCCTCGACCATCTTCACGAGGGTATCCAGCGCGGTGCCGCTTTCAATCGCCTCCTTGACCATGCGTTCGCATTCGGCGTAACTCCCCTTTTCGGCGAGTTCCAAAATATTCGCGGAGAGCGCGACGCACAACTCCGTCAAATCCTCGGGGCCCTTGCCCTGCAAGGTCTCGATCGCCTCGACGACCTCCAACGAATTGCCGATATTGAACCCAAGCGGCCTATCCATGTCCGTGATGAGCGCTCTCATGCGCTTACCGGCACGCTTGCCGATCTCGACCATCCATTCGGCGAGTTCGCGGCTCTTTTCAAGCGTCTTCATGAACGAACCGCTCCCCGTTTTGACGTCTAACACGATGCAATCGTCGTCCGCCGCAAGCTTTTTGCCCATGATGCTCGACACGATGAGAGGCAAGCTGTCCACCGTCGCCGTGACGTCGCGAAGAGCGTACAAAAGCTTATCCGCCGGCGCGAGCGTCGCGTTCTGCCCAACGATGGCAATTCCCACTTCGTTGACGATTTTTTTGAACTCGTCGATGGGCAAGTCCGTCTTAAACCCGGGAATTGCTTCGAGTTTATCGACCGTGCCACCCGTGTGTCCCAAGCCACGACCGCTCATTTTTGCGACCTTTACACCCAGACTCGCCACGATGGGCGCCACGACGAGACTCGTCTTATCCCCGACGCCGCCCGTGGAGTGTTTGTCCACGCGCAGCCCTTTGATGTCCGACAAATCGAGCGTCTCCCCCGAATCGCGAACGGCGAAGGTAAGCGCCGCCGTCTCCTCCAAGGACATACCGCGGAAGTAGATTGCCATACAGAGCGCCGCCGCTTGATAGTCGGGAATTTCCCCTGCGACGTAACCCTCTAAAAACCAACGAATCTCCGCTTCGCTCAGCGTGCCGCCGTCCCTCTTTTTTTGAATGATCTCATACATACGCATGGCATTTTCTCCTTTTTACTTCAAATCCGCCTTTCCGAACGAGTAAGGCAAGAGCTCCGAAAGGGTGTGCGCGCTATACTTCTCGGGCGTCCCCAACAGGATACGGAAATCCCCGTCGCAAAACTCCGCAAGCACCTGTCTGCATACGCCGCAGGGCGCGCAAAACTCCGCGAGTTCCGCTCCCTTGCCGCCGACGACGGCGATGGCGGTAAATTCCCGTTCCCCCTCGCTCACGGCTTTGAAAAGCGCCGTACGCTCCGCACAGTTGGTCGGAGTGTAGCCTGCGTTCTCCACGTTGCAACCCGTGTACACCCTGCCGCTCTTGCCGAGCAGCGCCGCACCGACGTGGAAATCCGAATAGGGCGCATAGGAATTTTTGCGAGCTTCTACCGCAAGCTCCATCAGTTTCAAATCAGTCATCGATAATCTCCTTGAAAAAGCTTTCGCCGTAAATCCCGTCCGAGGGCAAGCCGAACCATTCCAAAATGGTGGAACCGATGTCCGCGAAGCTCTTTCTCGTGCCGAGGTTGACGCCCTTTTTCAGTTTCTGCCCGTACGCGATCATGGGTGTGTATTCACGGGAGTGGTCGGTGGAGGGAGTCGCAGGATCGCACCCGTGATCCGCCGTGATGATCAAGATATCGTCCTCGCGCAAAAGGGGCAACATTTCCGAAAGTTTTTCATCGAACGCCGTTGCCGCCGCGGCATAGCCTGCGACGTCGTTTCTATGTCCGTACACCATGTCGAAATCGACCAAATTGATAAAGCAAAGTCCGTGGAAATCACGCTTCATTTGCGCAATCGTCTCGACCATGCCCCCCTCGTTTCCCGTCGTGGGGTGACTTTCGGTAAATCCGCGCCCTGCGAAAATGTCGTAAATTTTTCCTACCGAAATCACGTCGTATCCGGCTTCCTTCAAAATATCGGGAACGGTTTGAGACGGCGGCAAAAGGGAATAATCATGACGGCGCGGTGTGCGCTTGAAAGGGTACTCCCCTTCGAAGGGACGGGCGATCACGCGCCCGACGCCGTGCTTGCCTTGGAGCAAGTCACGGGCGATTGCGCAGTAGCGATACAGCTCCTCGATCGGCACGATCTTTTCGTGCGCGGCAATCTGGAACACGCTGTCTGCAGACGTGTACACGATGAGTTTACCCGTTTTGATATGCTCTTCGCCGTAGTCCTTGATAACTTCCGTGCCCGAGTAGGACAAATTGCAAAGCACCCCCCTGCCCGTGCGTTTTTCGAACTCGTCGATCACCTCTTTGGGAAAGCCGTTCGGGTAGGTGGGAAGGGGGTCGGGCGAGTAGATTCCGGCGATCTCCCAGTGCCCGATCGTCGTGTCCTTTCCCTTGGACGATTCCGTCATACGGGCATAGCAGGTATTTGGTGAAAGGTTTTTTTCGCCGATTCCGTCAATGTTGAAAAGCCCCATTTTTTCCAAGTTGGGACAATGGAAGTTGGGGTGGGAACGAATGGACGCGAGGGTGTTGCTCCCCTCGTCTCCCCAGTTCGCGGCGTCGGGCATTTCGCCGATTCCGAAACTGTCTAAAACGATTAAAAACGCTCGTTTTGCCATACGACATTATTCCTCCGCGATATTGAGTGCGATTTCCATCATCTTGGTGAAGGAAGTCTGTCTTTCTTCCGCCGTCGTATTCTCTTCGGGATATACGAAAGAGTCGCTGACGGTGCAGATGCAGAGCGCCTTTTTGCCGGCGCGCGCCGCGTTGCAATAGAGTGCCGCGGATTCCATCTCCACGCCGAGCACGTTCATCTTCGTCCATTCCATGCCCGAGTTGGCGTCGTCGTAGAACATATCCGAAGACAGAATGTTGCCCACGCGATAGTGCACGCCCATTTTTTCACATTCGTCCACCGCCTTTTTCACGAGGGAGAAATCGGCGATCGGAGCGAACGTTCCGGGCAGATTGTATTGCGCCGCGTAGTTTCCGTTCGTACATGCCCCCATCGCAATCACGATATCACGCGCGTGAAGGTCGGGAGAGAACCCGCCGCAGGAGCCCACTCGAATGATACATTCTACGCCGTAAAAATGATAGAGTTCGTAGGAGTAGATGCCGATGGACGGCTGTCCCATGCCCGAAGCCATGACGGACACGCGCTTGCCTTTATAGTAACCCGTATAACCCTGCACGCCGCGTACGTTGTTGACGAGCACGGCGTTCTCCAAATAGTTCTTCGCAATAAACTCTGCGCGCAAGGGATCGCCCGGCATTAAAACCGTCTTCGCAAAATCGCCTTCCTTCGCAGAAATATGAGGTGTAGCCATAATAATATTCTCCTTTTTTCCTTGTAATTTCTCTGATTTTATCAATAACCGCTGCCTTGGAGCCCCTGTACCGCTTTCACAACGCGGCTCGTTCCCAGACGGGAAGCTCCCTCGTCGAGGAATTTTTGTGCGTCTTCCAAACCGGAAATGCCGCCTGCCGCTTTCACGAGCACACCCTCGCCGACGTTCGCTTTCATGAGCCGCACGTCTTCGAGCGTTGCGCCCGCTTTGGAAAAGCCCGTGGACGTCTTGATATAGTCCGCGCCCGCTTCGGTCACGAGCTTACAGCAAAGCACCTTCTCCTCCTCCGTCAACAGGCAGGTTTCGATGATGACTTTGAGGATTTTTTCTCCGCACGCTTCTTTGACTTTTTTAATTTCATCGCGTACCTGGTCCCCTCGTCCGCTCTTCAAAGCCCCGATATTGATGACCATATCGATCTCGTCGGCGCCCTTGGCGATGGCGTCCTTCGTCTCGAATACTTTGGTCTCGGTGGTGTTGTAGCCGTTGGGGAAACCGATGACCGTACAGACGGCAAGTCTATCCCCGACGTACGCTTTCGCCTGTTCGACGTAAGCGGGAGGAATACAAACGGACGCCGTCTTATATTGCATGCCTTCGTCGCAAATCTTTTTGATTTGTTCCCAAGTAGCCGTCTGCAACAGCAGAGTATGATCGCATTTCGACAAAATATTCTGAATATCCATATACAATTTCTCCATCAAAAATTTTTCCATAGTAATTATACCTGCTTTTTTGCGTTCTGTCAAGGGGATTTTTGAAATTTTTTCAACGGATTTTCGTGGATTTTTCTCTTCTATCATCATTCTCGATTGATTGATATCTATTATTCGCTTTTTGAATTATGAAAATTTTGATAAATCTTAGAAAAAGATTTGCATTTTGTCGAAAGATGTGGTATCATGTAAGCGTATGCATATTAATATGTTGAGTTATCCACATTGAGAATAGCTCCACGTAGTTCGAAAGCAATACGTTTATCCCCGTTTAAGGAAACTAAAATATGTCTGTTACCCTGCAAAAAGCAGGACTGTGGAAACGCATTTCCGCATTCCTCTTCGATATCATTTTAACCTTCACCTTAGCGCTCGGGCTCTCCATCGCCGTGTCGGCAATCATGCATTACGGCGATTATCAACAGCAGTTGGAAGTCCGCTACACCTATTACGAGGAACAGTTCGGCGTCAAGTTCTCCATCTCCGACGAGGAATACGAGCAGTTGACCGACGAACAGAAGGCGGAACGCGAGCAAATTTTGGAGGAAGCGACCGCCGCCCTGCGCGCGGACGAAGAATACGTAAAACTCACCAACCTCATCTTCTACATGACCGTGGCGATCGTCGCTATCAGCGCCTTCCTCGCGATCTTGATCTGGCAATTTCTCATTCCCCTGCTGTTCGGTTACGGACGGACCTTGGGGAAAAAGATATTCGGGCTCGGCGTCATTCGCACCAACCTCACGAAAGCGAGTAACCCCGTCCTGTTCATTCGTGCCGTCATCGGCTCGTACACCATGGAGACGATGTTTCCCATTCTCATACTCGTGATGATCCTATTCGGGCTCATCGGCATCGTCGGCATCATCACGCTCCTGTTGTTCTTCGGGTTGCAGCTCTTCGTTCTGTTCACCTCCAAGACCAACGCCGCCATTCACGACCTGCTCTGCGACACCGTCGTCGTGGACTTTGCAAGTCAGATGATTTTCGATACGGAAGCCGATCGCATTGCGTTCGAGGAAGAAGCGAAAGCGAAAGAGGCGCCGCAACAGCAATAAACCGTTTTAATTCAAACAATTGATTAAATAAATTACTACACAAAAGGGAATGAATTTTATGAAGGTAGAATTACGAAATCTCACGAAAGTTTTCCCCAGCCGTGACAAGAAGTCGGGCAAAGACGTGACAGCCGTCAACAACTTCACGTTTGAAATCCCCGACGGCAAACTTGTCGGACTTCTCGGTCCCTCCGGTTGCGGAAAGAGCACCACGCTGTACATGATCAGCGGTTTGCAGCAGCCCACTTCGGGAAAGATCTTCTTCGGTGAAGAAGACGTCACGGAGCTTGCGCCTGAAAACAGAGGCATCGGTCTGGTGTTCCAGAACTACGCCCTCTATCCCCACATGACAGTACAGCAGAACATCCTCTTCCCCTTGCAGAACCTGCGCGGTAAAGACAAGATGACGAAAGAGGCGATGCTCGAACGCGCCTACGAAGCGGCGAAACTCGTGCAGATCGACGAGCTTATGGACAGAAAACCCAGCGAACTTTCGGGCGGTCAGCAGCAACGTGTGGCAATCGCGCGTGCGCTTGTGAAAATGCCCCGCGTCCTCCTTTTGGACGAACCTTTGTCTAACCTCGACGCAAGACTTCGTTTGCAGACCCGTGAAGAAATCAGACGTATTCAGAAAGAAACGGGCATCACGACGGTATTCGTCACCCACGATCAGGAAGAGGCGATGAGCATTTCCGACGTGATCGTCGTCATGAAGCTCGGTGTCGTACAGCAGACGGGTAAACCCCAAGAGATTTACGACAATCCTACGAATTTGTTCGTTGCGAAATTCCTCGGCACTCCCCCCATCAACGTATTCAAGGGCAGAGTGGAAAACGAACGTCTCTATATCGGCGAAAACGCCGTTCTGGACGTGAAGGGCGTGAAAGACGGCAACGTCACCGCAGCAATCCGTCCCGAAGGGTTCGTGTTGGATGAAAACGGGCCTTTGGTCTGCGAACTTTCCAACGTGGAAATCATGGGCCGCGACGTGAGCATCGTCTCCCGTCATTCCGAATCCCTTAACCCCACCATCCGCTCCATCATCGACGCGGATAACCGCATCGACGCTACGGCAGAGGGCGTTCGTTTCACGTTAAAACCTCATAAGGTATTCCTCTTCGACGCAGAAAGCGAAGAAAGACTTTATTTTGAGGTGTAATTATGGATAAAGTGCTCACTTTCCTTAACACCGTTTTCGTGCAAGGTTTTTGGAAAACCTTCTGCGTAAAATGGGTGTGGCAGACCTTCTGCGTGAAATGGGTGTGGCAGACCTTCTGCGTGAAATGGGTCTACCAGACGTTCTGTAAAGACCTCGTCGGGAAAAAACTGCGTTTCAATAGCTGGAAGGGGTGGATCTATTTGCTCCCTGCCATTATTCTGCTCCTGATCTTTACGGTTTATCCCATTTTCAACACCGTCATGATGGCGTTCACAAACAACTACGACAGTTTGGAATCCATCGGCGGTACGTCGTTTGAATTTGGTATCGATAACTTTATCACCGTCATCTCTTCGGGGGATACTTTCCGTACGGCAATTCTCAACACCATGTTGCTCTGCGTCGTCACCGTACCCCTGTCTACCATGCTTGCACTCTTGATTGCAGTTGCGCTCAACTCCATCAAGCCCTTGCAGAAATTCTTTCAAACGATATTCTTCCTGCCCTACGTCACCAACTCGATTGCCATCGGTATGGTATTCGCAGCGCTCTTCGACGTCGTCGGCGATTTCAGCAAACCTTACCTCGTGGAATCGTGGGGGTTCATCAATACCTTGCTCGGCAAGATCGGTGTTCAACCCGTCAACTGGTTGGACGGCATCGGTGTTTTCGGCGACGCTACCTACTGGCCCAAGTTTGCCGTGCTCGTCATCTATATCGTATGGAACGCGTTGCCCTTCAAGATCCTGATCTTGCTCGGCGGTTTGCAGAGCGTCAACAAACAGTATTACGAAGCGGCGAAAATCGACAGCACCCCCAAGTGGCGCGTATTCACGAGAATCACCGTTCCCCTTCTTTCCCCGATGATTGCCTACGTCGTCATCACCGGCTTTATCGGCGGATTTAAGGAATACACGAGCATCATCGGTATCTTCGGCGATTCCATGGCGGACGGACAGCTCTATACCATGGTCGGGTTCATCTACGACGCGTTACCCGACGCGTTCTACGGCGAAGCGAGTGCGGCGGCTCTCATTCTGTTCGCAATCATCTTTGCCGTGACGATGGTCAACCTGTACGTCAGCAAAAAGAAAACACACTATTAAGGAGGCGGAACTATGGATGAATTGAAAAATGAAGTAACCACCCAAGACGTGGATCCCGAAGTCTCCGTGCCTACCGAACCCCAAACGCAGACGGGCGACGCTTTGACCCAAGGCGTCATGCACGAACGCGATATGAAGAAGGAAACCAAGAAGCAGGACGTTATGAAAATCCTCGGGAAAATCGGCGTCTACCTCTTCCTGAGCGTGATGGCGTTTATCGTCGTCTTCCCCTTCCTTTGGATGATTGCCACCTCCTTGAAACACCTTAGCGAATATTACGATTCCAACCTCGATTTGGTGCTCTTCCCCGGCGGTCCCCGAGATTTCCACAACTTCGCGGAAGTCTTTACGGAAACCGACCTCGGCAGATATTTCATCAACACGCTGATCGTCGGCGTCGCCTCGACGTTTATGTCCCTCATCATCACCGTACTCTCGGCGTTTGCGCTTTCCCGTTTGAAATTCAAAGGTCAAAACGCATTCTTCGCCGGCTTGCTTGCGACGATGATGATCCCCGGGGAACTCTTCACGATCACCAACTACAAGACGGTTGCAGACCTTGGTTGGACGAACCAGTTTGGGGACGGAGGATGGTTCAACGCCTTCTTAACCTTGACCCTTCCCTTCCTCGTCAGCGTATTCTACATCTACCTACTCAAACAGAATTTCATGCAGATTCCCAACGAGCTGTACCTGGCGGCGAAAGTGGACGGCACGACCGACCTCAAATATCTTTGGAAAGTCATGATTCCCCTTGCCCTTCCCACTTTGATTTCAATTACGATCTTGAAGATGATGGGCGCATGGAACACCTATATGTGGCCCAAACTGACCACGACCAACCAGGATTTCTATCTCATCACGATCGGGCTTCGCGAGGCGTTCTCGTCTGCGGATAACCAGCAACCGGATATCCCCTTGCAGATGGCGGCGGTCACCCTCGTATCCATTCCGCTCTTCCTCGTCTTCATCTTCTTGAGAAAGTACATCATGAGAGGGGTATCGAGAAGCGGTATCAAAGGCTAATTTATCACGATAATCTATTAATAGGAGAAATATAGACCATGAACAAAATCAAGAAACTTTTGATTTCCCTTACGGCAGCTGCCCTTGCGGCAACGAACGTAATCGGACTTGCTTCCTGCTTTGGCAACAACGGCGGTAGCAAAGTCAACACCGGCGACGTGGAAGTCGTTGCTTACGACGGTAGCGCAGTCACCGTAACGTTCTACCACTGTATGGGTCAGAGCTTGAAGGGAATCCTTGCCGAGTGCATCGCTGACTTCAACCAACTCTATCCCAACATCAAAATTACGGATACTTCCTTCGGCGACTATCCCGGCGTTCGCGACCAGATCACGACCGAACTTTCCGCAGGCAGAGCGCCTTCCCTTGCGTACTGCTATCCCGACCACGTTGCTCTTTACAACAAGTCGAAAGCGGTGATGACTTTGGACGACTACATCGCAAGCGAACTGGAAGCGACCCACGCGGACGGCACGAAGGAAATCATGGGTTTGACGCAGGCGCAGAAGGACGACTACGTTCCCTTCTATTATGACGAAGGTAAAATCTACGGCGACGGCAAGATGTACACCCTTCCCATGTTGAAGTCCACCGAACTTCTCTACTACAACAAAACTTACTTCGCGGAACACAAGCTGACCGTCCCCACCACTTGGGACGAAATGGAAACCGTTTGCCAGCAGATTATCGATATCGAATCCGCAAAGGAAGGCGGTTTGAAAGCAAATCCTTGTATCCCCCTCGGTTACGACTCCGGCGCAAACTGGTTCATTACGATGACCGAGCAGCTTGACTCCAAGTACACCTCTTCCGAAAAGGGCAGCTACTTCCTCTTCAACAACGAAGAAAACCGCGCGTTCGTGAAGAAATTCAAAGGATGGTACGACAAGGGCTACGTGACGACGGAAGAAATCTTCGGTAGCTACACCTCCGACCTCTTCACCCAGACGGAAGCAGGCAAGACCAAGGCGTATATGTGTATCGGTTCCTCCGCAGGTGCAAGCTATCAGCGTCCCGACCTCAATCCCGACGGTCAGACCTATCCCTTCGAAGTGGGCGTAACGATGGTTCCTCAGGAAAATCCCGAAACTCCCAAGATGATCTCCCAGGGGCCTTCCCTCTGCCTCTTCAAGAAAGACAACCCTCAGGAAATCGCGGCGGCTTGGCTGTTCGCAAAATATATCACGACTTCCGTGGAATATCAGGCAAGATTCTCCATGAACAACGGTTACGCGTGCGCGATCCAGTCCGTAAAAGATAACTCCGTATACGCAGACTTCCTTCAGAAGGCAGACGGCGGCGTAGGTTTGCAGGCTTCCGCAGTTCAGCTTACGATGAACTACAAAGATTACTACTACGTATCCCCCGCGTTCAACGGTTCCTCGACCGCTCGTGACGAAATGGCTACCCTGATGAAGAACTGCTTCCAGCAGGATCCGAAATCGGGTGAAACGGAAGACCAGATGATCGAAAGACTCTTCAAGGATTGCTACGACAAGTTAAAGAAGAAATACGACAGATAAGAAATAGGTGATACTCATGAAAAAACTGATTGCCAGCATTCTTGCGCTCGGGTTCTGTTTCGTTGCGTTCTGCGGCTGCTTTATCCTCGGTAACGACTCCTCCGCTTTGGACAGCAGCAGCACCCGGATCGAGATGACCGACTATGCGGCGCAAGTGAAGTTAGACATGAACAGCGAAACGCAAAAACAGAAAGTTACCGTAGAGAACTACATCGACGGTGACACGACGCATTTCAAAGTTCCCACCTCTATCGTAGACACCGGTTTGTTGAAGGCAAGATATCTTGCCGTCAACACGCCCGAATCGACCGGTCAGATCGAACCTTGGGGCAAAAAAGCTTCCGACTATACCAAAGCGAAGCTCAAATCTGCCACCGACATCATCATCGAAACGGACGGTACGGACTGGGCTGTGGACTCCACGGGGGAAAGATACCTCGTTTGGGTTTGGTATAAGACGGCGGAAATGACGGACTACCGTTGCGTCAACATCGAACTTTTGCAAGAAGGTCTTGCCGTCGGTTCTAAAGCCAGCTCCACCCGTTACGGGGAAGTTTGCGTCAAGGCAATCGACCAGGCAACCACGCTGAAACTGCACGTGCATTCGAATGAAAAAGACCCCGACTACTTCTACGGCACAGCCATCGAGCTTGACTTGAGAGAACTCCGTTTGAACGTGGAAAAGTACAACGGTTCCCGCGTGGCGTTCGAAGGCTACGTAACGCAGTATAACAACAACGGCGTATTCGTAGAAGACTACGACGAAGAATCGGACGCTTACTACGGCATCTACGTGTTCTACGGGTATGATTCCACGTTTGTAGAGCTGCTCCAAGAAGGCCCATCCGGCAGCGGACCGTTAAAGGAGGCCGGCTCATTCATATCGCACCAGATGCCGGACATGCCGTATTCTTTAATAAACTTATCCGTTACTTCTGTCAAGAAG
>JAGAJI010000018.1 GCA_017626135.1 Clostridia bacterium | reverse complement strand
GCCGATGATGACGCAGTTGAGACCGAAAATCGTCCATGCGATGGAGTTGGCGTTGATTTTCTTTTGGATCATGACCGCCGTGATGTCCGTACCGCCCGTACTGCCGCCTATCTTAAAGGCGAGCGCCACGGACGTACCGACGCAGATCCCGGCTGCCAACGCCGCGAAAATTTTCGTGCCGCTTTCGTTGAACGTGATCTGGAAGTCCTGAACGACGGGCAAATTTTCCCACAGGAACATCCAGAAGGACTGCAAACCGATATTCAAAAGGGAAAGAATGGCGAACTTCTTTTTGACGATGAAGAAGGAAAGGGTCACGAGGGGAAGGTTGAGCCCGAGCAACACGAGGGATTGCGGGATTTTACCGTCGGAAACGATGTTGACCAGAATGGCGATGCCGCTCACGCCGCCGATGGTGAACTCGTTGGGGGTGATGAGGGTATACGCCGCCGTGGAGATCAGAAAGGAGGAGAGCATCGTGTATAACACGGCGCGGATCCAAAGCAGGATTTTTCCTTTTTTGGTTTCGGCGAGGGGGGCGATGTTGTCTTTCGTGATTTTGGGAGGGAGGTTCTCGATTTCTTCCTGTTTGATTTCTTTTTCTTCCATAAATATAACCCGTATCTGATTGATATGTAAACCGCATATATTGTAGCATATTTCGGCGAACCCTGCAAGCGTTTACGGGGTTGCAAACGCAAATAAATAGAAGAAATTGCGCTCGAAAAGACGAAAGGGAAAGCCAAGCGGCTTTCCCAAAATCGTAAACTTTACGCTTAAAGACTTTCCACTACGACGGTGATTTTGGCGACGACGCCTTCCATCAGACGGATCTCCGCAGGGTAAGAACCCAAATTTTTTACGCTGTCCATTTTGATTTTCTTTTTGTCGATGTCAAAGCCGAGTTTGGAAAGGGCTTCCGATACGTGGAGGGTCGTGACGCTCCCGAATACCTTGCCGTTTTCACTCACCTTGATTTTGACGGGAACGGACTTCCCGTCCAGCGTGGCAGCCAACGCTTTCAGCGCTTTGACCTCTTCCGCCTTATGGAAGGCTTGCGCCGCCTTCTTTTGTTCCGCTTCGTGAACGTTGCTTGCGGTTGCGGCTTTGGCAAATCCCTTTTTGATCAAAAAGTTTTTCCCGTAGCCGTCGGACACTTCCGCCACGTCGCCTTTCTTACCTACGTCTTTGACGTCTGCTAATAAGATGACTTTCATCTACATATCCTCCTATGTGGAACGCCGCTTTCACGCCGTCCATTATTTTACATCTCTATTGTACAGGAAAATTTGAAAAATGTCAATAGTCTTTTGAAAATTTGCCCATACTCTTTTCAGAAAAATCCGATAAAATCGACTTTATCGGAAAAAAGGAGGAATTTTATGATGCATGAAAACAACAATCAGGAAGTGAACACCGCCATCGGTTGCGGCGTGACCGAATGTAAGTACAACCGCACGGGCGATTACTGCACCCTTCGAAAAATTCACGTAGGCAATACGTGTAGCTGCGACGCGGAAAGCTGCACCTGCTGCGATAGCTTCGAACGCAAGTAATCGGTAGATTATAACGGTAAGAGAGGCGCCGCCTTTTCCGCGAGGGAAAAGGCGGCGCCTTACTGCTTAGGCAATTATTTGTCGTTAAAATTTATCGAATGGATAAATTTTTATCGATTGCACAAAATCTCTTGACTTTTATCGAATAAAGGGGTATAATAGACGTACCTATCAAGGAAAAGCAAGTGAGAGGTCAAGAATATGGAAGAAAAGAAAAGTTTGAAAACGAGGGCGTTGGACTACTTGAAAGCCCTGCCTAAGCGTTGGTTCATCACGGCGTTCTCGGGCATGGCGCAAGGTTTGTTCGTCACCTTGATTGCAGGCACCATTTTGGCGCAGATTGCAGGTTGGATCAATCTCATCGGGGAGAACGGCAACTATGTCGGTAACACCCTCACCTACGTATCGAATATTGCCAAAGCGCTCATGGGCGCAGGCATCGGTGTGGGGATTGCCCATGCGCTCGGCAAGAATAAACTGCTCGTCTTTTCGGCGGCGGTGGCAGGCATGGTTGGGGCGTTTGCGGACAAGCTCATCGTAGGCGCAGGGGTACCCATGGTCGCGTTGACGGCAGGTCTGCCCGGCAATCCCATCGGCGCGTACGTGGTGACGATGTTCGTCGTGGAGATCGTCGGACTGTACGCAGGGAAGACCAAACTTGACATTTTGCTCGTCCCCCTCGGTACGCTCGTGTTGGCGTTCGGCGGCGTGTACGTTGCCTTCCCGTTCATTTGGCTCATCAACCAACTCGGCGTTTTGATTGCGATCGCGACGGAGGCAACTCCCTTTATCATGGGCGTCGTGATTGCCGTCGTCATGGGAATTTTGCTGACTATGCCCACCTCGTCGGCGGCGATCTGGGTGGCGGTGGCAAGCCCTGTGTTGGCGCTCGGCGCAGGGAGTGAAAACTACGAGGCGATGTTGCTGGCAGGGGGTGCGGCGACGGTGGGTTGCGCCTGCCACATGGTCGGGTTTGCGGTGGCGAGCTACCGCGAAAACGGCGTGGGCGGCTTGATTGCACAGGGCGTCGGCACGAGTATGTTGCAGATCCCGAATATCATGAAAAAGCCGCAGATCATGGCACCCATGGTTTTATCGAGCGCAATTTGCGGGCCTCTTGCCACCTGTGTGTTTCAGCTCAAATGCGGCGCGTCGGGCGGCGGCATGGGCACGAGCGGCTTGGTCGGGATTTTCGACTTGTTCCGCTACACCGAAGGTTGGGTCGGCTACGTGGGCATTATTTTGCTCATGATCGTTCTGCCTGCGGTTTTGAATTTGGTGATTTCCGAGTTCATGCGCAAAAAGGGCTGGATTCAGGAAAACGATATGAAACTTGACTTGTAATTGGAGGATAGGAGCCGCGCCGCCGAGAAAATTCTCGGCGGCGCGGTTTTTCGTTTCCGCAGATATCAAAAATCGGAAAAATTCACTTGACATTTTATAAAAAGAAAGTTATACTAAATATGGAAAACATTTGTTCTCTTTTATTATGCTCGGCGTGTCGGCGGGCGAAAAAGGCAAACGAGCGGAACATGGTCGCGTTCACGCAAACAAAGAGGGGTATTTTATGAAGTTATCGACCCTCCGTTCCATCGGAGAAAAACGGGAAAAGGATTTCAACAAACTCGGGCTGTACGAGGTGGAAGATCTCGTGCGGTTCTATCCGCGCGCCTATCTCGATCTGACCGAACGTTCGTCGCTGAAAACCGCCTATCACAACGATATGGTACTCGTGGCGTGCGAGGTGACCCGCGTCACCCCCGTCAACTATGGGAGCAAACGCAAGATGGTCAAAGCCTTCTGTTCGCAGGACGGGTATCCCTTCACCGCCGTGTGGTTCAATCAGCCCTACGTCATTCAAAAGCTCAAAGCAGGCGAATACCTCTTCTACGGCAGAGTGCAGAATAAATTCGGGCAGGTGTCCCTCGTCAATCCCACCTTCGAGGAGCTCGACAAGAATTACCGGCTCAAAGGCATCGTGCCCATCTACCCTCTCAAGGGGTCGCTCAGCCAAAAGATCGTGCGCGCCGCCGTCAAGGAAGCGTTGCAAAAGACCGACCTTTCCACCGTCATTCCTTGGCAGATCGAGCGAAAATACGGCTTGGCGTCCTTGGAACAGGCGCTCTATCAAATCCACAACCCTTCGGATATGCAGAGTAAGAACAACGCGTCCGAGCGAATCGCGCTCGAAGAGTATTTCATTCTCATTTCCGCCTTCAAAATCATCAAGGGGGGCAAAGAGGAAGTACGGCGGCATCAGTATTCGGTCAAGGCGAGCGAAGTCAAGGAGTTCTCCACGCGGTTCGCCTTTGAATTTACGAACGGACAAAAGAGGGCGGTCAACGAAATTTTCGAAAACCTCTACGCCCCCTCGCGCATGAATCGACTCGTGCAAGGGGACGTGGGCAGCGGGAAGACGGCGGTGGCGCTTTGCGGCATCTTCATGGCGGTCAAAAGCGGCTACGCGGCGGCATACCTGTCGCCCACCGAAGTGCTCGCGGCACAAAATTATGCCGTGCTCCAAAAATATTTCCCCGATTATCGGGTGGGGTACCTCGCCGGCGGTATGACGGCGAAAGAAAAGCGGGAGATGAAGGCGCGGCTTCAAAACGGGGAAATCGATATCCTGTGCGGCACGCACGCCATTTTCCAAGGGGACGTGGAGATTCCCAACCTCAGCTTTATCGTCTGCGACGAGCAGCACCGCTTCGGCGTGGCGCAGCGCAACGCGCTGGCGGAAAAGGGGGTGGGCGTGGATATGCTCGTCATGAGCGCGACCCCCATTCCCCGTACCTTATCCCTCATTTTCTACGGAGATCTGGACGTGACCACCATCACCGACAAGCCCAAAGCGCGGCAGGAGATCTCCACGTCCATCATTCCCGAAAGTCGGTACGACGATATGCTCGAATACGTCAGACGGGAAACGGCGGCGGGCAAACAGGCGTACTTCGTCTGTGCCAAGATCGACGATGACGAGGAAGGCTCGATCATGAGCGTCACGGAGCTTTTCGAGGAACTCAAAGGGCGGCTCCCCACCGTGCGGTTCGGGTTGCTTCACGGCAGAATGAAGGACAAGGAAAAGGCGGAGGTCATGGCGGCGTTCAAGGGGAAAGAATACGATTGCCTCGTGTCCACGACGGTCATCGAGGTGGGCGTGGACGTACCCAACGCCACGATCATGATTATCTACAACGCCGAGCGGTTCGGGCTTTCTCAACTCCACCAGCTTCGGGGTCGAGTGGGACGCGGCGCCGAAAAGAGTTACTGTTTCCTGCTCATGGGCTCGGACGGGGAGACCGCGCGCGAGCGGTTGCTCACCTTGAAAGACAACACCGACGGATTCAAGATCGCGGAGAAGGATTTGGAGATGCGCGGCAGCGGGGATTTCTTCGGCACGCGGCAGTCGGGCAAGATGCTCTCCGACATCAAAAACCTCAAATACCCCACGCAGGTCATTTTTGCGGCGAAGAAGTTTTCCGACGACGCCTTCGACGGGCAGTTCGTGGACGATCGGTTGCGGGCGGCGGCGCTCAAAAAATACGACAGTCTCAAAGACGTCGTGCTCAATTAATAAAATTGACCGATAGATGCAAGAAAAGGGCGGGGAAAATTGTTTAATAACAAAAGTATGAAAATTTCATAAATTTTCTAATTTTTTTTCACTACCCCCTTGACGGAGCGAAAAATTTATTGTATAATAGTAGCAAGTCTTGGGGAAATTCATTTCTACGGGAAGAAAGGAGGAACAGGAGTATGGCGGTGAAGAACGTAAACGTCGACGTGAAACAAGTAAAATTCGGGAAGGACGGACTCGTGCCCGTGATTGCGCAGGACTATGAAAGCGGTGAAGTCCTGATGCTGACGTATGCGAACGAAGAGGCGCTCCAAAAGACGCTCTCCACGGGATTCGCGCATTATTACAGCCGCTCCAAGAAAAAGGCCTACCAGTTCGGCGACGTGCACGGCAACTATCAGAAATTGAAAGCTGCCTTCTTGGATCACGACTCCGATACCCTGCTTTTGAAGGTGGAACAGCTCGGTAACGGCGACGCGGAGAAGGGTACGTTCACCTGTTTTCCCACCCAGCTCGTGGGCGAATACAACACCATCGGCGGCGAAATGTTCGGGCGTTTGCAACGCATCGTTGCGGACGTGAAGAAGAATCCCGAGGACGGCGCGTACACGAGTTTCCTGTTCGTGCGCGGCGTGGATCGCATCGCGAAAAAGGTGGGCGAAGAAGCGGTGGAGCTCGTTATCGCGTCCAAGAACGACGACAAGAAAGCGGTCGTCTGCGAATCGGCGGATCTGCTCTATCACCTCATGGTGCTTTTGAACGTCGAGGGCGTGAAACTCTCCGAAGTCTGCGGCGAACTTTGCAAGAGAAACAGATAAAAAATTTGGCATACAAAAAAAACAGGTTTCCATGCGGAAGCCTGTTTTTTTGTATGAAGGGCATACTCAAAATCGAGTTGCACCTTACTCGATGAAAACCGAGTCGAAAAAAACCGAGTTGAAATTTGTCGGCTAATTTTTATAAATTTATAAAATTTGCCCAAAATTTGTTTTTTTACGCATTGCGAAGAGCGAACGTAAAAGTGGGACGCAGCGTATCGAAAAAAATTTCCCGGAAGTTTCGCTTATCTATTGACTTTTTTCTCGGAATAAGATATAATAACTATGCTACACTCTTAATTTGGGATATTTTTCCTCCACAATAATTGAATAGAAATTTATCGTTTCGCCCACCTTATGGTGGTATCGTACCTAATCGAGTACAATCGCGAAATGATAATGTTTGTTCATTGTTTTTTGTGGAGAGTAAGAGTGTAGCAACTTTCGAGAAGGTATGTACTATGGTGTCGTCTCGAAAGGGGCGGCATTTTTTTATGCGGACTTAAAAAATTTTTCGGCTTTTACCCAAAAAACTTTGAGAAAGTTTTATTTGATATTGACTTTTTCTTAAAAAATGGGTATAATAGTAATACCACATTTCATTTTTATCAAAATTAAGGAGTCTACCTACTAATTTTAATATGTGTTTGACTGGATATAATTCTCTTCGGTGGAATTATATCTAATCGCGTTTATACAAATCCGGTCAAATGGTAGTAGTGTAGATGAAAATGAAGTGTGGTAACTTTCGAGGCGATATATTCTACGGTGTCGTTTCGAAAGGGACGACACTTTTTTTATAGGGAACGAAAATGGAAAGACGGACTTGTTGCTTTATCGGGCACAGAAAAATCCGGAATCAGGAAGAAGTGCAAAAAAAGGTCGAAGCGATCGTGCGGACTTTGATCGTCGAAAAGGGAGTGGAAGAATTTCATTTCGGGAGCAGAAGTCAATTTGACGATCTCTGTCACGCCGCAGTCACGAAGTTGAAAGCCGAATACCCGAACGTCGTGCGGATCAATTATCGTTGCAAAAGCGAATACGTGGTAAAGGAGGAAGAGCGAGAGGAGATGGAAAAGAGTTGGAGTCAACTGCTCCACAGGGAAATTTCCTTGCAGGGATTCGAGGGGGAAAGGATTTCGGATCGGGTTTGCAACGGCGGTTATGCGTCCTATGTGGAACGCAATCAGGAAATGATCGACGACAGCGATATCTGCGTCTTTTATTATCAGGAAGGGTATACGCCCGAACCCAACCCGTATCGTAGATATTCGAGCAAAAAGAGCGGCACAGAGCTTGCGTACGAGTACGCCGTCCGAAAAAAGAAAACGGTCGTCAATATCGCGGAAAATTTCGCCCCTTTGGAGCAATAAGCGAAGACGGATTTGAAAAAGGAAAGGACTCTGCATATCGCAGAGTTTTTTTTGCTTTATGGGAACACAACGTTTCACGCACTTATATTTATTGAAAATATTTCGACTGCTCATGGACTTGGCATCAAAGTAGAGCACCCACGGCAACGAACGTGCAGGAGTGGATGTTTCCGTCTTTTTTGGCAAATTCATCAAGGCGAACGGGCGCGCGTCACTAAAAATTTTTTCTTATTCAAAAATGTTTTTTTCTTGCATTTTTTGTCATAACGTCATATGACAGGCTTGAAAAAGTCAGGAAAATAAAGGACTCTACTGTGAGTAGAGTCCTTTTTCTACCCCCCGTAGAGCCCGTTTGCCCGCTTAGTAGAGGAAATTTTCATTCTTTTTTCACGCAATCGTGGTACAATATAAGCGTAAGGTAAATATTTCCCGTTGCCGTCCGTTTGGTCGCGCTTTTTCGCACTTTTCCAATATGTTCGGAAACGTCGTTGCGGTTTGGAACTTAGAAGAGAAAGGGGAGTATTTGGTAAAATCGTTTTTTACAAAGTCCTTAAAAAAAAGGAAATATCCGACAAAATGCGCGGGCATGAATATGCTATGATGGTATATGCCGTAAATGGGTAATATCAGACAAGGAGCGTAGGGCATGGCAAGAAAAATCGTCGTAACGAGCGGAAAGGGCGGCGTGGGTAAGACCACGGTGGCGGTCAATCTTGCGGCGCGGCTTGCGCAGAAGGGAGAGCGAGTCGTCCTTTGCGACGCCGATTTCGGACTCAACAACGTGGACGTATGCGCGGGCGTGGAACACCTCGTCACCTACGACCTCGTGGACGTGATCGAGGGGCGGTGTCGTGCCAAGCAAGCGCTCGTCAAGCACCCGCTATACAGCAATCTGTTCATTCTGACGAGCAGTCATTCGGAGTCCGAGCGATACGTATCGCCGCAGGCGGTGAAGCTCGTGTTGGACGGGTTTGCGCCGCAGTTCGACTTCATCTTCATCGACAGCCCCGCGGGGCTGGACGAGGGATTTCATCGGGCGGTGGCGACGGCAGACGAGGCGATCGTGGTGACGACGCCCCATATTTCGGCGCTCCGCGATGCGGATAAAGCGATTACGGTGCTCAAAAGCTATCACTTAGATCACCTTTCCGTCGTGCTGAACAAGGTGCGCGGGGATTTGCTGATGAACGGGGAGTGCCTGTCGCCCAACGAGATCGAAGAACTGTTGAAGACGCCGCTTTTGGGAATTTTGCCCGAGGAGTACGGCATTTACAGCGGCGATCTGGCGGAAATTCACCCTGCGTTTCGGGTGCTGGCGGGCAATCTTCTGACGGGCAGGAACAAGATGTACGACGTGACGAAGAAGTACAGCGGCTTGTGGGGGAACGTAAAAAGAATTTTAAGGCGGAATTTATAATGGACGATTTTACGCGAGTCAACAACGTTTTACAGGCGGATAAATCGGTGATGAGCGACGGGTGCAAAGCGCTCGTGTTGCAGGACTTCGCCGATAAGTTTCACGAATATTTCGACCTCATCGGTCTGCCGCGTATGGAATTGACCTGTAAGAACGGGATCTATACCGTCAAGCTTGCCTTCGAGGCGGAGCGGATCAAGAAATTTAACGTGTTGAAATGAGCGGAGTGACGCTAATTGAGTTTCTGCACTTCCGATTGAAAATTATACAAAAGGAGATATTCATATGAGAAAATTCAAACTTATCACCGACTCGGCTTGCGATATGCCGAAGGAATATTACGCACAGCATAACGTCGATTGCGTGCCCCTTGGATTTATGATGAATAACGTCAACTACGAAGGGGAAAACGGCAAGAAAATCGACGCCAAGGACTTCTATCAGTTGCTCCGCGACGGGGCGATGCCCACCACCTATCAGGTTACCGCCGAACAGGCAAAGGATCATATTGAACCCTGCCTCAAAGCCGGTCAGGACGTGCTCGTGCTTGCCTTTTCCAGCGGGCTTTCGGGGACTTGCGGTAGCTTTCAGGTAGCCGCAAGAGAGCTCTCTGCCGACTATCCCAAGCAAAAAATCGTCGTCGTTGACTCCCTCTGCGGGTCCATGGGCGAAGGCTTATTCGTGGATTACGTCATCAAAAAAGCGGATACGGGTGCGAGCCTTGAAGAAACCGCAGAATATGCAGAGGACTTGAAACTCCATATCTGCCATCACTTCACCGTGGATAATCTCTTCCACTTGCACCGTGGGGGCAGAGTCTCCAAAACGACGGCAATCGTCGGGTCCATTCTCAAAATTAAACCCATCATGCACGTCAATAACGAAGGGAAACTGATTGCAATCGGCAAAGCGATGGGTAGAAAGAAATCCCTTTCGACGCTCGTGGAAAATCTCTTTGCCAGCGCGGACATGGAGGAAAACGACCCGATCTTCATCAGTCACGGCGACTGTATCGAGGACGTGGAATACGTCAAAAACCTCATTTTGAGCCGTCGCCCGAATACGCAGATCGTCGTCAACGAAATCGGACCCGTCATCGGCACGCACTCGGGCCCCGGCACCCTCGCCATCTTCAATAAGGGGAAAAACAGATAATACCCCCTACCCGGGTATGCGTTGAAATTAAAAAACGGCGTTATCAAACGCCGTTTTTCGTTACCTCGCAGACGGTGAGTATTCCGTCTTTGACGCTGAATTTAATATCGAACCGATCGAATCGCATTCCGTACGTTCTGCCTTCGTCCTGATAGGAGGGGCGGGGATCGTCGGCGAGGCAATCGAGGAGCCCTGCCCGTTTCTCCGTCGGAATGATTTCAAGGAGTTCGGTCGGGAAAACCACTTCCACGCGATCGTTCGCGTGCTCCCCTGCGTAGCCTGCCTTCGCCTCGGGAATACTGTCCGCAAAGGGCAGGTAGGGTTTGATATCCAAGATGGGCGTGCCGTCGAGCAAGTCCGCGCCCGACACCACAAGGACGAGTCCGTCCCGTTCGGTTGGCTCGATGCGGGCGAGCTTCACCGCCGACAGCCCGATGGGGTTGGGACGGAAGGGGGAGCGGCTCGCAAACACGCCGACTCGTTTGTTTCCGCCAAGGCGGGGCGGACGGACGGTGGGCGACCACTCCGTTTTGTGCGCCAGAGAAAAGTCGAACAAAAGCCAAAGATGGGAGAATCCTTCCATCTCGCGCAGAGCGTCCGCGTTGCGGTATTCGGGCTCGAAGATGATCCGAGCTTCCAAAGAGGGAGCTCTGCCGCTCTGGCGGGGAATGCCGAACTTCTCTTTGAAGTCTGTTTGAATATGCGCGATGGGGGTAACAAAAAATCCGTTTTTCATAGTAAGAGTATTATACACCCTTTTTCCATTCTTGTCAAGCGGATATTTTTTTCAAAAAGGGGTAAAAAATTCTTGAAAAATAAAACGGATTGTATTATAATGATAGAAAAGATTTTGCGAGAGAATTACGATGAAACTGACTGAAATTTTTGCGAAAAATCAATATTCCCTTTCCTTCGAGGTTTTCCCGCCCAAGACGGACGCTCTTTACGACAGCGTGCAGACGGCGACGGAGCAGATCGCGCGGCTTCGCCCTGCCTTCATGAGCGTCACCTACGGTGCGGGCGGCGGAACGAGTCAATATACCCTCGATATCGCAAAAAAAATCCGTGAGGAGTGGGGGGTGGAATCGCTCGCCCATCTCACCTGCGTGTCCTCGACGAAGGAGAGCGTGCGTGCGCGCATCGAGGATTTCAAAAGGGTGGGAATCGAGAATATCATGGCGCTCCGCGGTGATCTCACCGCAGACATGGTAGGCTCCGACCACTCGAAATGGGCGTATCGCCACGCCGTGGAACTCATTGCGGACATCAAGGCTTCGCACGGGGATTTCTGCATCGGCGGCGCGTGCTATCCCGAGGTACACCCCGAGAGCGTCACGCAGCGTGAGGATATTCTGCACCTCAAAGAGAAGGTGGACGCCGGGTGCGACTTTTTGACCACGCAGATGTTTTTCGACAATAATCTTTTGTATAATTTTCTGTACAAAATTCGCGAGGCAGGCATCACCGTGCCCGTGCTTGCAGGGATTATGCCCATCACGAACGCCAAGCAGGTGGAGCGCGCGATCCGTCTTTCGGGCTCCTTCATGCCCCAGCGGTTCAAATCGCTCGTGGATAAATTCGGGAACGACCCTGCCGCCATGAAACAGGCGGGCATCGCGTACGCAACCGATCAGATCATCGACTTGTTTGCCAACGGCGTGACCAACGTGCACGTGTATTCCATGAACAAACCGGACGTGGCGGCTGCCATTCAAGCCAACCTGTCCGACATCGTCGGGAAAAATGCTTGAAACCGTGCAGACAATTCCCCTGCCCCCCGTGGACGAACGGGAGGCTTTGCGCTACGCGCAAGGGGGCTCGGACGAGGGACTTCGTTTGCGACTTCGCGCCTGTGCGCAAGGGGTGGAATTCACGCCGCGCGTGATTTACAGAACGCTCGAAAAGGAAGATTTTTTCAAGGCGGTCCCTCTCGCAAAGGGGAGCGTATCTTTGACGAATCTTTTGCACGACTGCGAGCAGGTCGTCCTGTTTGCGGCGACGGTGGGGCTTGCGTTCGATTACGCGCTCCAGCGCAGGAAAAATGCGTCGCTTGCGGATGCGCAACTCATGCAGGGGTTGGGTGCGGAGCGTATCGAGGCGCTCTGCGACGAGTTTTGCAAACAATATGAAAACGCCACGAGGCGGTTCAGCCCCGGCTACGGGGATTTCCCCTTGGAGGCGCAACGGGATATTTTCAAAATTCTGCGTCCCGAAAAAATCGGCGTGAGTTTGACGGATTCTCTGATGATGACACCGAGTAAGTCGGTTACGGCGCTGTTTGGACTCAAAGGGGCATACCAGGTATGCGATGAAGAGAAAACGACGGGTGTGGAAACACCCGAGAAAGGATAAATTTTTATAAAGAAAAGTGAGGTATAATATGCGTATCGGTATATACGGTTACGGAAATCTTGGTCGGGGCGTGGAGCTTGCCATTCGGCAAAATCCCGATATGACGGCGGTGGGGGTATTCACCCGTCGTGACCCCAAAACGGTGAAAACTTGTACGGGCATTCCCGTCTATTCCGCGGAGGACGCGGGGAAGATGCAAGGGGAGGTGGACGTCATGATCCTTTGCGGCGGCAGCGCAACGGACTTGCCCAAGCAGACCCCTGCGTTGGCGGCTTGCTTCAACGTGGTGGACAGTTTCGACACCCACGCGAAGATTCCCGAGCACGTTCGTGCCGTGGAAAAAGCGGCGAAGGAAGGGGGAAAGACGGCGGTGATTTCCGCGGGTTGGGACCCCGGTATGTTCTCGCTCGCGCGGTTGTACGGGAGCATCGCGTTGCCCTGCGGTCGGGATTACACCTTCTGGGGCAAGGGCGTGAGCCAAGGGCACTCGGACGCGATTCGCCGCATCGAAGGGGTGGCGGACGCGAGACAGTACACCATTCCCGTGCCGTCGGCGATGCAAGCCGTACGCGAAGGGAAAAATCCCGTTTTGACGACGAGAGAAAAACACGAGAGAGAATGTTTCGTCGTCGCCAAAGAGGGGGCGGATAAGGCACGCATCGAGCAGGAAATCAAGACGATGCCCAACTATTTTGCCGATTATC
>JAGAJI010000017.1 GCA_017626135.1 Clostridia bacterium | reverse complement strand
CGTGGCGTACGAGCTCCACGGCGAGATCATTCACGAGTTCCCCTTCATCGACGTGCTGGACGATTGCAAACCCGTGTTCAAGACGGTCAAGGGCTGGCACTCGGATATTTCCAAATGCCGCAAGGTGGAGGATTTGCCCAAAGAGGCGCTTGACTACGTGCGTTATTTAGAAGAGGCTTGCGGCTGTAAGATCAAATACGTCTCCGTCGGTGCAGAGCGCGACGCGTACGTGGAAATGTATTGAGACAATACCAAATAAGAAAAGTCCTTGGTTCGCCAAGGACTTTTTTGTGCGTGTTGCATATACAGGCGTTTTTTTGTTTCATTATAGCACGCCGTTTTGCTTTTGTCAAGGGGAAAATTGAAAAAGAGTCTTGACAAACGCGCAGGGATATAGTATAATAGACGTGCGAGGTGAAAACTATGGTGAAATATTCCTTAATCGTTCCTGCCTACAACGAGGAAAAGAGCTTAAAGCTTTTCTATGACGCGGTGACGCCCATGATGAAGGGGTTGCAGGAAGAATACGAGATAATCTTTGTAAACGACGGTAGCAGGGATGCGACGAGAGAGATTTTGCGTGGACTTGCGGATTTGGACAAGCGGGTAAAAGTGTGCAATTTTTCCCGCAATTTCGGGCAACAGGCGGCTCTTCTTTGCGGACTGGAAATGGCGAGCGGCGAGGCGATGATCGCCATGGACGCCGACTTGCAAGATCCCCCCGAAGTGGCGCTCCAAATGATCGAAAAGTGGAAGGAAGGCTACGACGTGGTGCACGGCAAGCGCCGTAAACGCAAAGGGGAAACGGTGTTCAAGAAGGCAACGGCGTTCGTATTCTACCGCCTCATGCGTAGAATCACGGGGTTGGATATGCCTGCCGATACGGGGGATTTCAAGCTGTACGACAGGAAAGTGGTGGACGCCATTCTCTCCATGAAGGAGCACGACAGACTTCTGCGCGCGCAGACGACGTGGGTGGGGTTCAAGCAGACCTTCATCGAGTTCGACCGCCCCGAGCGGGTGGCGGGGGAGACCCATTACACCCTCAAAAAGATGGTGAAGTTGGCGCAATCGGGGGTGTTCCCGAACACCGATTACACCCTCACCTTCCCCATAAAACTCGGGCTTGGGCTGGGCGTTTTGAGCACGGCTTGCTTGATCACGTTTATCGTTTTGGCTTGCTGTGGGATAAATTTCGGCGGATTGACGGCGTGGTTGTTCCCGACCGTGGGGTTGCTTGCGGCGATCATTTTGCTCTGTCAGGGCGTTGCGAATATCCACACGAGCATGATCTATCGCGAGGTGCAGAACCGCCCGAAATATATCGTTGCGGACAAGTATAACTTCGACGAGCAATAATTTTATACGAGTTTAGAGGAACGAAAACCTGCCCCGTTGGTGAAAACCAACGGGGCAGGTATGCGTTGAATGCAATTTTATTTGATTTTATTGCCACGAAAAAGGGTTAGCCGTTGCGCGTTGCCAACCACACCATGAGCACGGAGATATCGGCGGGGTTGACCCCCGAGATTCTGCCCGCTTGTCCCAAGTTCAAGGGACGAATGCGGTTGAGCTTTTCCTGCGCTTCGAGGCGCAAGCCCTTGATTTCCGTGTAATCCACGTCCTCGGGCAAAAGCTTGTCTTCAAGGCGTTTCGCCTTTTCAATGAGCTCCGCGCCCTGCTTTAAGTACCCTTCGTATTTGACGGTGATTTCCGCCGTCTCTAACACGTCTTTTGCGTACTCATCAAAGACGTGGTACTCGCGCATAATATCTTTTAAGGGGATCGAGCGCTTGATCATATCGGCGTAGGAAACGCCGCCCGTGGGCTCGCTGTATCCGTATTTTGCCAAGAACGGCGTCGCTTCCTTTTGGGGGACTCGCGTTTGCAGAGCCGCCAACAGCGTCTCGTATTTTTCCTTGCGCGCCAAGTATCGTTGATACCGCTCTTCGCTGACGAGCCCGACTTCCCTGCCCTTTTCGGTGAGACGGAAATCGGCGTTGTCCTGTCTGAGGCAAATGCGGTGTTCGGCGCGCGAAGTCATCATGCGGTAGGGTTCGTCCGTGCCCTTGGTCACCAAGTCGTCGATGAGCACGCCGATATACGCCTCGTCGCGACGCAGGACGAAGGGGGGGAGTCCGCGGAGTTTGAGGGAGGCGTTCAAGCCCGCCATCAATCCCTGTGCCGCCGCTTCCTCGTAGCCGCTCGTGCCGTTGATTTGCCCTGCCGTGTACACCCCTTCCACCTTCTTAAATTCCAAAGTGGGCAACACGTCGAGGGTGTCGATACAATCGTATTCGATGGCGTACCCGTAGCGCATGATATCGGCGTGTTCCAAGCCTGCGACGGAGGCGTACATTTGTTTTTGCACGTCGTGGGGCATGGACGTGGACATACCCTGTACGTACATTTCGTAGGTGTCCGCGCCTTCGGGCTCGATGAAAATTTGGTGGCGTTCCTTGTCTTTGAAACGGACGACTTTGGTCTCGATCGAGGGACAATACCTCGGCCCCGTCGAGAGAATGGTTCCGTCGTAGAGGGGGGAACGGTCGAGGTTGTCCGTGATGATTTTGTGGGTGGTGGGGTTGGTGTAGGTGAGATAGCAGGGCATCTTGTTCTCGGGAGGCGTATCGTGCAGGAAGGAGAAGGGATAGATATCCGTATCCCCGTTTTGCACTTCGCATTTGGAGAAATCCACCGTGCGCCTATCCACACGGGCAGGCGTACCCGTCTTGAACCGACGGACGTTGAACCCGAGTTTTATAAGACTGTCCGTCAAATGGTTGGCGGGCGCAAATCCGTTGGGACCCGACTTTTGCACGACGTGCCCCGTGATCGTTTCGCCGTTGAGGTATACCCCCGTGCAGAGCACGACCGCCTTGCAGGGAATGACGCCGCCGTACTGCGTCTTCACCCCCGCGCATTTGCCGTTTTCGGTGAGGATTTCCGTCGCCTCCGCCTGAATGATGCGAAGATTTTCGGTGCGTTCGAGCGTTTGTTTCATCACCCGATGGTAGGCGTTCTTGTCCGACTGCGCGCGCAGGGACTGTACCGCCGCGCCCTTGCCGACGTTGAGCATACGGATTTGCAGGGCGGTGTCGTCCGCCACGATCCCCATTTCACCGCCGAGCGCGTCGATTTCACGTACCAGATGCCCCTTCGCGGTGCCCCCGATGGAGGGGTTGCAGGGGAGAAAGGCGATGCTGTCGAGGTTTAAGGTGAGCAGGGCGGTCTTGATGCCCGTGCGCGCCAAAGCGAGCGCCGCCTCGCAACCTGCGTGGCCCGCTCCGACGACGACTGCGTCTGCCTCGTATTCAATAAATTCGCGTTTGTTCGTCATAGTCATAATTTCTTACAAAATGAATGCGCCGAGCGGCGCAATCCACGGTTATTGTTTCAAAACGATATTCTTGATATCGTCGATCTCCTTGGCGATCTTGTCGTTGAGGGAGGCGAGTTTTTCCATCTTGTCCCTTGCGTACATAATCGTCGTGTGGTCGCGACCGCCTAAGACGTTCCCGACGGCGACGAGGGGGAGGGAGAGCATTTCGCAAAGCAGGTAGGCGCAGATTTGGCGTGCCTTGACGAGGTCGGCTTTCTTGCCCTTGCCGATGAGGTCGGCTTTGCTCTGCTTGAAGTAGTTGCAAACCGCCGAAATAATGCTTTCCGCCGTGACGTCCTCTTGTTCCTCGCTCTCGTTGACGGACTCGTTGAGCGCCTTCTTGGCAAGCTCCAAAGTGATGGGCTCTTCGTGGAGCTTGCTGGCGAAAATGACCTTGGTGAGCCGTCCTTCCAGCGTTCTGACGTCGTGCCCGGAGTCCTGCGCCAAAAATTCAAGCACGTCGTCCGCGATGATATATTTCTTATCGCTCGCCTTCTTTTTGAGAATGGCGATTTTGGTTTCGGGATCGGGGGGTTGCACGTCCGCGATCAAGCCCCCTTCGAAACGCGTTCTCAAACGCTCCTCGAGCGTCGCGATTTCCTTGGGCGGACGGTCGGACGTTAAAACGATTTGCTTGTTCTGCGCCGACAGCTCGTTGAAGGTGTGGAAGAATTCTTCCTGTACCTGCGTCTTGTTTTTGAGGAATTGCACGTCGTCGATCATGAGCACGTCCACGTTGCGGTAGTGGGAACGGAACCGCGCGCTGCTCTTTTGCGCGATGGAGTCGATAAACTCGTTGAGGAAGTTCTCGCAAGTGGTATAGAGCACTTTCTTTTCGGGGTGCGTGCGTGCGATTTGGTTGGCGATGGCGTGCATGAGGTGGGTTTTGCCCAAGCCCGACTCCCCGTAGATGAAGAGGGGGTTGAAGGTTTCGCCCGGGGCTTCTGCAACCGCCTGCGCCGCCGCGTACACGAATTTGCTCCCTGCGCCTGCGACGAAGGAGTCGAACGTGAACTGCTTGTTGATGGGCGCGGACTGGAAGGCGTCGAGGGAGTCGTCCTCCTGATCCAAGGAAAATTCTTCGCTGCCGTCCACGACGAGTCGGAAATCCTTTACGCCCAAATCACATTTGGCCATCGCGTCGCGGATTTTCTCCGCGTGCTTTTTCATGATGGTGTTGGCGCCCAAGGGGGTCTCCGCTTTGAGCACGAGAACCCTGCCCATAATGTCGACGGGCTCCAACGTTTTGATATAGGTGTTGTAGGAAATGGGGGAAACGAGGTTTTGGATACGCTCGCTGACCTGCTTCCAGATGAATTGAAGTTGAGAAAGTTCTGCCATTTTTGTTCCCTTTTCAGTAAATTCAATAAAAGTACTTGTCTTTTTGAAAATTATTTGCTATAATTATAATACAAATTTCGAGGAAAAGAAAGCGATTTCAGCAGGTTTTTTTGAGGTTTATGAAAATAAAAAAATTATTTCTTCAAAATTTCAGAAATTACGAACGGGAAAATTTCGAATTTTCGGACGGATTGAACATCCTGTTCGGTAAAAACGGGCAGGGGAAAACCAACTGCGCCGAGGCTGTCTTTTACCTCTGTACGGGTACGTCCCTGCGGATTCGGCACGACAAACAGCTCATTCGCATGGGCGCGGAGTGCGCGAATATCGTCGCCGAAGCGGAAAATCGCTACGGGAGAGTGACGATCGAGGCGGATATTTACGAAAATAAACGGGAAATCCGCGTCAACGGCAGTAAAATTCATAAAAACGCCGACCTGATGGGACATATCAACAGCGTATTCTTCTCCCCGGGTGAGCTGCGGCTCATTCAGGACGGGCCCGACGAGCGGCGGCGGTTTATGAACATTTCCATTTCCCAAACCTCGCCCGCCTACTATACCGCCCTGTTGCGGTACAATAAGATCCTCGATCAGCGCAATACGCTCCTGAAAAATCGGGACGTGGATCTGGTGCTCGATACCCTGCCCGTGTGGGACGAACAGCTGTGCAAATACGCGGCGATCATCGTCAAGAAACGGGCGGAGTTCGTGGAAAAGCTCGCGCCCTACGCCAAGGAGTATCACGCCTTTCTGACGGACGGGGGGGAGGAACTCGTCATCAAGCCCGACCGCGTCTATGAGGGAGAGGAGAGCGAGATATCCAAAAAGCTGTTGACGAGGTTGGAAAACAACTACGAAAAGGACTTGCGTCTGGGCTTTACCACGGTGGGGCCGCATAGGGACGATTTGGAAGTGACGATCGGCGGCGTCGACGCTAAGGCGTACGCCTCACAGGGGCAAACCCGTACGGCGGCGCTTGCGTTGAAACTCTCCGAAGTGCAGATTTTCAAAGCCCTGTCGGGGGAATCGCCCATTCTCGTTTTGGACGACGTGATGAGCGAGCTCGACCTGCCGAGAAGGAAGAAACTGCTCAAATGTATTTCCGAGCTGCAAACGGTGCTGACCTGCACGCACACCGAACGGGTTTTATACGGGACGGAGTGCAACAAGATTCGCATTGAAAACGGGCGGATAAAAGGGTAAACGAGGGGGGCAGGTATGCGTTGAACGCCGACTTCGTTTCGAGATACCAAACGGGAGAACGATAACAAAGGGGAATATTTATGAAAAAGAAACCGACGATTGCCTTGATGTACGACTTCGATAAGACGCTCTGCGATCAGGATATGCAAAACTACACCTTCATTCCCAACCTCAATATGTCCGAGGAGGAGTTCTGGAAGGAGACCGATCAATTTTCCAAAAAGAATTACATGGAAGGCATTTTGGGGTATATGTACTACATGAAGTACAAATGCGAGCAAAAGGGGATTCCCTTCACGCAGGAGTACCTGCATTCCATGGGGAAGAACGTCGTCTTTTATAAGGGCGTGAAAAACTGGTTCTCGCGTATCAATCAGTACGGCGAGTCCCTCGGCGTCAATATCGAGCACTACATCATTTCCAGCGGTTTGAAGGACATCATCGACGGCTCGGACATCAAGGACGAGTTCAAAAAGATCTTCGCCTGTCAGTATTATTTCGACGAGAACGGGCGCGCTCTGTGGCCCAAGATCGCCATCAACTACACCCAAAAGACGCAGTATATCTTCCGCGTTTCCAAGGGGGAATACGACGAGACGGACACCAAGAAGATCAACGACAAAATGAGCGAGCGCATCGTGCCCTATCAGAACATGATCTATATCGGCGACGGGATCACCGACGTTCCCTGCATGACGGTGATCAAAAAGTACGGCGGCGTTTCCATCGCCCTCTATCCCAAGGGCAAAAAGGACAAAGTCGTGCCCCTGCTTTTGGACAATCGCGTCAACTACATCTGCAACGCCGACTATCAGGAAGGGAGCGATCTGGACGGCATCGTCAAGCTCGTCATTCAGAATATGTACATCACGCATAAGCTCCAACTCACGCAAAAACAACAGCGTGCCAAGGAATCGAAAAATATCAAACGCGAATAAGTTTTATCCTTTCACACACGCTATTAGGGCATACCATGTATGCGTTGAGCGCAAAACATGGGGAGCCTCGTCCGTCGGGGCGGTACATAGTGCGGGGTGGAGTTATGCGGAATTGTTTGCTCAAAAAAATAACGGCGCTCGCGCTTGCGGGCGCCTGTTTTCTTTGTGTTTGGGGTGGGAAGCTCCCCTGCGTAAAAGCGTGGGCAAGCAATCCCTACGGTTGGGAAAAAATCGCGTCGTATACGACCTATTTCAGCGAAAACGACAAGGGCAGGTGCACGAACATCGCCATTGCCGCCGCCCTCGTGGACGGCATCGCCGTCCAACCGTACGGAGAGTTTTCCTTCAATCAGACGGTGGGGAAACGTACGAGGGAGTCGGGCTTTCGGGAGGCGAAGATCATCGTCAAGGGGGAGTACGTGCTCGGCGTTGGCGGGGGTGTGTGTCAGGTGAGTACCACCCTCTACAACGCGGCGCTCAAAAGTGGTTTGACCGTGCTCGAATACCATCCCCATTCCCTGCAGGTGGGGTACGTGGAACCCTCTCGGGACGCCATGGTCTCCACGAGTTCGGATCTGCGGCTTTTCAATCCCCACGCTTACCCCGTCTACCTCTCCGTCACGGCGTTCAAAAACGGGATCTGCGCCGCCTTCTACGGCAAAAACGAGGGGTACAGGTACGAGATTATTTCCAAAATCGTGGCGGAAGTGCCGCCGCCTACGCCCATCGTCAAGGAGGGGGACGAGGAGGGTGTTTTGCGCAAGGAGAAACGGGGGATCAGGAGCGAGGCGTACCTCGAACGATACAAGGGGAACGCCCTGCTCTCCCGAAAGAGGATCCGAACGGACGAATATCGACCGATTCAGGGGATTATCCTGAAAAAAGTTGACAAATCGACGAATTAATCGCCTTTGAACGCTTGTCTTTTTTTGAAAAATCTGCTATAATAATCGAGTATAAGTATATATTAGGTCGCGCGAGGGGCGGAAAGTCTCCTCGTTTGCGGCAAAAGGCGGTTACTATGGAAAGAACTTATCTGAGAGAATTAAACGCAAGCTACGCCGATTACGACGGCAAGAGCGTGACGGTGGCAGGTTGGGCGAAGACCATTCGCGATTCCAAGGCGTTCGGGTTTATCGAGCTCAACGACGGGAGCTGTTTCAAGAACACGCAGATCGTGTTTGAAAGAGCGACCCTTGACAATTACGACGAGATTGCGAAAGAAAACGTGGGTTGCGCCCTCATCGTGAAGGGCAGGGTGGTGGTGACCCCCGAAAACAAACAGCCCTATGAAATCAAGGCGACGGAGATTGCAGTCGAGGGGGAATCCACCCCCGACTATCCCTTGCAGAAAAAGCGCCACTCGGTGGAATTTTTGCGTGAGATTGCCTACCTGCGTCCCCGTACCAACCTCTTCGGCGCGGCGTTCCGCATCCGCAGCGAAGCGGCGATCGCCGTGCATAAATTTTTCAACGACAGAGGGTTCGTCTACGTGCATACCCCCATTTTGACGGGGAGCGATTGCGAAGGCGCGGGCGCGATGTTTCAGGTGACGACCTTGGATTTGGACGAGGTGGCGAAGAGCGGCAAGCCCGTCGATTACAAGGACGACTTCTTCGGGGTCAAGACCTCGCTGACGGTGTCGGGGCAGCTCAGCGCGGAGACGTACGCGATGGCGTTCGGCAACGTGTACACCTTCGGCCCCACCTTCCGTGCGGAACATTCCAACACGGCGCGCCATGCGGCGGAGTTTTGGATGATCGAACCCGAAATGGCGTTCTGCGATTTGGCAGGGGATATGGACGTGCAGGAGGCGATGGTCAAGTACATCATCGACTACGTGTCCGAAACGTGTAAGGACGAGCTCAACTTCCTCAACCAGTTCGTGGACAAGGGCTTGCTCGAACGCTTGAAGAACGTTTCCGAAAACGCTTTCGTGCGTTTGACTTACACCGAGGCGATTGAAATTTTGAAACAGAACGCCGACAAGTTCGACGACAAAAACATTTTCTGGGGGAAGGATTTGCAGAGCGAACACGAGAAATTCCTCACCGAACAGGTGTACAAAAAGCCCGTCTTCCTCACCGATTACCCCAAGGAAATCAAGGCGTTCTATATGAAACAGAACCCCGACGGCAAGACGGTGGCGGCGGCGGATCTGCTCGTGCCCGGCATCGGGGAGCTGTGCGGCGGCAGCCAGCGTGAGGACGATTACGACAAGCTCGTCAACCGCATCCACGAGCTCGGCATGAATCCTGCGGATTACTCTTGGTACCTCGATTTGCGCCGTTACGGCGGCACGACGCACGCGGGTTTCGGCATGGGCTTCGAGCGCATGATCATGTACCTGACGGGCATTTCCAACATTCGCGACGTATTGCCCTATCCCAGAACGTTCGGGGATTTGAAATATTAATCGGCGACGGTTTAGGAGAAAGAAAGTATGATTAAAATTGCCATAGACGCGATGGGCGGCGATTACGCACCCAAACAGCAAGTGCTCGGTGCGGTGGACGCGCTCAATAAGGAGAAGGATTTGTACCTCATTCTCTGCGGTGACGAACCGCAGATTAAAGCGGTGCTTGCCGATTGCAAGTACGACCCCACCCGTTTGGAGATCGTACATACGACGGAAGTTATCGACATGAACGACGTACCCACCCGCGCGGTAAAGACTAAAAAAGATTCTTCCACCGTCGTGGCGTTCCGTCTGCTCAAAGAGGGCAAGGCGGACGGACTCGTTTCCTCGGGTTCGACGGGAGCGGTGCTCGCGGCGAGCGTGCTCATTTTGGGCAGACTCAAAGGGGTTTCCCGTCCTGCGCTCTGCTCCATGATCCCCAACCACGAAGGCAAGGTGACCTGCCTTTGCGACTGCGGCGCAAACCTCGAATGTAAGCCTATCAACCTCGTTCATTTCGGGCTGATGGCGTCGGCGTACGCGCAGACGGTGTACGGGATTGAGTCCCCCCGCGTCGGACTTCTCAACAACGGGACGGAAGACCACAAGGGCTTGCCCTTGCATCAGGAAGTGAACGCGCTCTTAAAGCAGGTGGACTGCATCAACTACGTGGGGAATCGCGAAGGCAGAGATATCATGTACGGTGACGTGGACGTCATGGTGGCGGACGGGTTCACGGGGAATTTGACCATGAAGGGCATCGAAGGCTGTGCGAAGGCGATTTCCGGGATTATGAAAAAGGAATTTAAGCGCAATCCTTGGAGAATGCTCTGCGGCTTGATGTCGGGCGGCGTCATCAAGGGAATCAAAAGCAGCATGGACTACGAAGGGGTCGGCGGCGCGATCTTCTTGGGGCTCAACAAAGCGGTGGTCAAGGGGCACGGCAACTCCAAGGCGCGCGCGTTCTCGGCGGCGATCGCACAGGCGTCGGGCGCGGTACGCGGCAACATGACGGCGAAGATCAAAGAGATGATCGACAGTGTGGATCTGACCGCCATTCAGGAGGCGAGCGCAGCCGCCGCAGGACAGGCAGAATGAACGAACGGGAATTTCCCTACGCGGAAATAGAGAAAAAAATCGGCTATCGGTTTCGGGACAGAAAGCTTTTGAAACAGGCGTTCACCCACTCCACCTACGCCCACGCCTTCGGCGGCGAGGATAACGAGAGAATGGAGTATTTGGGGGATTCCGTGTTACAGCTCGTCGTGACCGAATGGCAGTATGAACGGAATATGCAGGCGCAGGAAGGACAGCTCACTCGCGAGCGGCAGAAATACGTATGCGAAGAGGCGTTGGACGACGCGGTGCGCGCGGCGGGGCTCGAAGAGTATCTCCTCGTCGTGGGGAGCAGCGCGAACGTCGGCAAAAAGACGGTGTCCAGCCTGTTTGAAACGGTGGTCGCCGCCCTCTATCTCGACGGGGGCTACGAGGTTGCAAAGACCTTCATTCTCGCGTTCGGAGGGTTGGAACGGGAGTTGCATTCCGCCAACTACAAGGGCGCCGTGCAGGAATATTTACAGCAAAGAGGGATAGAACCGCCCGTATATCGGACGGAAAAGACGGGCAAGGACAACGCGCCCACCTTTTATACGACCGTTTCCGCCATGGGTGTTACCGCCCGTGGGGAAGGGGGAAGCAAAAAGCAGGCAGAGCAGAACGCCGCGAGGGCGTTGCTCGATCAATGGAAAAAAATAAAGGATATAGAAATATCAAAAGGAGTACATTTTGAATCTGAAAGAAATACAACTCCACGGATTTAAGTCGTTCGCAGATAAGACGGTGATCCGATTTGAAGAAGGCGTTACCTGTATTGTAGGACCCAACGGTTGCGGCAAGAGCAACATTGCGGACGCGGTGCGTTGGGTTTTGGGTGAGAAGTCGGCGAAATCCCTGCGCGGTTCGAATATGCAGGACGTCATTTTCGGCGGTACGGTCACGAGAAAGCCGCAGACGTTCAGCGAGGTTACCCTCGTGTTCGACAATGGCAAAAAGATCTTCTCCGAATACGATACCGAAACGGTGTCCATGACGCGCAGACTTTATAAAAACGGGGACAGTAAGTACCTTATCAACGGCGAAAACAGCCGTTTGAAAGATATCACCAACCTCTTCCACTCCATCGGTCTGGGGAAGGAAGGATATTCCATCATCGGACAAGGGCAGGTGGAAAAGATTATGAACGCCCGTCCCGAGGACAGACGACTCATCTTCGAAGAGGCGATGGGGTTGATGAACTATAAGCTGAGAAAGGAGGAAGTGGAGAGAAAAATCGACGCTTCCAAGGACAACCTCTACATATACAGCCAGCGTATCGACGAAGTGGAACGCCGTATGCCCTCCCTCAAAAAGCAGGCGGAGGCGGCGCGCGAGTACAACGAATACGCGCAATCTTTGAAAATTCAGGAAGCGAATACCTATATCTATCGCTTCGAGAACGCGGAAAACGAAAAGAACAAGTTCAGAAAGGACATCGCCGTCATTTCCGACAAGATCGTTTCCCTCAACGCCCAACTTGAACGCATCAACCGCAAGTTGGAGAGTAACCGCGACAAAATCACGCAGGCGGATTATCGCCTCAGCAACCTCAACGATCGCCGCGTGGAACTTTCCGTCGGCAACGAGCGGAAGGACGGGGAACTCAAACTCACGAGAGAGCGTATCGGCACCTACCGCAACCAGATCGCGGCGGCGGTGGAGTTTCTTGCCGCGAGCAAGCTCCGCGTGGGGGAAATCGACGACGAGATCGCGTTGGCGAATAAGAGAAACACCGAAGGGGGCAGCCGCATCATCGAGCTGGAATCGCAGATTGAAGTGCTCCGTTCCAACGTGCAGTCGTTGGGGCAGAAGATCTCCCTGTTTGACAGAGAGTGGGAAATGAGCCGTAAATCCCAGCTTTCGACCGCAGACGAAATCGCCGAGATGAAGAAGAACCTCGGTTCGCTTGCGGCGCGTATGGAAGCGATGCGGGACAAGCTCAATGAAATCGTGGCAACCTTGAAGAAGGTGGAGGAGCGGAAGGAGCGTTTAAGCGACGAGCTCGCCTCCGTGCGCAAGGATTTGAGAAACCTCAAAGACATGAGCGCCGCAGGCATTCGCGAGCTTGAGGACAAGCAGGAAGAGATGCGCGAAATGCAGCTCACCGTCAACGACTTCAACCAGGAGCTGTTCAGCGAGAGCGCGCGGCTTGCCGGTCTTCGCGAACAGTTGGAAGGGCTCATCGGGCTTAAAAACCGTCTGGAAGGGTATAAGGAATCGGTCAGAAGATTGCTCTCCACCGCCAAGACCAACCCCGATCTAAAAAAGCATTTGTGCGGGGCGCTCGCGGACGTCGTCTCCACCGAGCAAAGATACGAAACGGCGATCGAAACGGCGTTCGGCGGCGCGATGCAGAACGTCGTCACGCCCACGGCGGACGACGCGAAATACCTCATTGAATATTTGAAACGCACGAACGGCGGCGTCGTGACCTTCTTGCCCGTGGCGAGTATGCGTCCCCGTCCCGATTCGAGAGAGATCAAGCGTGCGTTGGACGAGCGCGGCGCGATGGGGCTCGCCACCGAACTCGTACAATTCGACGACTACTATTATAACGTCATCAGCAACCTGCTCGGCAACACCTTGATTTGCGACAACATCGCCAACGCAACGGCGATCGCCAAGAAGTACGGGAACCTCTTCAAAATCGTCACCCTCGACGGCGATACCGTCTCGACGAGCGGCGCCATGACGGGCGGTAGCCGCGGCAGAAACGTGGGCTCCCTCATGTCCAACGAGCGTAAGATTCAGGAATGTAAGGACAACATTGCGCGCAAGCAGAAACTCATCGACAAGCTGAAAGCGGCAATCGCGCAGAGCGAAGAGGAAAGAAAGTCCGCGGAAGCGGAAGTGGAACGCCTGCGTGAAAAGTATCAGGGCGCCACGAGCGAAATCGCCGCCCTCACCCAACGGGAAACGGCGCTCGTACAGCAGATTGCGGAAGCGGACGCGGACGTGCAATCCTATACCATGATGCAGAGCGAAGCGAAGCTCAAAATCAAGGAGTTGGAAGACGAGGAAGCGAGCTCGAGCATGAGCGAAGAGGAGATCGCGAAGCGTCGCGCGACAGCGGAAGCCGACCTCGAAAGACGGCGGGTCGAGAACGAGGGCTTGAAGAAGGAACTCGAAGAGAAGAACAGGACCTTGCAGGAAATGAGCGCGGAATACAGCAAAATCGCGACCCAGCTTGAACAGCACAAGGATACCGTGGATCGTCTGACGATGGAAAAAGACGACCTCGTTAAGAAGATTGTAGACGTCGAGGCGGAGAAGACGGAGGCGGAAGCAGGCCTTGAAATTCTCGAAGCGGAAGCGGCGGAGAACGAGCTTACGGAAGCGGAGAGAAAAGCGGTCGAGGAAGTCATGGAAGAAATTGCCAAAATCACCGCCGAGAAGGAGACGATCAACGCCGAACAGGCTGCCCTCGAAGAGGGAAAGAGCGGGTTGCAGGACACCTTCACCAAGCATTCCGAAAAGCGTATGCGTCTGGAGCTGGACTTGGGCAGAATCGACACCAACCTCGAAAATATCCGTCAGCACATGGAAGAGGACTACGGGCTCGATTACGAAGGGTGCTTGCAGTACAGAAAGGAAGAATTCAAGGTGGAAGAGGCGGCGAGCCTCATCTCCGCGTTGAAGAGAAAGATCACCATCTTGGGCGCGGTCAATCCCCACGCCGTGGAGGAATACGAGGAAGAGAGTGCGCGCTGTGAAGAAATGTTGGCGCAGAAAGCCGACTTGCAGAAAGCGCTCGACGATTTGCAGTCTGCGCTCGACGAAATTCGCGGGGAAATGCTCCGCATCTTCAACGAAGGATTCCACGACTTCAACGAGAATTTCAAGATCACCTTCAAAGAACTTTTCGGCGGCGGCAAGGCGGAGTTGCAGATCGACTACGAGGGCGTGGAAGATCCCCTCGCGGCAGGCGTGGAGATCATCGCTTGTCCCCCGGGCAAGAAACTTACGAAGATTTCCTTGCTCTCGGGTGGCGAACGCGCGCTGACGGCAATCGCCATTCTGTTCGCGATCCTCAAATCCAAGCCCATGCCCTTCTGTATTCTCGACGAGATCGAAGCGGCGCTCGACGACGCGAACGTGGATCGCTTTGCGTCCTACTTGAAGAACTTTGCGCAGGATACGCAGTTTATCGTTATCACGCACAGAAAGCCGACCATGAACCAGGCGGACGTGCTCTTCGGCGTGACCATGCAGGAAAAGGGCGTCTCCAAGATCGTCTCCGTCAAGCTTTCGGAAGTGGAAAGCAAGCTCGGCGCAGGCACGGTGGAATAAAATAAAAAAGGCGAAAGACGACGTATCAGTACGTATACGCCGTTTTTCATGCAAGGTGAAATTATGGGACTTTTTGATAAATTTTTCGGGGCGCTGAAAAAGACGAAAAACAATATTTCGGAAAAGCTCCGCGTATTATTTTCTAAAAACAAGCTGGGGGACGAATTCTACGAAGAGCTCGAAGAACTC
Organism: Clostridia bacterium; assembly: GCA_017626135.1. Lineage (GTDB taxonomy): Bacteria > Bacillota > Clostridia > Christensenellales > Borkfalkiaceae > Scatosoma. Next base: position 19,828 of record JAGAJI010000017.1, on the reverse strand, counting down.
CTCATCTCCTCGGACGTCTCCGCGGCGACGGCGGCGGAAGTCGTCGAGAGAGTCAAGGAACAGGCGATCGACGAACGGCTCAAAGATCAGGAGTACGTCACGCAAATTCTCCGTCAGACCCTCGTGGACATTCTGGAAGAATCGGAAGTGGAGCCGCCGCAGTATCCCTGCGTCATCATGCTCGTAGGCGTGAACGGCGTGGGCAAGACCACGACGGTGGGCAAGCTCGCCCATTACTTCCTGTCCCAAAAGAAGACGGTGACGGTGGCGGCGGCGGACACCTTCCGCGCGGCGGCAAGCGAACAGCTCGCCATTTGGGCGGATCGCGCCAAGGTGCGTATCGTCAAGCACGAGGAGGGGAGCGACCCTGCCGCGGTCATCTTCGACGCGGTGAACTCCGCGAAAGCGAAGGGCACGGACGTGGTCATCGTGGACACGGCGGGAAGGCTCCACGTCAAGGAAAACCTCATGAACGAGCTGCGGAAAATGGATCGCGTGGTGACGCGCGAGTACCCTGAAGCGGACTTTTTGAAACTGTTGGTGCTGGACGCGACGACGGGGCAGAACGCCCTCAATCAGGCGCGCGTTTTCGACGAGGCGGTGGAGCTCGACGGCATCGTGTTGACCAAACTCGACGGCACGGCGAAAGGGGGTTTCGTGTTCTCTTTGGCGCAGGAGCTCGGCTTGCCCGTCATCTTCGCAGGCGTGGGCGAAAAAATGGAAGATCTGGAACCCTTCGATTCCAAAACTTTCGTGGAAGCGATCCTATAAGAGGTACCCAGGTGCGAGGTGAAGTATGAAAATCGATATTCTAACCCTCTTTCCCGAGATGTTTTCCGCCATGCGGGAGAGCATCGTCGGCAGAGCGCAAAAGGCGGGAAAGATCGAGATCAATATCGTCAATATCCGCGACTACACCGAGGATAAACACTTAAAATGCGACGATTATCCCTTCGGTGGCGGCGCGGGCATGGTCATGATGGTGCAACCCATCGGGAGCGCAATCGAGGCACTCGACCCCGCGCATCAGGCGCGCCGTATCTATATGTCCCCCAAGGGGCAGGTATTCAAACAACAAAAGGTGTTCGAGCTCCTTGCCTACGAGCACCTCATCTTGCTCTGCGGACATTACGAAGGGGTGGATCAACGGGCTTTGGATTTGTTTATCGACGAGGAAATTTCCATCGGCGACTACGTGCTGACGGGGGGTGAACTCCCTGCCATGGTCGTTGCCGATTGCGTTTCGCGGTACGTGGACGGGGTGATCAGCAATTCGTCGTTGGTGGACGAGAGTTTCTCGGAGAACTTGCTCGAATACCCCCAGTACACCCGTCCGCAAGAGTATAGGGGACTTGCCGTGCCCGAAATTCTGCGCAGCGGCGACCATGCGAAAATCGACGCTTGGCGCAGGGAGCAGGCGATTGCCATCACCAAGAAAAACCGTCCCGATCTATTGAAATAAGCAAGAGGTGACAGCATGAAAATAATACAATGGTACCCCGGGCACATGACCCGAGCCATGCGCGATATGGAGGCGAAACGGGATCTTTGCGACGGGGTCGTCTGCGTGCTCGACGCGCGCGCGCCCATCGCGACGATCAATCAGAACCTGAAAAAAATATTCGGCGAGAAACCCGTTTTGTACGTGCTCAATAAAGCGGATTTGGCGGATCCCAACAAGACGGACGCCTTCCTCAAATACTTCGAAGGCAAGGGCAAGTACGTGGTGAAATGCGATTCGACGAATACTTCCACCAAGCGTGTGCTGTTGCAAAAACTCAACGCCATCACCGAAGAGAAACGGGAACGCGCGTTGGCGAAGGGGTTGAATCGGACTTTCCGTTTCATGGTCGCAGGCATTCCCAACACGGGCAAGAGCACCATCGTCAACCTTTTGAGCGGTCAGAAAAAAGCCAAGACGGGGGACAAGGCAGGGGTGACGCGCGACGTGCGTTGGCTCAAATGCGGCGGATTCGACTTGCTCGATACCCCCGGCACCATGCCTCCTGCCTGCGAGAATCAGTATCACGCCCGTCACCTCGCCTATATCGGCAGTATCAACGACGACATTTTGGACTTGGACGATATCGCGCTCGAGCTCCTCGGGGAGCTCGCGGAGAAGTATCCAAGCAACCTGACCGAGCGGTACGGCATCACCGACTATTCGGAAAAGCTCGCCATGTACGAGACGGTCTGCAAGCGCAGGGGCTTTCTCTTCCGTGGCGGCGAATTTGATTACGAGCGCGGCGCGAAGGCAATCATGGATGATTTCCGCAAGGGCAGAACGGGCAAAATTACCCTCGAACACCCCGCCGATTACCCCGATTTTACCTTTTGATGATGAAAAGAATTTGGAACGCAGAAGAAAAATTGCAAATTGAGCACGGTTTACAGCAAAAGGGCTACCGCTATATCGTCGGCGTGGACGAGGTGGGCAGAGGTCCTTTGGCGGGCCCCGTCGTGTGCGCGGCGGTCGTCATGCCCTTGGAAGAAAATTCTCTCGTCGTGGGCGTGGACGATAGCAAAAAACTCTCCGAAACAAAGCGCGAAACGCTTGCGGAAGAGATACGAAAAAAGGCAATCGCCTATACCATGGTCGAGGTGAGTGAAAAAACCATCGACGAAATTAACATTTTAGAGGCGACCAAACTCGGCATGAAACGGGCGATTGAAAGCCTTAGATTGCCCGACGGGAGTACGCCCGAAGTGGTGCTCACGGACGGGAATATGACCCTCGATATTGCGCTCCCGCAGCAGAGCGTGATCCACGGCGACGCCCTGTCCTATTCCATCGGCGCGGCAAGCATCATCGCCAAGGTCTATCGTGACCATCTGATGGAAGAATACGCCAAGGAGTACCCTGCGTACGCGTTCGAGAAGAACAAGGGGTACGGCACGGCGGCGCACATACAAGCGATCAAGGAGTACGGTTTATGCCCGATTCACCGCAGGACGTTCACAAAAAAGCTTTAGGCAAGCGAGGAGAGAAACTCGTCGAGGAGTACCTCAAAAAGCTCGGCTATAAAATCTTGAAGCGCAATTACAGGACCCCCTTCGGGGAGGCAGACCTCATCGTCGAGGACGGCGACGAGATCGCCTTCGTGGAAGTCAAAACCCGAGAGTCCTTTTCCTACGGCACACCGCTCGAAGCGGTGACCCCGCAAAAACAGGAGCGCTACCGAAAAATCGCGCAGTATTACTGGATGCGTACGCGCGAGGAACCCAACGCGCGCTTTGACGTCGCGGAAGTTTTCCCCGACGGCCGCATCGAATATTACAAATACGCGTACTGATCAAAACGGCATACAACAAGAAAAACACCTTTTCGACAAAAGGTGTTTTTCTTTTGGATAAAAGATTTGCTACAATAGGGGAGCGATGGAACTCTATATCGAATACGCGTTTTTAGAAAATTTCCTCTTCGACGGCACCCTTCTTTGTTTGGCTCTGTACGCGTCCAAAATCAAAATCAAGTGGTGGAAAGTGTGTCTTTCGGGAACGATCGGGGCGCTGTTCGCCCTGCTCTTTCCTCTCTTGCGCCTGCCCGATTTTCTCAAAATTATCCTCAAACTTACGGTGGGCGCCCTGCTCTGTCTCGTGACGGCGGAGAGACTGAAAACGCGAAAGGAGTGGGGCAGGTATGCGTTGACTTGCATTTTCTTCTATATTTTCAGCTTTGGCTTCGGGGGGACGCTCCTCGCTGTATACGGGAGCGGAAGGAAGGTGGCAAGCCCGCTCGTCTTTCTCGGATTTGCGTTACTTGGCTTCGTCTCCGTTTGGCTCGTGCGGAAATTTTACGAGCGCAGGGCGGTACATAAGCGGATTTATCCCTGTAAAATCTTCCACGGGGAGAAGTGCGTGGAGACGCAGGCGTTTTTGGACAGCGGAAACTTGGCGAAAAAGGACGGCTTGCCCGTGTGCTTTCTTTCCCCCGAGCTTTTCTACGAGCTCTACGGGGAAGAAATTTTGAAAGGTGGGGGGCAGGTATGCGATGAAATGGCGATTACGACGTTTGCAGGGGAGAAAACAATTCCTCTATACCGTGGAGAAATCGAGATCGGGACGGTGAAAAAGGGGGTATATTTTTCCCCGTCCGGGAATATGATAGGAAGAGAATACAAAGCATCGTTGAATTTTGGAGAAGAGTATGAAACTGATTGAACTCGTCAAAGCGTTTTTTGAGAATATTTATAAACGGGAGCTCCCCGTGGATTACGTCTGCGGCAACGGCGAGGCGCTTCCTCTGCCTCTCTCGGCGGAAGAGGAGGGGGAAATGCTCAAACTTATGCAGGTGGAGGGGGAGCGGGAACGCGCCAAAACGGAACTCATTCAGCGCAATCTGCGCCTCGTCGTGTACATCGCTAAAAAATTCGATAACACGGGGGTGGACAACGACGATTTGGTGTCCATCGGTACGATCGGGCTCATCAAAGCCATCAACTCCTTTAATCCGAATAAGAACATCAAGCTGGCGACGTACGCCTCGCGGTGCATCGAAAACGAGATTTTGATGTACCTGCGCCGCACGACGAGGCTGAAAAGCGAGGTGTCCTTCGACGAGCCTCTCAACACCGACTTCGAGGGGAACGAGCTGTTGCTCTCGGACGTGCTCGGCACGTCTGCGGATTCCGTCTATGGGAATATCGAGGCGAACGCAGAGAAGGAGCAACTCAAAGAGGCGCTCAAAAAGCTTTCCGAACGGGAGCGCAAGATTATGTTTTTGCGGTTCGGGCTCGGAGGAGGAGAGGAAATGACGCAAAAGGACGTCGCCGATTTGCTCGGTATTTCGCAAAGCTACATATCGAGGTTGGAGAAGAAAATCATCTTGCGGCTCAAAAAAGAAATCGCGAAAATGGAATAAAAATTCCCCGCTTTGCGCATACTCAACGCATACCTGCCCCCGTCGTTTTGCATTTTTAGGAAGATACGGGCAGCGCCCCTTACATAGAAAAAGGAGGAAAAGCGTATGCAGAAAGTGGAAATTTGCGGCGTAGATACTTCGGGACTTCCCAAGCTCACCGCGAAAGAAAACGAGGAGCTGATGATACGGCTCAAAAAGGGAGACAAGGAGGCGAGGGATAAGTTCATTATCGGCAATATGCGGTTGGTACTCTCCCTCGTCAAGCGGTTCCGTATTCGCAACCTCGGCGCGGACGACGTCTTTCAGGCAGGGTGCGTGGGGCTGATCAAAGCCATTGACGGATTCGATATCGCCGTGGGCGTGAAGTTCTCCACCTACGCCGTGCCCATGATCGTGGGGGAGATCAAACGTTACCTTCGGGACGGGAACTCTCTGCGCGTGTCGCGCTCCATTCGGGACATGGCGTACAAGGTGTTGAAGACGCGCGAAGAGATCGAGGAGCGGGACGAGGAGGCGACGATTGAAAAGATTGCCGAGGCGCTCCAAACCACCGAACGGGAAGTCGTGTACGCCCTCGACGCCATTTCCGATTCCATTTCCATCTACGAGCCCGTGTACAACAAGTCGGGGGATACGCTGCTCCTTATGGACCAGCTCTGCGACGAGAAGAACACCGACGAGATCTGGACGGAACGGGTCGCTTTGGGAGAGGCAATGGAGAAGCTCGGCGAACGGGAACGGAAGATTTTGTACCTTCGTTACTACGAGGGAAAGACGCAGACGGAAATTTCCGAAGAGGTGGGGATTTCCCAAGCGCAGGTGTCGAGGTTGGAGAAGAACGCCCTGCAAAACATTCGATTGAATATTTCTTGAAAACGTGGAATTTCAGCCGCCCGTGTGCATACGGGCGGTTTTTTCCGCGCGATCGTTTTGATTTGTTCATTTTACATAGTAAAATGATTTACTTTTCCCGTAAAAAGTTGTATAATGAAGAGTGAAAGATTATCGGATTCAAAGCAAAGGAGAGCGATAGTATGGAAAAGAAACCTTATTATATCACGACGGCGATCGCCTACACTTCGGGCAAACCCCACATCGGCAACACGTACGAAGCGATTTTGGCGGATGCGATTGCGCGCTTTAAGCGCAAGGAAGGCTACGACGTATTCTTCCAGACGGGCACGGACGAGCATGGTCAGAAAATTCAGGAAAAAGCGGAGGCGGCAGGGGTGACGCCCCAAGCCTACGTGGATAAGATCGCAGGAGAAATCAAGGGGATTTGGGACCTCGTCGGCACGTCCTACGATAAATTTATCCGCACCACCGACGCCGACCATATGAAGCAGGTCGGCAAGATGTTTAAGAAATTCTACGATCAGGGGGACATCTACAAGGGGTATTACGAGGGAATGTATTGCACCCCCTGCGAATCCTTCTGGACGGAGAGCCAGCTCGTGGACGGCAAATGCCCCGATTGCGGCAGAGAGGTCAAGCCCGCCAAGGAAGAGGCGTACTTCTTCAAGATGGGCAAGTATGCTGACCGACTGATCGAACACATCAACACCCACCCCGAGTTTATTCAGCCGGCGTCGAGAAGGAACGAGATGATGAACAACTTTCTTTTGAAGGGGTTGCAGGACCTCTGCGTGTCCCGTACGTCCTTTACGTGGGGGATTCCCGTGGAATTCGATCCCCGTCACGTCATCTACGTGTGGATGGACGCGTTGAGCAACTATATCACGGGTATCGGTTACGACGTGGACGGCAATCATAGCGAACAGTACAAAAAATACTGGCCTGCGGACTTGCATCTTATCGGCAAGGATATCCTGCGTTTCCACACCATCTACTGGCCCATCTTCCTGATGGCGCTCGGGGAGCCCCTGCCCAAGCAGGTATTCGGTCACCCCTGGCTGTTGCAGGGGGACGGCAAGATGAGCAAATCCAAGGGCAACGTGATTTACGCGGACGATTTGGTACGTTTGTACGGCGTGGACGCCGTGCGTTACTTCGTGCTCCACGAAATGCCTTTCGATAACGACGGGTCGATTACGTGGGAGCTCGTGACCGAGCGGTTCAACACCGACCTTGCCAACGTTTTAGGCAACCTCGTCAGCCGTACGATCGCGATGATCGACAAATACTTCGGCGGCACGGTGGTGAAGTCCCTGCCTGCGAACGAAGAGGAGCCCGACGGCGAGTTCAAAGCGACGGTGACGGGTACGGTGGCGAAGGTGAGAGCGAAGGCGGATGAGCTCCGTATCGCGGATGCGATCAGCGAGATCTTCACGTTGTTCAGAAGGGCGAACAAATACATCGACGAGACCATGCCTTGGGCGCTTGCCAAGGACGAGGCGAAAAAGGGACGTTTGGGCGACGTACTGTACAATCTTGCCGAGGCGATTCAGATCGGCGCGAGCCTGCTCGACAGTTTCATGCCCGAGACCTGCGAAAAGATTTTCGCGGCGTTCGGCGGAGCAACGCGTTCGCTGGAAGATTGCGGCAAGTTCGCTCTTCGCGACAGCGTGACGGTAACGGCGATCCCGCCCTTGTTTGCACGACTTGATTTTAAGAACCTTGTGCCCGAGATTGAAAAGATTCGTGTCGAACAGGCGGCGGCGTACGCGGCGGAAATGGAAAAACTTGCGCCCAAGGAAGGGGCGAAAGCGGAAGTCAACGCAGACGTGGGTACTCCCGAAGAGGCAAAGACGCCTGAAATCAGCTTTGATGATTTTATGAAAGTACAGCTCCGCGTAGGGGAGATTATCGCGTGTGAGGCGGTGCCCAAGTCGAGCAAACTTTTGAAAGAGACGGTGAAGTTCGGCGATGAAGTCCGTACGATCGTATCGGGGATCGCCAAGCATTACAAGCCCGAAGAGATGGTGGGCAAGAAAGTGGTATTCGTGACCAACCTTGCGCCCAGAAAAATTTGCGGCATCGAATCGCAGGGCATGATTTTGGGTGCCGAGGACGAAAAGGGCAACTTCTCCCTCATCGTTCCCGAAACGGACGTGGAGAGCGGCACGCAGTTGGGCTGACGTTGCTTTGCAACGCCAACAACCGCTATGCGGTTCAGGACGCAAAACTGCGTTTTGCTTTTTTGAGTCCGTTATGCAACTGCGTTGCGGTGGGCTCTGCCCACACCCGGTAAGGGCTCCGCGCCCTTACAACCGCGCAAGGGAATAATTCCCTTGACCTTGATAGGGAGAAACGCTATGTATATCGACGTACATTGTCACCTGACGGGGGACGAATTTGAGGAAGTCGGCGGCGTGCAAGAAACGCTGAAAAGGGCGGAGGAAAACGGAGTCGGGCTCGTCGTGTGCTCGGGTTTCGACCTCCCCTCTTCCAAGCGTGCGAAAGAGCTCGCCGAAAATTACGATAACGTCTATTTTTGCGCGGGCTTTCACCCGAGCGAATTGAAGAAATATAACGAAGGGGATCTGGACGAAATCCGCGCGCTGTGCAACCACGAAAAGTGCGTGGCGGTCGGGGAGATCGGTCTGGATTATCACTTCGACGACAACCCTTCGCCCGAATTGCAACGGGAGCTTTTCCATCGTCAGTTGGAGCTCGCGGACGAGCTCGGGCTCCCCGTCGTCATTCACAGCCGCGACGCGGCGCAGGAAACGCTCGAATTTTTGAAGGAGCGAAAGGGGCTTTTAAGCCAGGGCGGGCTCATGCATTGTTATTCCTATTCCCCCGAAATGCTGACCGATTTTATCGGGCTCGGCTTGCGCTTTTCTTTCGGCGGACCGTGTACGTTCAAGAATGCAAAAAAGGTGCAAGAATGTGTTCAACGAATACCTGCCCCCCTGCTTTTATCGGAAACGGACTGTCCCTACCTCACGCCTGTGCCCTTTCGGGGTACCTTTCCCAACGAACCTAAAAACGTAAAGCACGTCGTCGATTACATGGCGGAGCTTCGAAATGAAAATTTGGAGGAGCTGAAAACGCAAATTCTTGCCAACGCAAAGGACTTGTTTTTTAAGCTGAAATGAAGTTATGGAAGAAAATAAAGTAAACGAACAAATACTCCCGCAAGGGGAAAACGGCGGCAGAAAACGCCGCAAAAAACATCATAAACCCAACGGTGAAAACAACGCGCAGGAGGGGCAGGTACGCAATCAACAGGCACAACAGCCGCAACTGTCCCAGCAGGGTCAACCCAAAAAGGAAAAGCCGCAAAATCAATCGAAGGGGCAACAAAACGCCAAGGCGCAGCAAAATGGCGGCAAGCAGCCTCAGCCCCAGCCCCAACAAAATAACGCCAACAAAAAGAAGGCTCCCCAACAACAGGGGCAAAAACAGCAACCCAAGCAACAACAGGGTAAGGGAAACAACAAGGACGATAACCGCAAGGATACCTATTTATATACGCTGGACGGGAATCTGTACGTCAATCTGACGAACAAATGCTCCAACGCCTGCGATTTCTGCGTACGCAACGAGCGTACAAGCTACTACGGCAACTATCTGTGGCTCCGTCACGGCGAGCCCACGGCGGAAAAAGTCATCGCCGCGGCGCACGGCATGGGGGATCTGAGCCGTTTTCAGGAAGTGGTGTTCTGCGGTTTCGGTGAACCGACCTATCGCCTTGCGGAGATGGTGGCGCTGTGCGACTTCTTCCACGAACAGGGCTTAAAGACGAGACTGAACACCAACGGGCAGGGGAACCTCATTCACAAGCGCGACATCGTTCCCGACCTGAAGGGAAAGATCGACCTCGTCAACGTTTCTCTGAATGCGTCCTGCTATGAAAAATATCAGCCCATCTGCCGCTCGCAATTCCGCGAGAGCGGATTTGACGGTATGCTCGAGTTCGCGAAGCTTTGCAAGCGTCATGGCGTACCCTGCCGTTTCTCCATCGTCGATTGCATCGGCGAGGCGGAGGTGGAGGCTTGCAAACGCCTGGCGGATAGCCTGCGTATTCCGCTCTACGTGCGCAAATATATTACCGATTCTTAATCCATAAATTCAAAACGGGCATACCATGTCTGCGTTCACGTAGTTGCCGGAAGAAGGCAACGACGTAAAAATGGTGAAAAAACAATGACGTTGAAAGAAAAAAGACAACAGAGAAAAGCGAGTATGTCTTCCTTCCGTTGGAAAATTCTGACGGTAGGGATTCCCTTGTACGTCCTGATTTTGCTTTTCCCTGCGCCGATTATTTTAGGACTGCTTGCGGCGAGAAACGACGCGGGAATCATCGTGGCGATTGCTTGGATGCCTTGGATGGTGTTGGTGAACGTTGCCGCGTTCGTTTTGCTTGCGTTGGCAACGAAAGTGGACGTCAAGATTGAAATGGAGCGCTTTTCCTACCTTTTCAACGAGCCCAAACCTTGCGAGGAAGAGAGTTTGACGGTTACGGACGAAGACCTCGTTTACACCCTCGAAAAAGATGGAGTACAACTGGAAATTCCCGACGAAGAGGCAGGGCAGGTATTTGACGAAGCGCGAGAAAACGTCTTTTACATACCGTGGGAGCGTGCCGAACTCGTGCTTGCTACGCAGTCCGTTTACCGCCGCGTATATCTTGCCATCGCGGTGTTTGCGATGGACGACGACCTCATTCCCTTTTTTATCCCTTTGGACGAGAGGGTATTTGCGTTTATGAAGAAAACGGGGTTGGATAAGAAAATGGACGGCAACTGGACGTACCTTTTGTATAACCCCGAAAATGCGTTCAAACAACTTGTCACAAAGGGCCGCATTGTCAAAATGTACAATAAAAAAACAGGGAAACTATTTGTGGACGGACAGGGGAATTTCCTCGGCGACGAGTAAACGGGCATACCATGTCTGCGTTCACGGAAAAACAGAGAGGGGATAACCCCTCGTAGGAGAAGAGTATGGAGCTTCGCACGATCCTGGAAAAACACGGATTTCATTTCAAAAAACAGTTCGGGCAGAACTTTATTTCAGACGGGAATTTATTGCGCTCGATCGTCGAGGCGTCGGGAATCACCAAGGATACGACGGTGGTGGAGATCGGTTGCGGTGCCGGCACGCTCACGCGCGCTTTGGCAGAGGCGGCAAAGCAAGTGTACGCCTTCGACATCGATAAGGACTTACAGCCCGTTCTTGCGGATACGCTGGCGGGGCTTGAAAACGTGGAAGTCATTTTCCGCGATTTCAACAAACTCGATTTGAAGGAGTTCGAAAAGGAAATCGACGAGTACGTCGTCGTGGCGAACCTGCCCTATTACATCACGACTCCCCTCGTCACCAAGTTTTTGGAAGAGAGCGAGAAGGTGCAGGGCTTGTCGATCATGGTGCAGGAAGAGGTGGCGGAGCGCTTTTGCGCGAAGGAGAACACCCCCGAGTACGGCGCAATCACGGCGGCGATTGCTCTGAAAGGGCGCGCAACGATTGTCAAGCGTGTTTCGAGAAATCTGTTTTACCCCCGTCCCAACGTGGACTCCGCGGTGGTGAAAATCGAATTCGAGCGGGGCAGGGTCGAGGTGAAGGACGAAAACGCCTATCGGCAGACGGTTCGATGCGCCTTTCTCAATCGCAGAAAAACGCTCGAAAACAACCTTGTCAACAGTTTCAAGCTGATCCGTGAACAGGCGAAAGAAATTTTGCAGGAGGCAGGGGTAGAGGACAAGGCGAGAGGGGAAACGCTTTCGCCCGAGCGGCTCGCCAAACTCTCCGACGTATTGTTGGAGCACGGCATATTATAACATAATTGCATAAATCTAAGCGAAATCAGACTTTCTTTCCGAAGTCTGATTTTTTCTTGTAAAATTATAGGCGTTTGCGGGAAAAAGCGGAGGGTTTTGCTTGACTTTCGGAGGGCAAAGAGGGTATACTTATTATAGAATAATATACCCTCGCTTGTGGGGTTGAAAAGGAATGTATTATGTTTTTTGAAGAGGACGAATACGGCGGTGACGAAAGTCTCGTCGTCAGCACGAAAACGGAATACGACGCGGAGGAAAACGTGCTCCGCCCCAAGACGATGGGGGATTACGTCGGTCAGCAGAAAGTCAAGGAGAATTTGAGCGTCTATATACAGGCGGCGAAAGCGCGCGGGGAGGCGCTCGATCACGTGCTTTTGTACGGGCCCCCGGGGCTCGGAAAAACCACCCTCTCCCACATCATCGCCAACGAGTTGGGGGTGTCCATCAAGCTCACGAGCGGCCCCGCCATCGAGCGTTCGGGCGACCTTGCCGCCATCTTGACCAACCTCAACGACGGCGACGTGCTCTTCATCGATGAAATTCACCGACTCAACCGTTCGGTGGAGGAAATTTTGTATTCCGCCATGGAAGACTACGCCCTCGACATTATCGTGGGCAAAGGCCCGTCCGCGCGGAATATCCGTTTCTCGCTCAAAAAATTCACCCTCATCGGCGCGACCACCCGCGTGGGTATGTTGGCGGCGCCTCTGCGCGATCGATTCGGGATCATCAATCGACTGGAAATGTACACGCCGAAGGAGTTGCAGGAAATCGTCACCCGTTCGGCGCGCGCGCTCGATATCTCCATCGACGAGGACGGGGCGGCGGAAATTGCGCGGCGTAGCCGTGGGACTCCCCGTATCGCCAACCGCCTCTTAAAACGCGTACGCGACTTCTCCGTGGTGAAGGGGAACAGTACCGTCACGCGCGAGGACGCGCGGTTTGCGTTGGCGCGCTTGGAGATCGACGAGCTCGGCTTGGACGAGACGGACAGAAGCCTGCTCCGTGCGCTGATCGAGAAATTCAACGGCGGGCCGACGGGGTTGGAAACGCTTGCCGCAACCATCAACGAGGACGCCAACACGATTGAGGACGTGTACGAGCCCTATCTGTTGCAACTCGGGTTTATCGCCCGTACGCCTCGCGGGCGTATCTGTTTGAAGGGCGGGTACGAGCATATGGGCTGTACGCCCGGCGTGAAAGCCAAACGGCAAATGTCCCTGTTTGAAGAGGACGAGCGGTGAGAAACGAGGCACCCATGTATTTGTTGAGTTAAGATTATGGAAGAAAAAGTACAGTATAAAAAAAGTGATTTCTATTACGATCTGCCCGAAAGTCAAATTGCGCAGACGCCGGCGGAGCCTCGGGATTCCTCGCGGCTTTTGGTGTACGATAGAAAGACGAAAAAGATCGAGGACAGGATTTTCAGGGATATCGTCGACTATTTGCAGGCGGGCGACGTGCTCGTCGTCAACAACACGAAGGTCATTCCCGCGCGTATGTACGCGCGCACGCCCCACGGTGGTGTGGTGGAAGTGCTCCTTCTCAAACGCTACGACCTCCACACGTGGGAAGTGTTGATGCGGCCCGGGAAAAAGGGGAAAATCGGCGTGAAGATGACCATCGGGGACGAACTCTCTTTTGTGGTGAAGGACATCACGGAAACGGGGGAGCGCATCGTGGAGTTTTCCTACGAGGGCACGTTTGAGGATATCGTCAGCCGCGTGGGCACCATGCCTCTGCCCCCCTATATCCACGAAAAGCTGAAAAACCAGTCCCGCTATAACACGGTATACAGCAAGGTGGACGGCTCGGCGGCGGCGCCGACGGCAGGACTGCATTTCACGCAGGAGCTTTTGGAGAAGATCAAAGCCAAGGGCGTGGAGATTGCCGAAGTACTCCTCCACGTGGGACTGGGCACCTTCCGTCCCGTCAGCGAGGAGATCATCACCGACCACAAGATGCACTCGGAACACTACGAGATCAAACCCGAGGCGGCGGAGATTATCAATCGCGCGAAACGCGAGGGACGGCGAGTCATCGCCGTGGGCACGACTTCCGTGCGTACCTTGGAGAGCGTCGCGGACGAGCACGGCATGGTGAAAGCTTGCAGCGGCGATACGGAAATTTTCCTCTACCCGCCCTACAAAATGAAATGCGTCGACGCGCTCGTCACGAATTTCCACCTGCCCGAGAGTACGCTGATCATGTTGGTTGCGTGCATGACGGGTCGGGAAGAAATTTTGGACGTGTACAAGTACGCGGTGGAGCATAAGTATCGCTTTTTTAGTTTCGGCGACGGAACTTTGATTTTATAACGCGTCGCATTTCTTCGTTGCGCCTCGGTTACGTACTACTCGGTACGCTCCCTCGGCGCGCCTTGAACTGCTCGGTTCTAAAACCAAAGTTAGGGGGAGCCCTGCGCATTTCTTCGTTGCGCCTTGTAAGCCCTTCGTATTTCAACTTCCGCAAATCGGAGGCGCGCATTAAGCGGCTCGACAATAAAAAGCAAAAGGGCAATTATTTCAATACGGGCATACCATGTATTTGACGAATGATAAAAAGAGGGGAAATTATGAACGGTTCTATCAAGTATAATCAATCGGGTGAGGACTACTTAGAGAGTATTTTGGTGCTCAGTGGAGAGCAGGACGCCGTGCACAGAGTGGACGTGGCAAAGCGCATGAACGTGTCGCAAGCGGCGGTGAATAAGGCGATGAAAATTCTCGTCGAACACGGCTACCTCTACGAGGAAGGGAAGCACTTATTCCTCACGCAAGAGGGAAAAAAATACGCCGAGGCGGTGTATGAAAAGCATTGCATCATTCGGGATTTTCTGATTTCCTGCGGCGTGTCTGCCCCGACGGCGGAGAAGGACGCTTGTCACATGGAGCACCATATCTCCGAAGAAACCTTCTCCATGATGAAGGCAAAAGTCAAGGGGAAATAAAGCGAAAGAAGTTTTTTACTGCAAGGGATAAAGCGTTTGGAGGCTGGTTATGTGGATTGTTGCGGCTGTGTTTTCCGCAATTTTTGCAGGTGTCACGGCAATACTTTCGAAATGCGGAATGAAAGACGTCAATTCAGACGTGGCGACAGCGATTCGCACGGGCGTGGTGTTCGTGTTCGCCTGGCTGATCGTGCTGATCACGGGCGCGTATGCGACGCTTGCGACGATTGACCCCAAGTCGCTCGTCTTTCTCATTTTATCGGGGCTTGCCACGGGCGGGAGCTGGATCTGCTATTTCAAAGCCCTGTCCTTGGGAGAAGTCTCCAAAGTGGCGGCGGTGGACAAATCGAGCGTCGTGTTCTCCGTGCTCATCGCCATTTTGGTGTTCCCCGAAGAGAGGACGCTCTGGTGGGTAAAGCTGCTCTGCTTGGCGGCGGTTGCAGCGGGAACCTTTTTGATGACGGAAATCAAACGTTCGGAAGACAAGGCGAAACGGGCTTGGCTCGTCTTTGCGCTCCTGTCCGCCCTGTTTGCGGCGGCGACGTCCATTCTCTCCAAAATCGGGATTGAGAACGTCAATTCCAACGCCGCGACGGCAATCCGCACGGGCGTCGTGCTCGTGATGGCGTGGGGGATCGTGTTCTTTCGCAAGGAGACCAAATCGGTCAAGGAGATCAAGGGCAAAGAACTGCTTTTCCTCGTGCTGTCGGGGTTTGCCACGGGCGGGAGCTGGCTGTGCTACTATTACGCCATTCAGCAGGGGCAGGTAAGCGTCGTCGTACCCATCGACAAATTGAGCATCGTGCTCACGGTGGTATTCTCGGTCCTCTTTTTGAAAGAGAAACCGTCCGCAAAAACGTGGTTGGGGCTCGCACTTTTGGCGACGGGTTCCCTCTGTATGGCAATCTTTACATAATCAATCATAGAGGTATACGTCTGAGTAAAAAAGTTTTGATTTTATCGGGAAGTCCCAGAAAGGGCGGCAATTCCGACCTGCTCTGCGACGAATTTATGCGCGGAGCGCAGGAAAGCGGCAACGAGGTCGAAAAAATCCGCGTGGCGGAGAAGAACGTCGCGCCCTGCAAGGGCTGTTACTATTGCAGAAAAAGCGGCGGTCAATGCGTGAGTAAGGACGATATGGGGGAAATCTTGCAAAAGATGATCGACGCCGACGTGCTCGTGTTGGCTAGCCCCGTGTATTTCTACTCCGTCGACGCACAGCTCAAAGCCGTCATTGACAGAACGGTGGCGCGTTGGTTGGAAGTTAAGAACAAGGAATTTTACTACATAGCCACTTGCGCGGATACGGAGAAGGAATCCTGTGAAACGACGTTCGCCTGCTTCCGCGGCTACGCCGATTGTGTGGAAGGCGGGAAGGAAATGGGCGTGATCTACGGCACGGGCGTATACGAAAAGGGAGAAATTCGCAACACCCCTGCGTTTGCGCAAGCGTACGAAATGGGCAAGAAGGTATAATAGGGGACATAGGCAGTCGCAAGCGCGGCTGCTTTTTTTCATAAATCATGAACACAAAAAATTTTTCAAAAAAATTCTTAACTTTGGTTAATTTTTAGTTGACAAACGCATATAAATGTGGTATAGTGTTATACGGAAATTGATGTTCCGCTTTTTATTTGTATTGAAAATTAACCACGGTTAAGAAAATTTGAGAAGGAGAATCAAAATGAAACTTTTGTCAGAATTGTCGATCGGAGAAAGAGGAAAGGTGACGGCAGTCAACGGCGAGGGCGCGATTCGTCGGAGGCTCTTCGATATGGGGATCACGCCGGGCGCGGAAGTGTATCTGCGTAAAAAAGCGCCCTTGGGCGATCCCATCGAAATTGCTCTGCGCGGCTATGAGCTTACGCTTCGAAAAGCGGAGGCGGCGCACGTGGAAATCGAGTAAACGGGGCACCCATGTCTGCGTTGAGTTCCAAAACGGGCGCTTGGCAGAGGGGAAAAACTCGTCGTCATAAACGATTGAAAAATCGCATATACGTAATAAAAGTAAGGAGAAAGTATGTTAAAATTTGCATTAGTAGGAAACCCCAACTCGGGGAAAACGACGCTGTTTAACGCGCTGACGGGCAGTACCGCCCACGTGGGCAACTGGCCCGGCGTCACCGTCGACAAGCGTGAAGGTACTTATAAAAAAGGGGATACCCCCGTCGACATCGTCGATTTGCCGGGGATTTATTCCCTGTCCCCCTACACCCCCGAGGAAGTGGTGGCGAGGAACTTCATTCTCGAAGAACATCCCGATTGCGTCATCAATATCGTTGACGCGACCAACCTGGAGCGCAACCTGTACTTAACCACGCAGCTCATGGAGCTCGACGTGCCCATGGTGGTGGCGCTCAACATGACGGACGTACTCGATAAGCGGGGCGATCGCATCGACGTCAAGACGTTGGAAAAACGCATCGGATTTGCGGTGGTGGAAGTATCCGCGCTCAAAGGCGACAATGTGGAAAAGCTCATGGATCGCGCCGTCGAGGCGGTGAAAACGCCCCGCAAGGGCACGAGCGTGCTCAAAGAATCGGCGCTCGGTTCGGCGATTTCCAACGCGGAGATCGCCCTGCGGCTCAAAGAGGTGGAAGCCCCCCTCTTCCATGCGATCAAGTTGGTGGAGAAGGATGCAATCGAGGTGGCGGCGCACCCTGCCGAGGCACGCGCGGCGCAGGCGTTCATTCGCGAAAACCTCGTCAACGACGCCTTCCACGGGGACACGGAGGCAGCGATCGCCGACGCGCGGTATAAATACATCACCAAGCACTTCTCGTCCACGCTGACGAGAGCGAGAAAACTCGACTACGAGGAACTGTCCAAATCGGACAAAGCGGACAAAATTCTCACCCATAAGTGGTTCGGGATTCCCATTTTCCTCGTCATCATGTTTGCCATTTTCCACATGACTTTCTCGGAAAACTTCCTGTATCTCGGTCTGATCCCGGCGTTCGGAGAATGGTGCGGCAATATCAGCGAATCGGTTGTCGGCGGCATCTTTTTCAGCAAAGGGATCCACTCCCCCGGCATCGTTTTGTTCAATGCGATGGAGCTGCTCACCGATCAGATCGGCGAGTGGCTTGCCCTCGGGTTGGAAGGCTTGCAGGCGAACAAAGTCATCGTCGGATTTATTTGCGACGGCGTTTGGGGTGGGGTAGCCTCGGTGCTCTCCTTCCTGCCGCAGATCCTCGTTTTATTCCTGTTCTTCTCCATTTTGGAGGACTCGGGCTACATGGCGCGCGTGGCGTTCATGCTCGATCGGATTTTCCGCCGTTTCGGCGTGTCGGGCAGAGCGTTCATGCCCATGATTATGGGCTTTGGGTGTTCGGTGCCTGCGATGATCAATACCCGTACCATGGCGGACGAGCGGGAGCGTGAGGCGACCGTTCGCGTCATTCCCTTCTTCTCCTGCGGCGCGAAGATGCCCATTCTGTTGGCGGTGTCGGGCGCAATCGTACAGGCGTTCGGCGTAGGGAATGCGGACGTCATCACCTACTCGATGTACTTGCTCGGGATCGTGACGGCGCTCGTATCCCTGCTCGTGATGCGGAATACCACCCAGCGCGGTGAGGCGTCTCCCTTCATCATGGAGCTCCCCACCTACCACCTGCCCGGGTTCAAAAATTTGATGCTCCACCTTTGGGATAAGGCAAAACACTTCTTGCAGAAGGCGTTTACCATCATTCTCATTTCCTGCGTCGTCATTTGGTTTCTGTCCAACTTCAAGTGGAACTGGCAACACGTGGGCTATATCACCGTCGGCGACGAGGAATTCGCCCATACCGACCTGTCCATTTTGGCGTCCCTCGGGCAGTTCATTCAGCCCCTGTTCACCCCCTTGGGCTTTGGTAGCCAACTCAATAGCAACGGCTGGGTGTTCGCGGTAGCGGCGCTCCTCGGCTTGATTGCGAAAGAGGACGTCATCGCGGCGTTCGGTACCTTCGCGGCGTGCTTGGCAACGTCCTTTGCCGGCGTGAGTGAGGACGGCGTCTCGGAAGTCATGATCATGATTCAGGAAACGGGTATCGGTGCGCCTGCGCTCATCTCCTTCATCGCCTTCAATATGTTGACCATTCCCTGCTTTGCGGCGGTGGCGGCGGCAAGAGGGGAAATCGGCAAGGGCAAGTTCAAGTGGACGTTGCTGTTCTGGGTGTTCACCTCGTATTTGGTATCGACGATCGTGTACACGGTCGGACAATTCGTATGGCCCGTAGCCGTCTGGATCGTCGTTGCGGCGCTCACCGTCGTGGGGATCGTGCTCTACAACAAATACATGGATAAAAAGGACGCGGAGAAGAAACGCAAATCCCGTGAAGAGGTGTAAAAATGCAACCGATTGATATTGCTTTGATCGTAGGGAGCGCGGTGCTCGTGATAGGCATCGTCGTCTACCTGATCGTACAAAAAAAGAAAGGAAAAACGGGCTGCGGTTGCGGCTGTCAGGGCTGTCCGCACGCAGGCGTTTGCGGCGTCGGAAAAGACGATAAAAATCCCGAAGAGGATACCCATGTATAAGATTATGTTCGTTTGCCACGGCAATATATGCCGTTCACCGATGGCGGAATTTATCTTTAAGGATATGGTGAAAAAGCTTGGAAGGGCGGGAGAGTTTGACGTTGCGTCCTCCGCCGTCTCCACCGAAGAAATTTGGAACGGCGTGGGCAATCCCGTCTATCCTCCTGCCAAAACGGAACTCCAAAAGCATGGCATTTTCTGCGAGGGGAAACGGGCGCAACTGCTGACCGAAGCGGACGGGGAGTATTACGATTTGCTCCTTTGCATGGACGAGAGCAACGTGCGCCGCGCGAGGAAAATCGTGGGCGCGAAAAATGCGGAGAAATGCAAAAAACTGCCGGACTTCGCAGGTGGCGGAGAGGTTGCGGACCCGTGGTATACGGGGGACTTTACGGCGACCTATCAAGACCTTGTCAGAGGACTCGAAGGATTGTTGAAAACACTTATATAAATGCGAGGCACCGCCCCCGAAAGTCGTAGACTTTCGGGGGCGGTGTTCGATTAAAAGCGACCTCGTTTGACTATATGACCGCATTCTTTTCTTCTTAAATTTTGTCGAGGAAATCCGTGTCGGATTCCTCTTCGAGGGGGGCAGGTAGTTGTTCAAGCACGGTATTCTTCTCGACGGGAATATCCTTTTTACGATGAAAAACGGGGAATTTATCTTGCAGCCACAGGCTGAATTTTGCCTTGGAGCGCGTCCGCTCTTCCGCTTTTTGCGCGCGCTCTTGCGCGACTAATTTATCCAGCGTGATTCTGTTTTTCGTGGGCTCGGGTTCGGGTTCGACCTGTTTTCCCGATAACTTCTTG
>JAGAJI010000001.1 GCA_017626135.1 Clostridia bacterium | reverse complement strand
TCTTTTTTTGCAAGTTAAACTTATTTAAGTTCAGCGGTAGCGCCGTTTTCTTTGAGTTTCGCAACGAACGCTTCAGCGTCAGCTTTGGGCATAGCTTCTTTCAAAACGCCCATGCTTTCCACCGCTTTCTTAGCGTCTGCAAGGCCAAGACCGGTAGCTTCACGAACAACTTTGATGATCGCGATCTTGTTCGCGCCGATATCTTTAAGAACAACGTCGAATTCCGTCTTTTCTTCTGCTGCGGGAGCTGCTTCTGCTGCGCCGCCTGCTGCGGGAGCTGCTGCTACTGCTGCGCTTACGCCAAATTCTTCTTCTAATGCTTTCACGAGATCGTTGAGTTCAAGTACGGTCATCGCTTTTACTTCTTCAATGAGTTTCTGTACATCCATGATTTTTTAATCCTCCGATTTTTAATAATGATTTTTTAATTTGATAATGGATAATTAGTTGCTTTCTTTCGCTTTCGCAATCTGATCCAACACGCCAACGAACTTGGAGAGGGGAGACTGGAAGCAGCCGAGCATCTTCGCGATGAGAACTTCCTTGGAAGGAATCGCGGAAAGCACTTTCACGCCGGCTTTGTCAAGGTATTTGTTTTCCACGTACGCGCACTTGGGAACGATTTTTTCTACCAAGGCAGGGTTTGCTTTCGTTTCCTTTGCAAATACTGCTGCGCCGCTCGTTTCGTCCGCACAGAATACCGTTGCGGTGGTGCCGTTGAGATCGTTGTCGAAATCGTTGATGCCGAGTTCGTTGAACGCTCTTCTTACCAACGTGTTCTTGTAAACTTTGTATTCACAGTTCACTTCTTTGAACTTGTTACGAAGTGCGGTGACTTCCAACACCGTCAACTTGTTGTAATCAGCAAGGACGACGGATTTGCTCGCCTGAATTTTCGCTTTGATCTCTTCTACGATTTGTTTCTTAGCTTCTACGTTTGCCATTTGTACCTCCTTTAAGCACCCTTTGGGGTTGCCTGACATAAAAAATACCCTATGCCGCACGGCATAAGGACGCAAACAATCGTTTATTCCCTAACCTCGGCGAGCGGTTTCCCATCAAATCTTTCGATACTCACTTTCTGCGGCTATCTCGTATTTTTACAATTTACTATACTATTATATCATCTCCGCCAAAGGCAGTCAATCATTTTTTACTGCCTTTGACGAAAATTTTTATATTTTTTTGAAATTAAAGGTAATACCGCATAATGTCATCAAGCGAGAAGCGTAGACGATTTTGAGGAAGAAACAGGCGGCTTTTTGCAGCAATAGCGGTTCCTATTGCAAAAAGAGCCAACGCATTGATTCCCAAAATCGGCAGCTTATCGCGCCGTATGTTATTGTGCGGGGTTGCCTTACAGTTTAGTAACGACTTTGACGCCGGGGCCCATCGTGGAAGCGAGGGTTACGCTCTTCAAATAGGTACCTTTTGCCGCAGCGGGTTTCGCCTTGATGATGGCGTCCATAAGCGCGGTGTAGTTTTCCACAAGCTTTTCCTGACCAAAGCTCTTCTTGCCGATGGGACAATGAATGATTGCGGTCTTGTCAAGTCTGTATTCCACTTTACCTGCTTTGACTTCCTTGATCGCTTTTTCAACGTCCATCGTAACCGTACCGGACTTAGGGTTAGGCATCAAGCCTTTGGGACCGAGGATACGACCGATACGACCTACCATACCCATCATGTCGGGGGTGGTGATCATGACGTCGAAGTCGAACCAGTTTTCGTTCTGGATCTTTGCGATGAGTTCTTCAGCGCCTACGAAGTCTGCGCCTGCCGCCTGCGCCGCGTCTGCCTTTGCACCCTTTGCGATAACCAAAACTCTCTTGGTTTTACCGGTGCCGTGAGGAAGGACGAGTACGCCACGAACCTGCTGGTCAGCCTGACGGGGGTCAACGCCCAAACGAACGTGCAGTTCGATGGTTTCGTCGAATTTCGCCTTTGCCGTTTCCAGTACTGCCGCAACCGCTTCGTTTGCTTCGTACTGTTTGCTCAAATCTACTGCTTTTACGCTATCCTGATATTTCTTGCCGTGTTTCA
This sequence comes from Clostridia bacterium, assembly GCA_017626135.1. Taxonomy (GTDB): domain Bacteria; phylum Bacillota; class Clostridia; order Christensenellales; family Borkfalkiaceae; genus Scatosoma. The sequence goes on along the minus strand of JAGAJI010000001.1, from coordinate 3,511 downwards.
TCTTTACCGCCTCCTAAATTACTCTTCAACGGTAACGCCCATGCTGCGAGCGGTTCCGGCGATCATGCTCATTGCGCTTTCAAGCGACGTGCAGTTCAAGTCAGGCAGCTTCGTCTTTGCGATTTCTTCTACCTGTGCTTTCGTCAACTTACCAACCTTGACGGAGTTGGGTTTTGCGCTTGCCGATTCCAAACCAAGAGCTTTCTTGATGAGGACGGGAGCGGGAGGGGTCTTCAAAATGAACGTGAAGGAACGATCCTGATAGATCGTTACGACGACGGGGATAATGAGACCGGGTTTGTCTGCCGTCTTTGCATTGAATTCCTTGGTAAAGCCGGGAAGGTTGATACCATAGGGACCAAGGGTGGAACCTACGGGAGGAGCCGGGGTAGCTTTACCGGCGGGAAGCTGCAATTTTACGACTGCTGTAATCTTCTTTGCCATAAATTTATTTCTCCTTCGTGGTGAATACAAGACGCCCTGAAAAGATTTGACGTCTCTCCCACTTTGTTAACGAATTAGTTGTTGGTTTCTTCCTCTGCTTCCGTCGTTTCGGGCAAAGGAGTTTCCACTTTCTGGATTTGAATGAATTCCACTTCTACGTCCGTGGTACGATCGAACATCGTCGTCGAGACGGTCGCTTTCTTCGCAGAATTGTTGACTGCTTTGATCGTACCCAAGAAGCCCTTCAAAGGGCCGTCCTCGATGGATACGTTGTCGCCAACGCAGAAGGTCTCGTCCACGGTGGGCGCTTCGAGCTTCATCTTACGAATTTCGTCGGGCTTCATAGGGATAGGTCGACCTTGAGGGCCGCAGAAACCCGTTACCCCACGCGTACTCGTCACGTAGTACCAAATTTGGTTGGTGTAGATCATTTTGATGAACACGTAGCAGGGCAGCAGTTTTCTCTCCACCACCTTCAGCTTACCGTTCTTTTCTTCAACGACCTGCTCCATGGGAATTTTCAAATCGACGATATAGTCGCCCAGATTGTTGTTTTCGATCAACTTTTCCAGACTGTCTTTTACCATCGCTTCATAGCCAGAATAGGTATGAAGAATGTACCACTTGGGTTCTTCGTTCATCGGCATATCGTTTCCTCCGAAATTACGAGATAAGACCTAACAAGAAAGTCAAAAGATAGTCCACGCCCGTGATGACCACCAAGAAAGCGGCTACGACGGCGAGAACAACGCCCGTCGTTGCGAAAACGGTGGGCAATTTCGGCCAGGTTACTCTCTTGAGTTCGGAGAAGGTTTCCTTAATTTTTGCGCCTACACGACGGAACCAACCGGGTTTTTTGTTTTTCGCCTTCGTTGCGTTGGTCGTTTGGTTTTGGGTTTTGGTTTCGTTTGCCATTGGATACCTCATGCGCGTTTACGCCAAAAGTTTCCCTCTTGGCGCGGACGCTAAACAGAATTATTTGGATTCTTTGTGTTCCGTGTGCTTCTTGCAGAACGGGCAGTATTTGGAAAGAGTCAATCTGTCGGGATCGTTCTTTTTGTTCTTAATACTGTCGTAATTTCTATGCTTGCATTCGGTGCATTCAAACGTAATTTTGTTTCTTGCCGTTTTAACTGCCATAATAAAAACTCCATACAAAAAATTACACCCCTCTTCGGGTGCGTATGATTAGTTTAACACACTTTCGAGGGGTTGTCAATCTTTTTTGAAAGGTTTTTCAAAAGTTTTTTTGCAAAAATTAAAAATTTTATGAATACCGCCACTTTTTCGCTCTTTTCACCGAAAGATCCACTTCTACTTTATTATAATGTGACTTTCAATCAGTCGCTTTAAGTACAAATCGCCGTTTATTCTTCCGCCCATAGGCGATGGTGACGCGAACTGCGTTCGCTCTTCATGGGGGGCTGAACGTTTTGCCTTTGGCAATAGAACCGCTTTGCGGTTGGTAGCGCTTCTCGAACAGCGTAATGTGAACGCTGTTCTCGGTCACCGTTCGCGCTCTACATATGCGCTCACTCATCTCGCCCCTACCAAGCGTTATCAACGCTTGGCTTAACGGGCAGCTCGTCCTGCGGTTATTTCCCTATTTTCTCCACAAAGGACTCCGCGTCCCGAAGGGACAAACGATAGCCGTCTTGATAGTTTTCCGCAAAGTAGAACTCCGCCCAGCCTGCCTCGGGGCAATAGACGAGGCTCCACATGGTCTTTTCGTATCTCCCTTCCGTCTGCGGATAATTTTTCTGCGCTACCGATTCCAGCATATCCCGCACGTCCGTTGCGCCCGCATGTCCGCTGTACGCCGCAAGCGTATCAAATCGAATATGGGATTGCTCGGAACCCACGCCCTTCTTCCCGCAATCGGTGAGATAGTGGTTGGTCACAATCTTGGTTTCCGTGACGTACATTTCGCCGTTCACGTACTCCACCACCACGCTCCTGCCGCTCGCGTCCGCGATCGACAAATGGTGGGCAGAGCCTATGGACGAGTTCATATCGTACTGACCAAGCAACGCCACCGCCTCGTCCACGTTCGCCGCTTTGTCGAGCAAAAGTCGAATTGCCGTCGTAGTCGTCAGGTCGGGTTTGTTCGTTTGCTGATGGGTTTCTTCCTTATCCCCTGCCATGAGGTCGGCGACGACGAGTCCCTTCTCGTTCATGCCGTCCAACGGCACGTAAATCGCCGCCAGGGTCTGCATACGCTCCGCCATGGAGCCGTCGGGCACGTACTCCTCGCCAAACCCGAGGAAATCGAGCGCGCAGGTGGAAACGGATGCGTAGCCGTTATCGGGAACGGTATGTACGATAATCGCCCGACATTCTTCCCAGTCGTAGTTGCGACCGAAAAACGTCGTACCCTGCTCGTCGGCGGTACAGATTGTGGAACAACCGAAGTCTCCGCTGCTTATCTCCGCTTCCATTTCATAGAAGCCGTGGGAGAGGAACTTCACGAGATAATTTGCCACCTCGCTATCGCTGCTCGCGCCGCCTTGTGCAAGAAAGTCGTCGAAGCCGTAATCGCCTTCGTACTCCATGGAATAAAGGTCGTCTTGAAGTTTTTTGACGGTGTTCGCCGCGGTGATGGTGGTGCCGAACATACTCCAAGCCCCTGCGCCGAGCACGGCAACAATGACCAAGAGTGCGGCGAGAATCCCGCCCACCCATCTGAAAACGTGTTTCTTTTTATGTTTTGTTTTCGCCATATCCTTTTCTCCTTATTTTTCCAACAATTTAATAAACCGCGTATCGTTCATCCGTTCGTTGGTGAGATACTCGCCGTCGAAAAATAACGCGTACGTATTCCATGATGATTTTTCCTTGGGTTTTTGTAAGTGGATTTTTCGCCTTTGGAAACCGCACCGGGAACTGAGTTCCTGGACTTCCAACCGGGGAGGCGGCTGGTTACAATCCGCAGTCTTTCGCGAGTTTTTGGAAAAGCGGCAACGCTTTCTCGATCCGTTCCGTCTGCACGCAGTACGCGATGCGTACCCAACCGTCCGCGCCAAAATCCGCGCCGTTGACGAGCAACAATTCGTACTTTTTCGCCTTC
>JAGAJI010000016.1 GCA_017626135.1 Clostridia bacterium | reverse complement strand
GTGCATACCCTGCATACCGAGGAAACGTTCACATTCCTGCGGTATTGCCGAAAGTCCCATAAAGGAGCACCCGATCACCGCGCCGATCTTTTCCGCAAACGCCACGATCTCCTTGCCGAGCCCAAGCCCCGCTGCGCCGCCGCCTACGTAGATATAGGGTTTCTTCGCCGCCGCGATCATCTCCACCGCCTCGTCGATATATTTCTCCTTGACCTTCTTCATGGGAATCTTTTCCACGACGGGCCGGGGTTCGTATTCGTACTTCGCCACCTGCACGTCCTTGGGAATATCGATGAGGACGGGACCGGGTCTGCCCGACTTCGCAATCGCGAACGCCTCGCGAATGGTATCTGCCAAATCCGCAACGTTATTCACAAAGTAATTGTGCTTGGTGATGGGCAGGGTCACGCCCGTGATGTCGATCTCCTGAAAGCTGTCTTTCCCGATGAGGGAACAGGGCACGTTGCCCGTGATCGCGACCATGGGTATGCTGTCAAGCATTGCCGTGGCAATCCCCGTGACGAGGTTGGTCGCGCCGGGACCGCTCGTCGCCAAGCATACACCCACCTTGCCCGTCGCGCGCGAATAGCCGTCAGCGGCGTGCGCCGCACCCTGCTCGTGCGCCGTCAGCACGTGATGGATTTGATCCTTATACTCGTACAAAGCGTCGTAAATGTTGATGACCTGTCCGCCGGGATAGCCGAAAATATCGGTAACTCCCTGTTCGATCAACGTCTGTACCAAAATTTGTGCGCCGTTTAATTTCATATCCGATTGCTCCTTATTCTAACGTTTTGTTTATTGCCGAGACGAACGCCCGAATGGACGACGTCATGATATCGCTGTGGATCCCCACGCCCCAGTAGATCTTGCCGTCCGCCAAAATACTGACGTAGGAGGCAGCCTTTGCCGTGGATTTCTCTTCCAACGCGTGCTCGGAATAGTTTTCCAGCACGTACTCTTTGCCCGTGATTTGCTTGATGGCGTTGGACACGCAATCCAACCGCCCGTTCCCTTCGATCATCACCGTATACGGCTTGCCGAAGTACTCCATTTCCACCTTCGCCGATACCATGTCTGCGTTCACGTCCTCGTAGACGGCGCCAACGAATTTGAGTTTTTCGTGCAGATTGACGAAATCACGCAGGAAAACGTCGTGGACTTCCGCAGGCGTAAGCTCCTTGTGCGCACGGTCGGAAATACTCTTGATATGATAGCCGAACACCTCGCGCATCTTGGGGGGCAACACGAGTTTGAACTGCGTTTCGAGGATATAGCCGATCCCCCCTTTGCCCGACTGGGAATTGATGCGAATGACGTCCGCCTCATACGCTCTGCCCACGTCGCCGGGATCGATGGGCAGGTAGGGCACCGTCCACGTGTCCGCGCCCTTCTCCGCGCGGTACTTCATACCCTTGGCGATCGCGTCCTGATGGGATCCCGAGAACGCCGCAAACACGAGCGCGCCGCTGTAGGGTTGGCGTTCGTTCACCTTCATACGGGTGACCCGTTCGTACACCTCGGTGATGGCGGGCAGGTCGGAGAAGTCGAGCTCGGGGTCAATCCCCTGCGAATACATATTCAAAGCGAGGGTGACGATATCGACGTTGCCCGTGCGCTCCCCGTTGCCGAAGAGGGTGCCCTCGACCCGTTCGCCCCCTGCGAGCAAGCCCATTTCGCTGTCCGCCACCGCACAACCTCTGTCGTTATGGGGGTGGAGGGAAAGCACGACGTGCTCCCTGTATTTCAAGTTCTTGCTCATATACTCCACCTGGTTGGCGTACACGTGGGGCATGGAATGGGAGACGGTGACGGGCAGGTTGATGATGACCTTATCTTCCGCCGTGGGTTGCCAAATATCGAGCACGGCGTTGCAGATTTCCGCCGCGAACTCGGGCTCGGTGCCCGTGAAACTCTCGGGAGAATACTCGAAGGTGATTTTGCCCTTGGCTTTCTCCTTATACGCCTGACAGAGCTTCGCGCCTGCGACGGCGATGTCGATAATTTCCTGCTTGGAACGGCGGAACACCTGTTCACGCTGCGCCACGGACGTGGAATTATACAAGTGCACGACCGCGTGTTCGGCGCCGTCGAGCGCCTCGAAGGTCTTGGCGATGATATGCTCGCGCGCCTGGGTGAGCACCTGAATGGTGACGTCGTCGGGAATGAGGTTTTGCTCGATGAGGGTACGGCAGAACTCGTATTCCGTCTCGCTTGCGGCGGGGAACCCGATCTCGATTTCCTTGAACCCAACTTTACACAAGAGCTTGAAAAATTCAAGTTTTTCCTCCAAGCTCATAGGAATCACGAGTGCCTGATTGCCGTCGCGAAGATCCACGCTACACCAAACGGGCGGTTTGTCGACGCACGTCTTTTTCGTCCAGTCCATCGCCGTATTCGGCGGATTGAAATATTGTTTCTTATATTTTTGACTGTTTTTCATACTATCTCCTATTTGCCCTATCGGGCGCCCCTGTTGGAAGTCCGAAAACTCCGTTTCCGGTGGGTTGCAAGGGTAAAACCCTTGCGCCTCGACGGCAGTCGCCGCCGAAAGGCGGAATCGGACCCACTAAAAGCAAGCGAAGCTTGCGCCCCTAAGCCGCAGGCATTCCCTTCGCTTGAAGAGCGAAATGCTCGACCCCACAACAAGCAAAACACAGTTTTGCGCTACACGAATAGTAAAGTACACCCACACTCATACGTACTTCCTTAAAGAACGTACGGCAAAGTAGTAAAGTAGTGCCGTGGCGCATCGCCACCGGAGCCACTCCGCCGCCGAAGAGCGAAACAGAGGACTCGCGCCGCCCTTACAAAAAACGCCCCTTTTGAACGCAATACTTGCGTTCAAAAGAGACGAAGAAACTCCGCGGTACCACTCTTCTTGGCGATCAACTCGCCCGCTCGTCATTCTCTGTTACGGGAGAACCCGTCCGAATCTACTTGGCT
>JAGAJI010000015.1 GCA_017626135.1 Clostridia bacterium | reverse complement strand
TCAACGCTTTGCTTAACGGGCAGCTCTCTCGGGCAAAGCTGTTCTTTGCCCTCGGTCACGCTCACGCCTACCTATCGGCGTTCGCTCATCTCGCCCCTACAAAGCGTTATCAACGCTTTGCTTAACGGGCAGCTCGTCCTGGACTTCCCACAGGAGGGCGTTTGCGCCGCTCACATAACTTGAATGATAAAAAACTTCAAGTACAGCGTTTCCTCTTCGTTCAGAAGGGCAGGGTGGTCGGGGGCTTGTACCCGCATTTCCACTACGCGCGCTCTTCTGCCACTCTCCTTCGCCGCTTCGGAAAGCATCTTCTCAAACAGGGGCAAGGTCATGTAATGGGAACACGAACAGCTCGCCAAATATCCCCCCTTCTCCACGAGTTTGAGTCCCAAAACGTTGATGTCCTTATACCCGCGGTAAGCGTCTTTGACTTCCGCCGCGCTCTTGCAAAAGGCAGGGGGGTCGAGCACCACCAGATCGTACTTCTCACCCGCCTTTTTCTTCTCGCGCAACAGCTCGAATACGTCCGCCTGCTCCGTCTTAATATTCGTCAAGCCGTTGAGCTCGGCATTCCTTCTCACGTTGGCGAGCGCGAGCTCGGACACGTCCACGGCGGTCACTTCCTTCGCCGTCGTCGCCGCGTTCAACGAGAATCCGCCGCTGTTGCAAAAACAGTCCAAAACCCGTCCGCCCGACGCGTATCTGCGCACGGCGAACCTGTTCTCTTTCTGGTCTAAAAAATAGCCCGTCTTTTGCCCGTTGACGACGTCTACGGACATCGTCAGCCCGTTTTCCGTGACGAGAATTTCCGTGGGAATTTCGCCGTATAAAACCCCTTTTTCGAGGGGTAAACCTTCCTTCGTCCGAACGGCTACGTCGCTGCGCTCGTAGATACCTTTGGGATTAAACAGGCGTACCAGGTCCGCAACGATTTGCTTTTTGCGCTGGTGGATTCCCAAGGAAAGACATTGCACAACGAGGTAGTCGCCGTACTTATCCACGACGAGCGCAGGCAATTCGTCCGCTTCCCCGAACACGACCCGACAGCAATTCTCGTAGCCGAGTTTCTTGCGGTGCTCCCACGCCGTCTTGATGCGGTTGTAGTAGAAATCACCCTCGTCCGTTTCGTCCTTGCGGATAAAGATGCGCACGAGAATTTTGGACGCGTGATTGATATACCCCTTGCCGATAAATCTTCCGTCCGCGGCGCACACCGTCGCGAGCGACCCGTTTTTATCCTTACCTTCGATCCTCGATACTTCGTTGGCGTACACCCAACTGTGCCCGGCGAGCAGGCGTTTCTCTTCGTTCTTTTTCAAATATACCGTATAGGGCATTCTTTTTTTCTCCGTATTTCGCAGTATTTTCCCGAGCCGTTTTCAAATGCAAGAAAGACAAGGAGCGTGCGTATTTCCTGACGGGAGTATACATAGTCGTATACGACCTAAGGAAAACGTAAACGCGACGAAGTATTTCGCAGTATTTCAAAACGGCGTTTCAAAAATCAACCGAGTGATGTGACACAGCCTTTTTTATTATTATAGCACGGGCAAAAGAAAATGTAAAGCCGTAGAGTTTGACAAATGAAAAAAGATATGGTATAATAGAAAAAGGAATATCCCGACACGGACGTTTTTATTCGTCTTTCTGCCTTTTTACGGCAATTCGGAAACTATTTCCACCGCGTGAGAATTATGAAACAGCTTACTTTTTTGGAACAAATAAATACGGACGGGTTTGCCCCCAAAACCTGCGCGTTTACAGGACATAGGGAACTGGACGGGGATTTCTCCAAGTCCGCTCTCAAAAAGAGTATCCTCGCTTGCATGGAAATGGGGGTAACCACCTTTTATAACGGCATGGCGATGGGCTTCGATATGCTCGCCGCCGAGCTCGTGATTGAACTGAAAAAGAAATTTCCGAGCGTGAAACTCGTGGCGTGCGTGCCTTGTAACGAACAGGAGAAATACTATTCGGACAAGGACAAACAACGGTACGTCAAACTCTTAAAGAATGCGGACGAAGTCGTCGTACTTTCCGATCACTATTTTCAAGGTTGTATGCAAAAGCGGGATCGATACATGGCGGATCGGGCGGACTTGCTCGTTGCGTACTGCCGCAAAACCACGGGCGGCACGGCGTACACCGTCAACTATTTCAAAAAGGCGAAGTCGGAAGAACGGATTTTATACGTGTAGGTTGAGCGACGGACGCGGACTGCGTTTGCATTCGTAAGTCCTTTCGTTTCGGTTTTGGCTTTATGCTTTCCTTGTGGAAAGGAAACTGTCAATAAAGCTGTTCGTCCTTAACTTTCGGTTGGGAGCTCTGCTTCTCCCCCTTGCTTAGATATATTATTTATTTAATTATAATAGTAGTATTAGTAGAGGGCGGTGGAATTGTGGACAACCCCCGTTTTATTGGGCGGATTCCTAGGAAAACCCTGATAAAAACAAGGGAAAAAAAACGGTGTATAAGCGGGGGTTTTTTGGTGGATAGAATTGTGGAACGAATGTGGATATGTGGAAAGAGAGGAAATTCTTTCCAACGTGAAAGTGTATAAAAATACAAAAATGAACGTATAAAAATTATTTATCAACTTATCCACACGGAATTTCACGGTTGTGGATAACTTTATCAACAAAGGTGTGTATAACGATGGATATCACGGAACTTTACGAACAAAAGATACTCGGGGAATACAAGGAAAAATTCTCTCTTTTTCGGGCGTTGATCTTGGAGTATAACAAACGCTACAATCTGACGACAATTTTAGAAGAAAAAGATATGTATTTCAAGCATTTTTTGGATAGTATCGCAGGGGCGGAGTTATTCAAAAAGGAGAGCAGCGTCGCCGAGATAGGATCGGGGGCAGGCTTTCCGTCCATTCCCTTGAAGATCGTGCGAGAGGATTTGCGGCTTGATCTTTTTGAAAGCGTGGGTAAAAAATGCGAATTTTTGCAGGCGGTTGTGGATAAACTCGGCTTTCAGGGAGTGCATATTTATAATATTCGGGCGGAAGACGCCGCACGCGACGAGAGATTCCGTGAAAGGTACGACCACGCGACGGCGAGAGCGGTGGCGCGCATGAATACGTTGAGCGAATATTGCCTGCCCTTCGTCAAGGTGGGCGGGAGTTTTATCGCCTACAAGAGCGGCGACGTTTCGGAGATAGAGGAAGCGCAGAGTGCGTATAAGATACTCGGGGGACGGTGCGCGAAGGTGATTCCCTACTCCCTGCCGGAAAATTACGGCGAGCGGGTGTTGGCGGTGATTGAAAAGCACAAAACCACGCCGACGAAATATCCTCGAGGACAGGGGAAGGAACGCAAAAATCCCTTGTGATTTTGGGAGCGGTCTGACGGGAAAAAGTGGTTCAACGCGGACATGGTAGGGACAAAACAGTTCCGATCTGCGAGTTGGAGAATGCCTTTGGTGCCCTGGCTCCCTTGTGTAAAGGGAGCTGTCAACGATAGTTGACTGAGGGATTGTAAAATGTCTGTTTTTTTGGGCTCTACCCACACCACCATTGAGGGTCCGTATCTTTCGCCCATAGGCGAGTGAACACCTATGGTGGTTGGTGCGCGAACTGCGTTCGCTTTTGTGGGTCCGTTATTTCGCTCTGCGAGCGATTGAACCGCTATCGCGGTTGTGCGCAACTTTCAGTTGCTTATTATGGGTCCGGTTCCGCCTTTCGGCGGCGACTGCCGTCGAGGCTTTAAGGCTCACTCAAATGGCGTAAGGTAAACGCCATTTTCGGTCACCGTTCGCGCTCTGCATATGCGCTCACTCATCTCGCCCCTACAAAGCGTTATCAACGCTTTGCTTAACGGGCAGCTCGTCCTTAAAAATCCGCAAGGAACTGAGTTCCTTGACCTCCCGCATGGGGGGTACTAAGTTGAAAAAAGGAGAACTTTATGAAATTTACGTTTATTGATAATGAAAATTTGTGCGTTTACGACAACGGAAAAGTCGAGAGGTACGAAAGTACCTATATCACGCGTTACCGTGAAACGACGCTCCGCGATCAGAAAAGTAAGGAGTGGAAAAAGAATAGCGACGCCATGCTCTACGACGATTTTTTCGGCACGGATCGGCGGGTGGACGCCGCGCTCCTTTCCATATCGCCTACCCTCGACGAGCATCAACTCGTCTATACCTTTTCCGTCAACGAGAGCTCGGGCATCTATTACAAATTTACCGACGACGAGAAAAAGACGGAAGCGCATATCCTTTCTTCCAACGACGCGACCTTCCGTGACGTCGTCGTCAATATCGGCGGGGATATCGCCGGCGTCGTGCAGAGCAATCCCCTCACGTCCGATATCGCCCTCTTCTCCAAGGACGGCGGCGATTATAAATGCGTGACGGGGGGCGACAGTCTCGACGAACACCCCTTCTTCGGCAGGAACGGAGACGTCTACTTCAATTCCTACGGCGTGGGACGCGATTACGACAACGAGTTCGTCAAATACGCGCCCTCCGAGATTTTGAAACTCAACGTGCGTTCCCTGCAAATCGACACCCTGCTCTCCGACGGGAAAAATTCCTACATCAAGCCCATGCTCGATCACGACGGCAACCTCTACTGCATTCGCAAACCCGGCGACGATAAGGAGACGGATAACGTATTTTTGAATATTCTTCTCATTCCCGTGCGCATCGTGGAAGCGATCATCGGCTTCGTGTCTATGTTCGTCACTATTTTTACAGGCAAACCCCTCGTGGGCGGCAAGGGTAAAACCCCCTCGGGCGGCGGCGCGGCAAAGAACGCCGACGGGAAAAAGACGTTCGTGAACAATCATATGCTCAACGTGGAAAAGGAGCTCAAAAGAAACGCCAAGGACGGCGACGGCGGCTTTATTCCCCGTAGCTGGAAACTCGTGAAAATTCCCAAAAATCCCGACGATTTTAACGACGCGTATCTGCCTGCCTCTGCCGTGGAGCTCGCTTCGGGCGTGGCGGACTATTGCCTGCTCGAAGAGAACGGCGAGCCCCTCTTCCTCTATACCAACGGGAAACGCATCTTTTCCCTGACCGCAAAAGGGGAGAAAAAGAAACTTTGCAATGCGGAATTTTGCGTCAAACTCGGCGCATTGCAGACCTACTCGGACGGTTCGACAGACCTGTTCGGAAGTCTTTGATACTCGTTCGTCTCGTACATGGTACCCTCTTTTTTAACTTTTTAGGAATAATCGGCAACCGCTTGACAAAGTATTCAAAATGTGATATACTGATAGACGAGGTAATGTTATGCAGGAATTGTTGTGTTCGACGCAGGCGTATCGTCTGCTGAAAAAGGAGTGTGCGGAGAACGTCCATTCTCACGCCTATCTTTTGCTGTGCAACGATTCCAAAAATCTGCGTTTCGTGCTCAAAACTTTCGCCAAACTTTTTTTTCAAACGGACGATCCGTCGGAAAATCAAAGAAGGGAAAAACTCATCGACGAGGAGAGTTTCGCCGATTGCCCTTTCTTCCCTGCCGACGGCAAAAAACTCACTGTCGAGGATGCGGAAAAAATCAAGGAAGAGAGTTTGCTCAGCCCCGTCGAGGGGGAGAAAAAAGTCTTTCTTTTGGGTGACTTTGCCGAGGCGAATCCGCAGACCCAGAACAAGCTTCTAAAACTTTTGGAAGAACCGCCCAAAGGCGTCGTGTTCCTGCTTGGAGCGACGAGCGTATACCCCGTGTTGAACACGGTGTTATCCCGTACGAAACGATTGGAAATTCTCCCCTTCACGGAGGAAGAAGTGACGGCGTGTCTGGCGCGGATTTATCAAAACGGGTATACCATGTCTGCGTTGAAGTTGTGTGCAGCCGCTTGCGGCGGGGTAGTCGGCGAGGCGCAAAGTATGCTGGAAGGGGGGTATTACAAGTCCCTGTTGGAAGGGGCGTTCTCCCTCGTTTTGACGGAGGAACACCGCCTGCCCCAAGTGATAAAATCGGTGGGCGAAACCAAGTATAAAAAGGAACTTTTGTCCCTGCTTCGGTTGATATTCCGCGACGCGCTGCTCATGAAGATGAACGGGCAGCCCTATCGCAAAGCCCTGCTTTTGCAGGCGGAAAAGGTACGGGTGCAGGACGTGGCGACGAGGTATTCCAAAGCCGCCCTGCTCTACGCGCAAGAGGCGATCGCGCAGGCGGAGATGGACGTGCAATTCAACGCCGTATTCCCGCAATGTATCGAAACGTGCATGGCAAAAATCAGAAATAATAGGTAATTTTATGGTAAAAGTAGTAGGAATCAAATTCAAAAACAGCGGAAAACTGTACTATTTCTCCCCCAAGGCAGGAGAGGTGTACGAGAAGAATATGCCCGTTATCGTGGAAACGGCGAGGGGGCTCGAGTACGCGTGGGTGGCGTATCCCGTAAAAGAGGTGACGGACGACGAGATCGTCCCCCCTTTGAAACCCATCGTGCGCATCGCGACGGCAAAGGATACCCAAACGTACGAGACCTATCAGGTGAAAAAGCCGCAGGCGATGCAGATTTGCAAGGAGAAAGTCGCCAAGCATGGGTTGGATATGAAACTCATCGATTGCGAGTACGCCTTCGACGGTTCTAAGCTCGTGTTCTATTTCACGTCGGCGAACCGCGTGGATTTTCGCGAGCTCGTCAAAGACCTTGCATCCACCTTCCGAAACCGCATTGAATTGCGGCAGATAGGCACCAGGGACGAGGTGAAGTACCTCGGCGGCATCGCGCCGTGCGGGAGAATCTGCTGCTGCGCAGGCAATATGCCCGAGTTTAAGAAGGTGGGCGTACGCATGGCGAAGACGCAAGGACTCTCCCTCAACGCGGAAAAGATCAGCGGACTTTGCGGCAGACTCATGTGCTGTTTGAGCTATGAACACGAGTATTATAGCGAGGCGAGCAAGAAGATGCCGAAAGTGGGCTCGGAAGTGGGTACGCCCGAAGGCAGAGCCATCGTCGTGTCCGTAAATATGCTGAAAATGATGGTGAAAGTGAAGGCGGACGATAAAAACGGCGGCTGGATTTATAAAGATTACCCCGTGGACGAGCTCCGTTTTAAGAAGAACAACAAGCGGGAAGAAGAGCCCGAGGACGATTCGGACGAGATTTAAGAAAAACAGCAGCCCCGACGCGTTCCGCGTCGGGGCTGCCCTTTTGTAAAATCGTACGAAAATCAGTTTTAAGTTCCCCTACGCTCCTCAAATTCTTTCAAGCCCTTTTCGATCAGCGCTTTTTGGTAAGGAGCAAGATAACACAGCAATCCCAACAACTCACCCACGTGTACCAGTTCCTCGTTTCTGATATGGATCCACGTTTCCTTGGCGAGTTCCACGTTCGTCTTATGTAAATGATCGTCGTACTGAATGACGGCGCCGATCTCCCCGATCAAGTCCCGTCTGGCGTTTTGCAAGGTGTCGAAATCCACGACGGATTCGGGGTTGAAGGTGCCGTTATTCATACCGTTAAAGAAATAATTGAACATAAAAAATCCTCCGCTATCATAGTATGTGCGCGGAGGAAAAGTAGTGAAGGCAAACAAAAAGCTCGCGAAGAAAAACGCGAGCTTTTATGTACGTTAGTTCATAATAACCTGTTGCATACCCATGCCGTTTGCGGCGTACTGTTCGAGGAAATCTCTCGCTTTGAAAGGATCCTTGATTCCTCTCATGTCGAAATCCCACTTGCCCATGACGTCCACTTTCAAGGTGCCGTAATTGAAAATTCTGCCCCAGAAAGTCTGATGTGCCGTGACGGAAAGGATCGCCGTAAAGATGTTCGTATCTTCGTGCTTCTGCAAAATACCCCATTTTTTGACGACTTTGTTCGGGTAAATCCAAATCTGGTCGTCCTTGATGTTGGCGATTTTGAAAATCATAATTGCCATGGGAATGATCACGCAGAGTGCGGTGAGTGCATACAGGGCGTAGAACACGACGTCGGGCAGCATTTCCTTCATAAAAAGATGCGCGAGCACCGTAAGTAATCCTGCAATCAACATGGGCAGGAAATAGCGGAAACGAATGATGATCCACGCGCTCTTTGTCATGATATACAAAGGTTCGTTTTTGGCGGGTTGCTGGGGATAGCCGTAAGGATAGCCGTAGCCTTGGGGATAACCGTAAGGATATCCCTGCGGATACCCTTGAGGATAACCGTAGCCGTAGGGTTGCTGCGCATTCGGCTGTTGCGCTTCCGGCTGCGAAGTAGTATTGTTCTTCTTCATAAAAGTACCTCCTTTTCGAGAATGCTTTCTTATACGATAAATTATACACCAACTTTGCCGTTAAGTCAAGAGGAAAGCAAAAAAAAGTTGAAATATTTTCAACTTTTTTACGAAAGTTGCGTAAAAATTACGCGTTTTCTCAGCTTGCTTGTTTAAGCAGACAAGAATAATAAGAACCTGCCGCAAGGGGTGCCTTTTCGGAATCTTCCGACAAAGACGTTCTTGTAGTACGTTCAGTACAACTGCGCCCGTCTTTACCAAAATCTGCTCGAAAAAACACCCCTTGCGGTGCAAAGCAATTTTATCGCGAGCTGATTTTAGGGAAAGATAAGGCGAAAACGCAGTCCATACAGGGGGTATGGACGAGGCTTTCAACGCAAGATTACACAAAATCAGCCGCGAAAAATCAGGCTCCTATCATTCTCGTCTGCTTATATATAAGCGTAGGCGCTTTTCCGTCGGTGAGACATTCCTTGGTGATAATGACTTCTTCGACGTTTTCCTCGGACGGAATTTTGTACATGACTTCCGTCATGACGTTCTCAATGATGGTTCTAAGTCCGCGCGCGCCCGTCTTCAAACGGATCGCCGTCTGCGCGATCTCGCGCACCGCGTCGTCCTCAACCGTCAGTTTCACGCCGTCGTAGCCCACCAGCTTTTGGTACTGCTTGATGATGGCGTTCTTGGGTTCGGTCAGAATTTTCACGAGCGCCTCTTCGTCCAAAGGATTGAGGTTGACGACGATGGGAATTCTGCCCACGAATTCGGGGATCAGCCCGAATTTCGTCAAATCCTGCGGTTTTACGTCTTCGAGAACGGAGTAGTCCGCCTCGTTCGCACCCGTTCCCACCTTGCCGCCGAATCCGAGGGTGGTGTCGTCCTTTCTCGAGGAAACGATTTTATCGAGGCCCACGAACGCGCCGCCGCAGATGAACAGAATGTTCGTCGTGTCAATGTGCAGACATTCCTGGTTGGGGTGTTTTCTACCGCCCATGGGGGGGACGTTTGCCTCCGTGCTCTCGATGATTTTGAGCAAGGCTTGCTGTACCCCTTCGCCCGAAACGTCACGCGTGATGGAGACGTTCTCGCTCTTTCTCGCAATCTTGTCGATCTCGTCGATATAGATGATACCGCGCTGCGCCTTTTCAATATCGAAGTCGGCGTTCTGAATGAGTTTCAACAGGATATTTTCCACGTCTTCACCCACGTACCCCGCCTCGGTGAGCGTGGTGGCGTCTGAAGTCGCGAAGGGCACGTTGAGGATTTTCGCAAGCGTTCTTGCCAGCAAGGTTTTGCCGCTCCCGGTAGGGCCGAGCAGGAGCACGTTGCTCTTTTCAATCTCTACGCCGTCGTCCTCCTTTTTCTTGCCACCAAGGGCGTTGATGCGCTTGTAATGGTTGTAAACCGCGACGGAGAGCACCCGTTTTGCCTTATCCTGACCGACGATATATTTATCGAGTTCCGCCTTAATTTCCGTGGGCTTTTTGAGGGGGATCTTGTCGGTTTCGGACTTCTTTTCGTCCGCCCATTCGTCCACCATATTTTTGCAGATTTCCACGCACTCGTCGCAGATACAAACGCCGTCGGGCCCGGTGATCAAACGCCCGGTTTCCTCCTTGGGTTTGCCGCAAAAGGAACAATGTTGATTTTTCGTTGCCATAGTCTGTTCTCCATATTCTCAAATGTTGCTTGGTGTTGAGGAAAATAGAAGCGCGTGCAACGTGTTGCGCGCGCTCCGTAGATTATCTTCTTACGAACACTCTGTCGATCAAGCCGTAATTTCTCGCTTCTTCCGCGGACATATAGTTGTCGCGGTCGGTGTCCTTTTCGATGACGGCAAGGTCTTTGCCCGTGTTCTCGGCAAGGATGCGGTTGAGTTTGGCTTTCGTGCGGAGAATGTGTTCCGCCTGAATTTTGATGTCACTCGCCTGACCCTGCGCGCCGCCGAGGGGCTGGTGAATCATGATCTCGGAGTTGGGAAGGGCGTACCGCTTACCGCGCGTACCGCTGGACAGTAAGAAGGCACCCATGGACGCCGCCAGACCGATACAGATGGTGGAGACGTCGCATTTGATATAGTTCATCGTATCGTAAATCGCCATGCCTGCGGATACGCTGCCGCCAGGGGAATTGATATACAAACTGATATCTTTCGTGGGATCTTTCCCTTCGAGGTAGATGAGCTGCGCCACCACGGTGTTGGCGACGGCGTCGTCGATCTCTCCGCTCAGAAAGACGATTCTATCGTCCAGCAAACGGGAGTAAAGATCGTACGAGCGTTCGCCCGAGGCGGTGCGTTCTACGACGTAGGGGATTAAAACGTTCTTTTCCATAATGCCAACCTTGAATTAGTCTTCTTTGTACATTTCGTTGTTTGCCTTCAAGAAGTCGAACAACTTGGTGATGACGATATCGCTGGAGATGTAGTCGAGCTGACGGGGATCCATGTTCTTCTTGTATTCTTCCGTTTCTTTGCCGACGGAAGCCGCCTGCTCCGCTACCTTCGCGTCTACCTCTTCCGCCGTCGCTTCGATCTTTTCTTCCTTGACGATATGGGAGATGATGAGCTGGCTCATGACGTTCTTCTTCGCCTGTTCTTCGTAGTTCTTTCTGAAGTCTGCAAGGCTGACTTTGAGGAAGTCAAGGTAGTCTTCCAGTTTCAAGCCCTGATACATAAGCTGATATTCGAACTTCTGCACGAGGGAGTCGATTTCTCTTTCGATCATCGCCTGCGGGATCTCCGCCTCTGCGTTTGCCGCAATCGCTTCCAAAATGCTGTTCTCGGTTGCGTCGTTCGCTCTGCGATCCGCCTGCTTTTGCAATCTTTCCTTCGTCTTTGCCTTGTATTCTTCTACCGTAGCGCTGCCCGTAGCGTCCTTGATGAACTCGTCGGTGAGTTCGGGGAGTTCCTTTGCTTGAAGGGCGTTGAGGGTAACGGCGAATACGGCGGCTTTGCCCTTGAGCGCTTCCGCCTGATAGTTTTCGGGGAAGGTGACGTGGACGTCTTTCTTTTCACCGATATTCATACCCACGACCTGATCTTCAAATCCGGGAATAAACTGACCGCTGCCGAGGGTAAGATCGAAGCCTTCCGCTTCGCCGCCGTCGAACTTCACGCCGTCCACCGTGCCGACGAAGTCGATGTTCGCGATGTCGCCGTTTTGTGCGCTTCTGCCTTCCACGTTGACTTTGCGAGCGTTTCTGTCGAGCAAGCGGTTGATCTCCGCGTCGAGCTCTTCGTCCTTAACAGTATACGCATATTCTTTGATTTTCATACCCGTGTAGGAAGAAATTTTCACTTCGGGTCTTACGGGAACGACCGCCACCATGGTGACGCCTTCGTCGTCAAGTTTTTCTACGGAAACGTCGGGATCGCCGACGATGGGGTGCTTTTTGGAAACTTCGTCGTAAATTTTGCCGTAAGCGTCCGAGAACATGGTGTTGAGCGCTTCGTCGAAGAATATGCCTTTGCCGTAAACGTTTTCGATCACGTTCTTGGGTGCTTTGCCCTTACGGAATCCGTTTACCGCAAATCTGCCTCTCGTTTTGAGGTAAGCCGCCTGCTGCGCGCTCTTCCATTCTTCACCGTCGAATTTGATGGTGATTTTTACCGTGCTTTTTTCTGCCGCTTTGGTCGTGTACTTCATAATTGTTTCTCCTGAACTTTATTGCTGTTTTTATTTTTT
>JAGAJI010000014.1 GCA_017626135.1 Clostridia bacterium | reverse complement strand
GTCCTGACTTTGGACAAGCTTACTCTTCTCGATTGTAAAACCGACTTAAATGTTTTCCTTAACTTTCGCTGCTTTACCGGTGCGGCTACGCAAGTAATAAAGCTTCGCTCTTCTTACTTTACCCTTTCTTACAACCGTGATGCTTGCAATTTTGGGGGAATGAAGAGGATAGGTTTTTTCAACGCCTACGCCGTAGGAAATGTGGCGTACGGTGAAAGTTTCGGAAATGCCGCCGTTTTTCTTTGCGATAACGACGCCCTCGAAGTTCTGGACTCTTTCTTTGCCGCCTTCAATAATCTTGAAGCCGACTTTAACGGTGTCACCTACGTTGAACGCGGGAACTTCGGATTTCATGCTTTCAGCATTGATTGCTTCGATGATTCCTTTCATGTTAGACTTTACCTCCGTTATTTACGAAACGTTCATAACCCGCTGCGTGATTCCTCATCACGCCCAAACAAAAAGGCAGCGGAACGCTCGAAGTCAACGACAATTATATACTATTTTCCTCTTTTTTGCAAGCGTTTTTATCGTGTTTTTGAAAGTTTTTTCGCCGATCTTGAAAATTTTACGCCAACACGAACAGGTACACGTAGTACGCCACGAAAGACAGGAACATGATCAGTCCTCCCCAACGCTGGATCTTATGATTTTTCGCGTACCCGAATGCCGCAAGCAATACCGCCGCGCCGAGCGCGATGCTCCCGTCGATGAGGAAGGAGGGCGCGAAGGTCAGGGGCACGATTGCCGCACAGAGCCCGAGCGTTCTCAAAATGTTGAAGATGTTGCTCCCCACGATATCGCCCACGGCGATGTCCGTCTCCCCCTTCTTCGCCGCGATGACGCAGGTGACGAGTTCGGGCAGGGACGTTCCGATGGCGACGATGGTGAGCCCGATGACCTTTTTCGAAACTCCAAAGAATTCCGCAATGGAAGTCGCTGCGGGAATGACGCAGTACAGCGCCCCGACGACCACCAGAGAGAGCCCGACGAGGGTGATGACGAGCAGGAACCAGACGTGTTCCTTCATGCGCGCAAACCAACCCGAAACGCCCTTCGTCTCTCCCGTCGTCACTTCGTGGTCGTGCAGGTCGGGGATCTCCCCCTCTCTCTTGTTCTGCACGAATCCGTACACGATGAGAAATACCGTATATACGACGGAAACGAAGAACATGATCGCCCCTTCCATGCGGTCGATCTGATTGTCCAGCCCGCCGAATACGAGCAGGAGTACGGACGAACCAAGGAGCACGGGCAGGTCGATCCGCCGCGCGCTCTTTTGCACGATGAGCGGGCAAATCATGGCGGAAATGCCCAAAATCAACAAAATGTTGGTGATATTGCTGCCGATAATATTCCCGACGGCGAGGTCTGCGCCCCCTTCAAAAGCGGAAATGATCGACGTGGCGAGCTCGGGCGCGCTCGTACCGAAGGATACGACGGTGAGCCCGATGATGAGGGAAGGAATGCGCAGTTTCGCGGCAAGCCCCGCCGCGCCGTCCACGAACCAGTCCGCCCCCTTTACCAAACATACGAACCCGATTACGAGTAAGGGAATTGCAATCCAAAGTTCCATAATATCTATTCTTACAACCTCCATGTTGTCCATGTAATATTTTTATTATACCATATCCCCTCTTCCCTGTCAATTACTTAAATAGCCCTCTCGTTCATATTTTTTTCTTGACAATCCTCTCCTGCGGTGTTATAATATATAGTAAAGAATATATGGGGAGAAATCGCAGAGCAAGGGAACGAAAGCTCTGCAACGTAATATACGTCATGACAGACCTTCTTATTCGTATTTTCGCAGGCAAAAATCAAGACGTCACCGACGTGAAGGTGCGGGGCAGGTATGCGTCCGTCGCAGGATTTACGGGCATTGTGCTCAATATCCTCCTGTTTATCGGCAAGCTGACTTTGGGTATTATCGCCGGCTCCGTCGCCATCATCGCGGACGCCTTCAACAACGTTTCGGACGCGGGCTCGTCCGTCGTCACCTTAATCGGTTTCCGTCTGGCGGCAAAACCCGTCGACAAGGAACACCCCTTAGGGCACGGACGGCTGGAATACGTTTCGGGCTTTATCGTGGATATGCTGATCGTTCTCGTAGGGTTCGAGCTGCTCACTTCCTCCTTCGACAAAATTCTCAATCCCGAGCTCCCGAACGTGGGCAACGTCACCCTCCTTCTCTTGGGCGTGGCAATCCTCGTCAAGCTGTGGCTGTTCTTCTTCTATCGGAAGATCGCCAAAACCATCCACTCCTCCTCCATCAAAGCGGCGGCGTTCGACAGCTTGTCCGATTGCGCCGCAACTTCGCTCGTCCTGATCTCCGCCGTCATTGCACGCGTCTGGGGCGTGGGGATTGACGGTTGGGCAGGAATTCTCGTCGCGGCGTTCATTCTCTTTACGGGCGCAAAAGCGGCGAAGGAGACCATCGATCTGCTCCTCGGCTCCCCTCCCGACCCCGAGTTTATTCAGAGTATTTACGAGTTCGTCAAGGGGTATCCGCAGATCATCGGGATCCACGACGTCATGGTGCACGACTACGGTCCGGGCAGAAAAATCATGTCCTTTCACGCGGAAGTCCCTTCCGATTCAGATATCAATATCGCGCACGAAGAAGTGGATAAGTTGGAGCGGGATATGCACGAAAAATTCGGCTGTATCGTGACCATCCACCTCGACCCCATCGTGACGAACGATCCCTTCGTCAACGAAGTGCGGGCAGTTGCGGAAACCGCCGCAAAGACGGTCGATCCCGATTTCAGTATCCACGATTTCCGCATGACGGTGGGAGAAAACAGCTTCAATCTGATTTTCGATCTCGTCGAGCCCGCGGGTTGCAAGATGAACGCTTCGGACGCGGAACGGCTCGTCGTAGAAGAGATCCACAAAACGTACCCCAACTGTTTCTGCGTCATTAAGGTGGAACACCCCTTCGTCTGACCGTTACATACGCGAATCAAGTAAGAAATACGTACCTGCCCCCCTCGTAGGGGAATTTTGAGAACGAAAAACCACCCCCGACTTTCGTCGGGGGCGGCTCTTTTATTTACGCTTAGTTCAATTTTTCCAAAAGTTTCAAATCGATGCCCTTTTCGCCGATCTTGATGATTTCCACTTTCACCTTGTCGCCGATGTTGAGCACGTCCTCTACCTGGTTGACTCTCTTTTCGGAGAGCTTGGAGATGTGCACCATACCGTCCTTGCCGGGCGCAAATTCCACGAACGCGCCTACTTTGGAAAGGATACGAACGACGACGCCTACAAACATATCGCCGACTTCGGGGTCGTGCGCGATGGATTCCACAATCGCCTGCGCGCGCTTTGCGTTTGCGATATCGCCAAAGCAAGCGATGCAAACGGTACCGTCGTCTTCGATGTCGATCTTCGTGCCCGTCTGTTCGATGATCTTGTTGATAACCTTGCCCTGCTTGCCGACGACGTCGCCGATCTTTTCAGGGTTGATCTTGAAGGTAACGATCTTGGGTGCGTAGAGGGAAAGCTCGTCCGCAACGGTGGGAATGCAATCGAGCATCTTGCCGAGAATATACTTTCTCGCATCCTGTGCCTGCGCGATCGCGTCGAGCATGATCTGTTCGGAGATCCCCTTGATTTTGATATCCATCTGGATCGCCGTGATCCCCTTGTCCGTACCTGCTACCTTGAAATCCATATCGCCGAGGAAGTCTTCAAGCCCTTGAATATCCGTCATGATGACGTACTTGCCCGTTTCCTGATCCTTCACAAGACCCATTGCGCAACCTGCTACGGGCGCTTTGATGGGCACGCCTGCGTCCATGAGCGCCATGGTAGAGCCGCAAACGGAAGCCATGGAGGACGAACCGTTGGAGGACATGATGTCGGATACGACGCGGATTGCGTACGGGAATTCTTCGGGGGAAGGAATGACGGGTACGAGCGCTCTTTCCGCCAACGCGCCGTGACCGATTTCACGACGGCCGGGGCTTCTCAACGCCTTTGCCTCACCGGTGGAATACCCGGGGAAGTTGTACTGGTGCATATATCTCTTTTCTTCTTCCTCGTCGAGCCCTTCCATTTTCTGCGCTTCGCCGAGCATACCGAGGGTACAGGTGGTGAGCGCCTGCGTCTGACCGCGGGTGAATACTGCCGAGCCGTGTACTCTGGGAAGAATGCCGTGTTCGCACCAGATGGGACGAACTTCGGTGAGTTTTCTGCCGTCGGGACGAACGCCGTCGAAAATCTTCGCGCGGACGATGCCCTTGACGATATAATAGATAGAGTCTTTCACTTCACGCATCTGATCGGGATAGATTTCCGCGAAGTGTGCGAGAATTTCCGCTTCCGCCGCGTCCTGACGTGCCTGACGTTCCTGACGATCGAAGGTGTCGAGCGCCGCGTAGAGTTTGTCGTAGCCGTATTCTCTGACCGCTGCGTCCAGATCTTCGGGGATATGGTAGAGTTCCATTTCCTTCTTGGGTTTGCCGACGGCAGGTACGATCTCTTCGGAGATCCACGCGCAGACCTTCTTGATTTCTTCGTGACCGAACATGATCGCGCCGACCATTTCCGCGTCGGTCACTTCGTTTGCGCCCGCCTCGATCATGAGGATTGCGTCGGAAGTGCCGGCAAGGTTGAGATGAATGGCGCTCTTTGCGCGCTGTTCCGCGTCGGGGTTGATGACGTATTCACCGTCCACCATACCGACTACGACGGAACCCGTGGGGCCTGCCCAAGGAATGTCGGAGATGGAAAGGGCGATGGACGAACCGACCATGGCGAGGGGTTCGGGGGAGATATCGGGATCTACCGAAAGCGCGGTAGCAACGACGACGACGTCGTTGAAAATTCCCTTGGGGAACAGAGGACGAATGGGACGGTCGATGAGACGGCTGGTGAGGATCGCCTTATCGGACGCTCTGCCCTCGCGCTTTTTGAAGCCGCCGGGGATCTTACCTACGGCGAACATTTTTTCTTCATAGTCTACGGACAGGGGGAAGAAATCCATACCCTCTCTCGCCGTTTCGCTCATACATACGGATACGTGTACCACCGTGTCGCCGCAACGCACCAAGCAGGCGCCGTTTGCCTGTTCGGCATACTTGCCGATTTCTACGCTCAATTCCCTACCTGCGTACGTCGTTTTGAATACTCTGCTGTTTTCTAAATTTGGCATTTTCATTTACTCCTTATACTTGAATTCTTTTTTGTTCTTGTTCGCCGTCGTCACCCGACGAGAGCGAGGGTTCGCGAGATGGGTTTGGAGTCCGCCTATGCCAAAGCTTGTCCAAAGACACCAAAACGCCGTTTTTGTTCTGAGATATATTAAAAAAGAGCGAGTTAAAATAACCCACTCTTCCGTGTTTCCTCTTACTTACGAAGACCCAAGGCTTCCACGATCGCTCTGTATCTTGCGATATCTTTCGCTTTCAGATAGTCGAGGAGACCGCGACGTTTACCTACCATTTTCAAAAGGCCGCGACGGGAATGGTTATCCTGCTTGTTGACCTTCAAGTGTTCATTGAGGTGATTGATACGATACGTCAAAAGAGCGATCTGTACTTCGGGAGAACCCGTGTCACCTTCGTGCGTTGCGAATTTTGCGATGATTTCGTTTTTTTCCATTTTTTTATCCTCCTGTATGGAAATTATACTTGCGTACCGCCGAGCAGTCGTGGAGAATCAAGCCACTCAGACAGCCGTTACTACAATATTTTAGCACTTTCCTTCCGAAAAGTAAATCAAAATGAAGGCGTTTTTACAATTATTTTGCCATTATTTGAAAAATTCTTTGCGTTTTTGGATGATGGTATCGACGTTTTCGATATAGGTCTTCAAATCCTTTTGCGAAGCGAATCGCTCGATGAGCCCCTTCTCCGTATACACGCGTTTGGAAACGGCGTTCGCGCCCACGGCGAGATTGTCCGCCGTCTCTTCCATAATATCAATATTATAGATACACACCTTGCCGGGCTTCGTCCAACCCACGTTTTCGTTGTTGCCGACCTGATATTTTTGGCGGTACATATAGTAGGGCACGTACCCGTTTCGGCTCAGAATTTCCCGCGACGAGGCTACCATGGTCGAGATGAAATCGTTTTCGAGGTATTCCGTCTCCTCTTTGAGCTTGGCGCCCGACTTCAAGGAAAGGCAATGCACGGTGATATTGTCCGCACCCGTTTGGACGGCTTTCTGCACGTTTTTTACGAACGTTTCGGGCGTCTCGTCGGTGAGCCCTGCAATCAAGTCCACGTTGATCATAAACCCGTACTTTTCACTCATTTCAAAGGCGCGGTAGATATCCGCCTCGGTGTGGCGACGCCCGATCTTTTGCAAGGTTTCGTCCGAAAAACTCTGGGGATTGATGCAGATACGCGTCACGCCGTAGTCCTTCAAAAGCCGAAGTTTCTCCTCGGTGAAGACGTCGGGGCGACCTGCTTCTACGGTGTATTCGCGCGCGGGGGAATAGCTTTGATAGAGGGGCGCGACGGCTTGGAGCACCCGTTCGAGCTCCCCTGCTTCAAGGGCGAAGGGAGTTCCGCCGCCGATATAGACGCTACGCAAATTCCCCACGCTCTCGGACACGGAAGCAAGCTCCCGTTCGAGGCAATCGAGGTAGGCAGGTAAGAAGTGACGGGTCTTATCGATGGGCGCAGTGATGAAGGAGCAGTAGGCGCATTTGGTGGGGCAGAAGGGAATGGAGACGAAGAGGTCGGTGTTGCCGTCCCGCTTTTCGTAGATCCCCTCTTGCGCTTGGAGAATATCGGCAACGAGTCGGATATTTTCCTCGCACACCTGCATGGTACGGAAAAGCTCGCGAAAATCGCGGTTTCCCTCCCGCTCCATGTACGCAAGTTTGGTCGGGCGGATCCCCGTGAGCGCACCCCAAGGCATTTTTTCGCCGTAGAGATCGGACAAAATTTCATAGAGACGGAGCTTGGCAAACCGACGCTCTAAACGCTTATAGACGAGTTCGTCGCATACCTGCCCCCTATCTACGAAGGAAAACGTTTGCCCGTCGATGAGGAAGTCATTGAAAAAAACGCCCTCTTCATAAGCAAAAGAGTGCGCAATTTCCGAAGGCCTGCGTTTGAACAAACGCACGACGTCCAACAACTCGTTTTCCAAAAATGCACAATTCGTTACGAACATATCGTAGTCTCCCAAATCGGAAGTCCAGAAGCTCAGTTCCTTGCGGGTTGCAAGGCTGGCACCCTTGCGCTCGACGGCAGTCGCTGCCGATAGGCGGAACCGGGCCCATAAAAGCAACCGCAGTTTTGCGTTACCAACACCGCAGGCGTTCCCTCACTTGCAGAACGAAATATCGAATTTACATAAACGGATTCGTTTCCCGTTCCCGTTGCAAGGTCGTCTCGTCGTTGTGACCGGGATATACGGGATAGTCCCCTTCAAGCGCCGCAAGCTTTTGAAGGGAGAGGCGCATTTCCCCGTCGTTTCCCGTCGGGAAATCCGTTCTGCCCATGCTCCCGGCAAACAGCGTATCCCCCGTGAACAAATACATGGTACCCTCGTTTGAAGTAATCAGGTAGCAACAACTCCCCTTCGTGTGCCCGGGCGTCAACAGCATCTTTACCCGCACGCCGCCGATATCTTTCTCCTCGCCGTCGACGAACGTCTCGTCAATGCGGAAGGGGATTCTCGGTGCACCGAACCGTTCGGACAGGTCTGCGGACGTGCCGACGAGCGGCTTTTCCGCCTCCGAACAATACACCTTCGCCCCGCCTTCCTGCAAGGCGGCAACCCCGCCCACGTGATCGAAATGGCAATGGGTAAGCAACACCGCTTTTGCGAAAAGTCCGCGCTTGATCAGCTCGCTTTCCACACGCGGTTGGGAAGGATCGACGATAATCGCATTTTTTCCGTCCTCGGTGATTGCGTACGCGTTCGCTCCGAAGCCACGGGGATAGATCGTAATAATTTCCATAGTCCCTCCTTTTTCAGGAAAGCGAAGTAATACGGTGCACGTCGTAGATGCGCTTGTCCGCTTTCATCTTCTTGATGAGCAAATCCACCTCGGAGATATCCGACAGGGAGACGGACGCCTCCAAAATGGCGTCGCGATTTTTGTCGATTCTGCCGTTGACGGCGGTGATGGACAGTTTCATGTCGGAGACGACCTGTGACAGGACGGACAGGGCTCCGCCCTGATCGGCGGCGCGAATGGAAATATTCGCGTTGAACCGAGCCTTCGCCCCTGCCGCGATCTGCCACGACGCAGGGAGCAATCGTCCCGCTTCCACCCCTCTCATGTTCGGACAGTCCGTGCGGTGAATGACCACGCCGCGGCCGCGGGAGGTGTAACCCACGATCTCGTCGCCGGGCACGGGGGAACAACAACCTGCAAAACGCAAAAGCATCCCGGCTTGTCCGTTGACGAGCACGCCGCCCGTCGATTTGCCCGCGCCCGTGGAATGGACTTCAAACGCCGCAGGCGTTTCCTTTCTGTAAAAGTCGATGAGTTTGAATAAAATCTGATTGACGGAGATGGAGCCGTACCCCACCGCCGCGAACATTTCCTCCTGTTCGTTGAAGGAGAAACGCTCGCTGATGCGTTGAAAACTCTCCTCGGTGAGCAGCGTAGACAGCGTGAACCCCTTTTTCTTGGCTTCCTCTTCCAACTTAATCTGCCCGACGCGGATATTCTCCTCTTTGAGCTCGTTCTTGAAGAACTGACGGATCTTCGCCTTCGCCGACGAAGATTTGATGAATTTGAGCCAGTCTCGGGAGGGGCCCTTGGAGTTGGGCGAGGTGATGATCTCTACCACGTCCCCCACTTCCAGCGTGGTGTTCAGGGGCACAATCTTGGAATTGACGCGCGCGCCCGTACAATGATTGCCCACCTCCGAGTGAATGGCGTACGCAAAATCGATGGGTGTGGCTTCGGGAGGCAGGGAAATGACTTTCCCACGCGGCGTGAACACGAGCAACTCGTGCGAGTAGAGCTCCGTCTTCAACGCGTTGATGAATTCCTTGGAATCTTTGAGATCCCCCTGCCATTCCATCACTTCGCGCAGCCACGTCAGACGGCTTTCGACGTCCGTCGTCTCCTCTTCCGTTCTGCCTTCCTTGTATTTCCAATGCGCCGCGATACCGAATTCCGCCACGCGGTGCATCTCTTCCGTACGGATCTGAATTTCAAACGGCTGACCGTATTTGGTCATGACCGTCGTGTGCAAGGACTGATATTTGTTGGGCTTGGGCGTAGCGATATAGTCCTTGATACGCCCGGGAATGGGGCTCCACCGCACGTGGATCCTGCCCAAGACGGTGTAACATTCCCCGATTGTCTTGACGATGACGCGCACCGCCGTCAGATCGTAAATCTGATCGAGGGTCTTGCCCTTGTTCTTCATCTTTTTATAGATGGAATAGAAATGCTTGGGTCTACCGAAGACTTCCCCTTCCACCCCTTCGCTCTTCATGAGGTCCTTGATTTCCGCCACGATGTTGTTGACGAATTCCTGCCTTTCGCTCACCTTCTGGCGAATGTTGTATACGAGGTACTCGTACGCCTCGGGGTCGAGGTATTTTAAGCACAAGTCCTCGAGCTCGCATTTGATTTGCGAAATACCCAAACGCCCTGCGAGCGGCGTATAGATATCGAGCGTCTCCTTCGCCATGCGCTGTTGACGTTCGTAGGAAAGGAAGTTCAACGAACGCATATTATGCAGTCTGTCCGCAAGCTTGATGATGATAACGCGCACGTCCTTCGCCATCGCGACGAAAATTTTACGGAAGTTCTCCGCGTTTTCGTCCTCTTTAGACTTGAACACAATCTTTTCGAGCTTGGTCACCGAATTGACGAGTCCCAACACTTCGTCGCCAAACTCCCGTTTGATGTCCTCGGCGGTCGCGTCCGTATCCTCGATGACGTCGTGCAAAAGCGCCGCGGCGATCGTTGCCGCGTCCAGCCCTAACCCCATCAGAATTTCCGCAACGGCGCAGGGATGAATGAAATAGGGTTCTCCCGAAGCGCGCTTTTGGTTCGCGTGCGCCTGTTTGGCGTACTCGTACGCTCTTATCAGCATCTCCCTATCTTCCGGATTATACAGTTGTTGGATTTTTTCTAACGTACTTTCCATCTTTCAAACCTGTTGCAAAAGACAAACTTTTCTGTATATACTCGAATTCGTGAGATCCGCTTTGATGCCGCGGTACACCGTGAGCCGCCCGTCTCCGAGCGCCACGAGCCCCAGCTCCTCAAACACGTTGAGCGCGAAGATAAACTCCCGTTTGTCAAAACCCAACCCTTCGCACGCGTTGGCGATCTCCTCCACGGTGTCTCCGCAAAGACTGTTCACTTCGCGACGAAGCGCCGAGAAAATTTCCAGTAAACTCTCCCTCGCGACGTCCAACGTCTCGAACATTTTATACCCGCAAATTTCACGGTTGACGAATACCTGCCTGCCACCTAACGACTCGATATGAAAATCGGACGGCGTGTCTAAAAAGATAAAATCACGGAATCCCGACAAATCCGCGTCGGGCGCGGGGGATACGATAAGCATATTCGCGAGGTTGCGCGAGGAGGGATAGAACAGGTCGCACCCGAAACCTTCCAGCTCCTCGTAGAAACGCAAGGTACGGCGGTCGGAGGCAATCAGGCAGAGCCCGTACGGACATTCCGCCCGTTTTCTTGCGATGAGCACCTTGGTCTCTTCCATCGAAAGTTCGATGGGATCCAGCTCCGCGCGGGGGGCGTAGAAACGGGCGATGGAGTTGGCGAAAATGCTCTCCGTCGTCGCCCTGCCCGTCTTGCCGTCGTAGAGCAGGTCGCGCACGTACCCCTTGATATATTCTTTGCCCTTAAACTTGGACAAATTGACGTCGAAGATAA
Organism: Clostridia bacterium; assembly: GCA_017626135.1. Taxonomy (GTDB): domain Bacteria; phylum Bacillota; class Clostridia; order Christensenellales; family Borkfalkiaceae; genus Scatosoma. Next base: position 4,463 of record JAGAJI010000014.1, on the reverse strand, counting down.
AACTCTTCCTTACGTCGCTTTCGATAATCTTCAAATTTTTCGCGCCGGAAAAATACATTAAGTCGATATAATCGCTCTTCACCGAGAGGTGGGGAGACATCGCTTTGACCGGTCGAGCCGTACATGCCCCTGCCGAAATGGAAAATAAGGGGCGTTTGTGTCCGACGCCGTAGGGCTCGAGCTGCGCGATCTCACGGGCGAATTTTTCGGGGAAGGGGTCCTTGATCTCCTCGCAGATGGGAATGATCTGTTCGAAGTCCTCGGGGGAATACGCCCGCCCGATCTCCTCGTTGAGCGCCCTTTCGAGGGCGTCGAACTGATCCGCGCGCACGTTGATCCCCGCCGCCTGGGCGTGACCGCCGAATTCTTCGATATATTCCGAACAATTTTTGAGCGCGTTGAAAATGTTGACGTTTTCAATACTTCGCGCGCTCCCTTTGAGCATATCGCCGTGATGGACGAACAGGAGGGTGGGGCGGTTATACTCCTCTGCGATGCGCGCCGCCACGATGCCGATGAACCCGTTGTTCCAACTCTCGTCGGAGAGCATGATCACGTTGTCGTACGCGCCCTTTTGAAGGAGCTTTTTCTTTGCGGACGCGTACAACTCGTCACAGCATTTCTGCCGCTCGGTATTGTACAGGCAAAGCTTGGTCGCCAGCTCGTAAATTTCCGCCTCGTCGTCGGAGATGAAGAGGCGGAACGCCGCCTGCGCGTCCCCCATTCTGCCTGCCGCATTGACGCGGGGCGCGACGGTGAACGCCAACGTCTGCGCCGTGATCCCGTCGTAGTTCTTGCCGAGCAACAGGGAAAAACAGGAGCGGGGACACGTGTTGAACCGCTTTAACCCCTCCGTCACGATATCGCGGTTTTCCCCAAGCAGGGGCACGCTGTCCGCAACGGTCGCGAGGGTGGCGAAGTCTAAATATTGATACGCCGCTTTGCCGAGGAGTGCGCAAGCCAACTTAAACGCAACGCCTGCGCCGCAAAGATTGTCGTAAGGGTAGTCGTCTTTGAGTTTGGGATTGACGACGATGCAGTCGGGTAAAACTTCGGGGAGCTCGTGGTGGTCGGTAACGATGACGTCCGAACCGAGCTCGTAAATATATTGCGCCTCTTTCGCGCAAGAAATACCGCAGTCCACCGTGATGAACAGCTCGGGATTGCAATCCTCGAAGATGCGGTCGACCGCCTCTATGCTCAATCCGTACCCGTCCGAACGCTCGGGCACGTAGATATGCGGCTCGATGCCGAATAATCTCAACGCATGGTACATGATGGCGGACGCGCAGATCCCGTCGGCGTCATAATCGCCGAACACCGCCACCGTTCTGCCTTCGTCGCGCGCCTGTGTGATGAGCTCCACCGCCTCCTTCATGCCCTGCATGAGGAAGGGGGAAAGAAAATTCTTTTCCGAAGGACGCATGAATTTGCGGATTTTTTCTTCGGTGTCTACGCCGCGTGCGTATAAGATCCGCGTGATCTGTTCCGTCAACCCCGTTGCGAATGCAAGATCGGACACTCTATTCAGTTGTTCTGCCGAAAAGGAGTATTCGGGAACGATTTTTTTCATAAGTCTCTCTCTTTTTTTCTTCTTTTTTTGCTTTGATCTCGTACCTGCCCCCGTCGTTTGGGGAAAAGCGGAGTGGCTCCGCTACCCATTCTTACTATCTTACCGTTCGTTTTTAAGTTAAACCGTATGGTGCGAGTACTAAATTATAATTTTACCGCATTGATTATTCTTTCGCCTTCGGCGATAAAACCGCTTTGCGGTTAGAGCGCAACCTACGGTTGCTTTTAGTGAGTCCGGCGGAGTGGCTCCGCTGCCCCATCTTACTATCTTACCGTTCGTTTTTTAAGTTAAACCGTATGGGTTTGGGCATACCGTACTATCGAAGTAGGATACGACTTCGTCGCGGTGGCTCTGCTCCACGCCTCGGTAAGGGCTCCGCGCCCTTACATCCTCGCCAGGAACTGAGTTCCTGGACTTCCGGTAGGTACGCCGTGATATAAAATATTCGGGCGGGCGAGTTTGATCCCGCCCGCCCGTGACTTGTTCGAGCTTAGTCCTTTTTATCCTCTTCCACGGGAGTTTCCTCTACGGGAGTTTCTTCGACTTCTTCCGCAGGAGTCTCTTCAACTTCTTCCGCAGGAGTCTCTTCAACTTCCTCTGCGGAAGTTTCTTCCACGGGAGCCACTACGGGAGCGGGCGCTGCTTTCACTTCTTTCTTTTCGTAAGTCTTCTTCACTTTCGTGGAAGTCTTTTCCGCCCCGACGTAAGCGCCTTCGACGGGTCTGTTATCCAATGCCGCTTTGATGGGCGCGTACAGCGCGGGTACGAAGAGAAGGGAAACGACTGCCGCCGCAAGCAGGGCAAGCAACGCAAGGAGAGCAAACCATCTGACGCCCGCCGTCGCTACGGCGCCGATCACCACGATGCCTGCACCCAAAAGCGCCGTCAACGTCACGATTTCGTTGCAAGCAGGTACGACTTGATTCTCTTCACGCATCTTGTTGAGCGAGAGAACGCTCATCACGGCGGAGAGAAGGGCGCCGACTGCGATCACGTAAATCACGGACGCGGTCACGGGGATACGGGTCAAGATGATGAGAGCTACGGTGAGCAACGTGCCGACCAAGGTCGATGCGCCGCCGACGATTCCCATATACAAGCCGTAACGGATCGCCACGTACGCGAACACGAGCACGACGAGCACCACGCCTGCGATGATACCGCGCAGGATATACTGATTTGCCAAAGCTGCAACAACGTCTTCGCTGTTCAAAGCGACGAGCACGGTCGAACCGCTCAACGTGCCGTTTTCTCCCGTCAGAGCGCCCAGCGCCGTTTCGAGATCAGCTTTCGCCGTGGTCAGATCCACGTCTTTGCCGAATACGTAAACGAGTTCGGAGACGTCACCGGACATTTTGCCCTTCATTTCATACACGATGCCGTAATCGTCCAGGACTTTCCGACATTCCGTTTCTACTTTGTCCAGCTTTTCTTCGGTGATATACACGTACTGGTTGATGGATACGGTGATCGTCTGGGTATCTTTCAAGAGCGCGTCCTGATTGAACACCCCCCAGCCCAACGCGTTGCACACGATGCCGAGCGCCGTCGCCGCCACCAAAATAACGCCGAGGATCACGGAAACAATTTTAATATCCGCCAATTTCTTGAGAACCTTACTCATCGTCGTTATCCTCCCTTACTACACGGAAATAGGTATACTTGTTCTTGCTTGCGCCGAGGAAGAGATAGTTGATCACTCTCGTCCAAAGCAAGTTACAGAACGCTGCCGTTACGATACAGATGATTGCCTGCGTTGCGAGCGTCTGCAATCCTGCCGCGCCGATCAGGAGCGCAACTGCGCCGAGCAGAAGAACTGCGTACACGTCCACCGTCGGCCAAAGCGTCTTGTTATAACCGCTCTTGACGGAGGAATCGATCGTCTTGCCGAGCCCTGCTTCCGTCTTGATCGCCTTATACGTATATGCGTGCACCACGTTCATAAGCACGAGTCCGACGAGGAACACGAGTGCCGTACCGAGCGTGATTTCATACGCACCGGTCGCAATGAACGCGAAGCAAAGTCCCGTAATGATGAGGTAACTTACCGTCGCGTAGCCGCCGACGATCCCGAATCTGCCCATCGTAACCACGGCGTACGCGATCAACGCAACGATCACGACGAACATGGCGATATAGAGCAAAAGCTGGGTGTTTTCACCGAATACCGAGCCGTAGGTACGTACCTGGCTGGTAGGAATGGTTTCAAATTCCACTTCAAACCCGTCTGCGTTGTGCAGGGCGGAGTTCAAAAGAATGACGAGCGTTTCCACGTAGTCCTTTTCGGATGCGTTGGCAACGGGATATTTCATCTCGTACTTCGTGGTGATGACGCCCTGATCGAGGGAGTCGCCGTTCAACGTGATCACCGCTTCGTCGCCGACCATGAATTTGAGCGTCACTTCTTCCGAGGAAGAGGACGAAGAGGACGTATTTTCAGCCGCCTCTACTTCGTATGCAAATTCATCGAGCATTTCTTTACCCAAATCGGTGAAGGTCGCTTTGATGAACGCCACGTCGTACTGCACGTGTACGGAGAAACCTTTAACGATTTTCGTAAGGTCACCGTCCACGTCGTCGAGCTGCGAAATCTCGGAATCGGAAAGGGTGATCGTCATCGCGCCCGTTTCGGCGAACAAACCGAAGGTTGCAGACGCGTTTTCAAACGCCGTTTTCTCTTCCGTTGCGCCCGATGCAGGAACCTGCACGCGAATGGCGAGGTCGTCCACAACCGATACGCGGTAATCGGAATATCCCTTCTGCGCGTAACGAGCGCTGATTTCGTCCACGGCTTTTTGGAATTCCGCTTCGAATTCGTCGGAAACGCCGTTTTCGTTTTCGTCGATTTCCAAACCTGCGATCACGCCGTAATCAACGTCGTCTTTCAAAT
>JAGAJI010000013.1 GCA_017626135.1 Clostridia bacterium | reverse complement strand
TACACCGGTCGTAACGCGGCGGACAGCATCAAGGATTACGAGAAGGTATCGGGCTCTACCGTCGCTTCCCGTCAGAAAGCGTACAACGCCTTCTTGACCAACTTGCAGGAATACAACCTCGTCGGCGACGCGGAAGACACTTCCTCCGTTACCAACCTTGAATATTATTACGTGGAACTCGTTTCCTTGCTCGAACAGCGCCTTATCAACAACTACTATAAAGCGTTGGAGGAAGACGTCAACCTCAACTTGGACGACGCGTACGTAACGGGCAAGTATAACGAAGCGTTCAACCAGAATAAGCGTGCTTACGAAGGGGATCCCTCTGCGTTCGCAACGGCAATGGACAGCGCGTCGGCAGATTCTTTCCTGCTCTACGCGCCCACGGCGGAAGGCAAGACGTTCGGCTACGTATACAACATCTTATTGCCTTTCTCCACGAGTCAGACCGTCGCTTATACGGAAGCGAAGAACATGGGCTTGTCCGAAGCGCAACTCTTCGCGGAAAGACGGGATATCGCTGTAAATATCAGCGCGAAAGACCTTCGTACCAGCTGGATTTCCGAACACGATCACGCCAACTACTACGACGATACGACGGGTAAATTCTTCGTCGACGACAGCGGCAAGTACGAATCCCTTTCCCACTACCTTGGCAACTACGCCTTTAACGGTACGGTGTCCGAAGACAGAAGCGAAGTCACGGCAAACAAGGTGAAAAACATCGACGCGTTCATGACGATTTTCGAAACGGAAATCAGCAAAGCAGTAGGCGTTGATGGTATTGCAGCTAAGGATGAGTCTTGTCAGCTCGATTACGATACGGATGATTTCTACAAGATCGACGATAAGACGGGCAAAAAAGTCGTCGATTACAGCAAGTTCGTCTATTACAGCGGTAAGGTAAACTTCAGCGAACCGCAGACGGCGGCAGGCTTCTTCGACGAAACGACCGAACAGTATAAAGCGCTCTCCGCGGTGAACGAACTCATGTTCGCATACAGCACGGATACGGGTTGTCTCAACACCTACATGGGCTATTCGGTATCTCCTTACGGCACCAACTTCGTGAAGGAATTCGAATACGCGGCACAGGAAGTCGTGAAAGAAGGCGTAGGTAGCTACAAAGTATGCTTGACCGATTACGGTTGGCACATCATCTACTGTTCTTTCAGCTATACCGCTTCTTATATGGGCGCAGACGGCGACGTATACGGCGGTTACGTACATGCGGATAAAGATACGGAAGGAACCTTCTCCAACCTCTACTACGAATACGTGAAAGAATCCGCGTACTCCAACTACACGACGGAACAGCAGAACAAGACGTTAAAAGCGTACGACAACGATACCTGTGTAACCCGTTACGAAAAGAGATACAGCGATTTGTTTGAAGATTAATGAAAGAGTAAAATCAAGCAGGAGTTTGCAAAAGCAAACTCCTGCGATTTTTATACGAGATTTTTCGTTTTGAGATTTGACAGAAACGGGATAATGTGCGATCATATACTTGTATATTTGCCGAACGTCTATGCTATATTTTCCGCAAGGGAATCGAGCGCGCCGCCGTTCAATGGAACAGTAAACGGGCGTATTGATACCGTGCAAGGATCATTAGAAAAAATCTTATAAAAATTCAAAAAAAATGGAAAATTTGTGCAACAGATGATTGAATTTTTTTGTTAAGAGCGGTATAATAGAAAGGAAGAAACATGAGAAAAGGCGTAGCTCGCACCACGCCTGTATTTATTTTTTGTCGGAATTTTTAGGTTCTGCCAAAGTGAAGTCAAATTCTACGTCGGGATTGCCTTCCCGCACCGCCTGCACGAGGTCGTTGTTCCATTCGGGGTTGGTCGTGACGACGAAAAATTCTTCGCCCATGTATACGGTCAACTTATGCGAATCGGTATCCAACAGCAAAGACGTGATTTTGGATAAGTCGTAGGTGCTCTTGATGAATCCGAACTGAATGGTGAAGGACTGTTTCGTGACCACGTACCTTGAGCGCACGAGCAGGGCGACGATGACGACGATGGCAAAGACGCTGATGATGATCAGGAAGGGGGACTTCAACACGTCGCCAAAGCTGTGAATGCCGTCTTTGACGATTCGCCAGATACTCAACCCGATGCCGACGGCACAGAACGCCAACGCGGCGAGCGCGAGTAAAATCATGGGCAAGGTAAATTTGAACTTAAAAATTTTAGCCTCTCGGGGCGCGGATTGTTTACTCATACAGGTATTATAGCACGTTTGCCTGAAAAAAGCAACCGTAAACTTGATAAATTTCGTACAACGTTTTTGAAATTATAGTAAGAGAAATATGGAAGAAGTGACGGAAGAAACGCTCGTCGCCGAGCGTGAGCGTAAACAATTTGAGAAAATGACGAAAACACCCATTCCCAAGCTCGTAATCAGCTTGGGGATCCCTACAACGTTGAGCATGATGGTCACGTCTTTGTACAATCTGGCAGACACCTACTTCGTCTCTCTCATCGGGGAGGACGCGGTGACGGCGGCAGTCAGCAACCTGTTGGCGCTCATGTCCATCATTCAGGCAATCGGGTTTACTTACGGTATGGGGAGTGGGGCCATCATTTCCAAGCTTTTGGGAAAACGGGACAGAAAGAGCGCCGACGAAGTGGCGTCCTCTGCCTTTGCGATCGCGCTTGGGAGCGGCTTGCTCATTCTCCTAATCGGTTTTTTGTTTTTGAAACCCTTGATGTGGCTGTTTGGATCGAGAGACGGGGCGACGTTGCAGTATTCCGTTGCCTATGCTACCTTCATTTTAATTGCCGCGCCCATCATGTGTATGAGCTTCGTTTTGAACAATATTCTGCGCGCGGAGGGGAAGGCGGTCCTGTCCATGATCGGACTTATCACGGGCGCGGTCGTCAACGTGGCACTTGACCCCATACTCATTTTCGCCTGCGGGCTCGGCGTGACGGGCGCGGCAATCGCCACCTGCGTCAGTCAAACGGTCAGCTTTTTGATCCTGCTCTTTATGTTCGTGTCGGGGCGGACGGTCGTGCGACTTCGTTTCACGGCAATTTCTCGCAAATTGAGCGTTTATCGGGAGATTATCAAAACGGGTTTTCCGTCCTTTTGCAGACAGATTTTGGCGAGCTTGTGCTCGGTATTCCTCAACGACGCGGCGTTCACCTACGGCGGCAACGCGGCGCAAGCGGCGCTCGGGGTCGTGCAAAAATTCTTCATGTTAGCATTCTCGATCGCGCTTGGCATCGGGCAGGGGTATCAACCCGTACTCGGCTACAATTACAGCGCGAAGCGCTTTGACCGCGTGCGCGCGGCGTACCTCTTTACACTCGGGTTTGCTACTGCGCTCATGACGGTGTTCGCGATCGTCTGCGCCGTTTTCGCTTCGGGACTCATGCACGTATTCAGCCTTTCGGGGACGGCGACGGAAATCGGCGTACTCACCTTGCGGCTACAATGTTTGATGATGCCCCTCATTCCTACGAATTTCATGGCGGGCGTGACTTATCAGGTCGTAGGGAACAAGGCGGTGGCGTCCGTCCTTTCCGCCTCCCGTCAGGGCTTGTTCTATATCCCGTCGGTACTCATTTTGCCTCGCGCGTTCGGGCTGCTCGGCGTGCAATCGTGTCAGGCGGTAACGGACTTTTGCGCCTTCTTTTTCGCGATTCCCTTCACGCTCGCCTTCTTCAAAAAGCTTCGGGCAGAGCAGGCAAAAGTAGGGGTATTATCTGCCGAAGGTGAGGGGCAGGTATGCGATGAAATGAATATTATGAAAAACTGATATACAAAGGAGATAGGAACAATGAAAGTAAAGAAGGGTAAAATTGCGGCAATCGTTTTGTCCGCAATTTTTGTTTATACGGGGGTATCGTTATTCCATGACGCGGAAAGCGATATAAGAGCGAACGCCGCAAGTTCTTACGTGGAAATCTCCCTTTCGGACGCCGTTTGTACGGAGTTCGCACAGTTTTCTCGCTATCAGGATACGCACAGGACCCGCTTTCTCGTTCAGGAAGACGAAATCGGGTGGGGGATATTGAGCCTCAACATTGAACAGGTGGACTGGCTTGCGCAAATCACCGTCAACGGAAAGACGGTTGCGGAGCACAAAAGCGAGTACGAGGCAAACGGCTCCCCGGCGTTGGAGACTTCCGATCTGTACATAAAAAATTACGGTTGCGCGCCCATCAGCGTCACGTTCGACTATGACGCAGGTAGCTCCGCCAACGTAATCGACGTCATGATCCCCGAGGCGTATCTTCCTGCGGCGGAAGTGCGGGAGATTAAAATCAGCGGCCCTTTCGTATACGAATATAATGCAGACGACCCCTGTACCTACCTTCTGAGCGGCTGCGCCGTCGCTACGCCCTCGCAGGCGGAATTGACGAAGTACACGGTTACCGTGGACGGAGTCGCGCAGGAAGTGGAGGAAGGTGGGCTTGCGACTCGTCCCGAAACGCCGACGAAGGCGGAGACGGACACCCATTACTACGAATTCGTGGGTTGGTACTACCTCGACGGCGAGGGGGAGAAGGTATACTGGGATTTTGAGAACGACGTCGTGAACGGCGATCTCGTCCTGACGTCCGAATTCCGTGCAGTGGAAAAGACGAAATGTGCGCTCACCTTCGATCCGAAGAACGGCGAAGCGGTTACGTATATCGAGGTTTATTACGGCGGAATTATCCCGTCGGCACAGTTGCCCGCCGACCCCGAAAAAGCGGAGACCGACGAGGCGAAGTACGCCTTCGTAGGTTGGTTCAACGCAGACATGGATACCCCGTTTGACGTTTCCGCCCCGATTACGGGCAGTCAGACGATCGAGGCGAAATACCTGCGCACGCCCAAATATTCGGTGACGATAGACGGGGAAACGCAGAGAGTCCTCGAAGGCGAAAAGCTTTCCGCGCCCCAGCCGCCGACGAAGGCGGAGACGGACACCCATTACTACGAATTCGTGGGTTGGTACTACCTCGACGACGTGGGGGAGAAGGTATACTGGGATTTTGAAAAGGACGTTGTGAACGGCGACCTCACGTTGGAGCCCGATTTTTGCGAAGTGGAAAAGACGAAATATACCGTCGTTTTCGATCCGGCAAACGGGGAAGAAAGCACGAAAATCGAGGTGTACGAGGGGAGCAAAATCGCCGCAGAGGCGTTGCCTGCCGACCCCGAAAAGGCGGACGAGGAAACTTGCGTATATCTATTTGCAGGTTGGTTCAACGCAGACGTGGGTACCCAGTTCGACTTTGAAAGCACGATTGAAGGAGACGTAAGTCTGATCGCAAAATATACGGTGATTGCAAAATATATAGTGAAGATTAACGGCGTGGAAATCCGTGTGTTGGCAGGGGAAAAGCTCTCTCAACCTTCCGAGACCCCGACGAAGGAGGAGACGGAGTCGCACACCTATCAATTCCTCGGTTGGACGTACTATCGGGAAGGGGAAAAGGTATACTGGGATTTTGAGAACGACGCCGTTTTCAGCGCGCTTACCTTGGAGCCCGACTTTCTCGAAGTGGAAAAGACGAAATACACCGTCACGTTCGACGGGGACAACGGCGTTGCGCCCACGAGCGTGCAGGTATACGAAGGCGCGTTGATCCATCTTGCACAAATCCCCGGCGATCCGCAGAAATTGCAGGACGGGCACGTCGTCTATCGTTTTCTCTGTTGGTCGGAAGACGGGCTTGTCGCCTGGGATTTCAGCCGCGACAAAGTCACGCGGGATACGATCTTAAAGGCGTGTTACACGACGAAAACGGTGTACGTCGTTTCCTTCGACGGCGAGACGCAAACCGTGGAAGAGGGTGCCTATCTGACCCAACCACCCACGCCCGAAAAACCTGCGACGGCAGAATACGAATATGAATTTACGGGCTGGTATTATTTGCAGGGCGATCAATTTTGTTTGTGGGATTTTGAACGGGATACGGTCACGGACGACGTGGCGCTCCTTCCGCAATATGCGGAACGCAAAGTGTGCTACGTCGTGTATTTCTACGACGAGGATGGGACGAACGTCGCGTTCACGAAAAAGTTGGCGTGGGGCGAACTTATTCCCTATCCAACGGTGGAGAAAAAGCCGTGGTATCGGTTTTTGGGGTGGATAGACGAACGGGGCGCGACTGCGCCGACGTATATGCCCACAAACGACGTACGCGCGTATACCAACCGAGAGTTGGAGACGTACGTTGCCACCGTACAGACGGATATGGAAATTCTTGGCAAGAAGAACTACACGTTGGAAACGGCGAAGACCGTGTTGCAGGATTTGCGGGATTTTCTCCTTCTTTGTAATAATGAACGGTACACGTACGCGTGGTCGTCGCCCCTGCCCGATGCGTTGGAGGCGGAAGATTGCGTCTTTGCGGTTACCACGCAGAAGGTGTCCTACAAACTGAAGGTCGTCGGCGATCCCGAACGGGAGATCGAGACGACGAAAGAATACGTCCTCCCTTGGGGAGAGGAACTCGTTTTGAGCGACCCCGAGCCCATGCGCGGCAGAACCTTTTCGGGGTGGAAGAGGGCGGACGGCGAGAGTGCCCCCGCGTATATGCCTACGAACAACCTCACGCTCTACGCGGCGTGGTCGTGGACGGAATACACGATGACCGTGCTCGACGGGGCGGGCGTGGAGCAAGTACTCACCTACACGGCAAAAGAGGGGGAGGACCCTTCCTACGTGCAGGCGTTGTTCGCGCGGTTTTTGATCCCCGAGAATCTCAAGGCGTACACCTACGGTTGGGCGGAACCCGTCCCCGAGACGTTGCCTTTGGAGAGCGGACGAGTCTATACCGTCGTCAAAACACCCCTCGTCTATACGCTCACCTTCGCAGGCGCGGAGGGAATAGCGCCCTTGCCCTTTACGGTGGAAACGCTGACTTCGTTGCAACTCCCCGAGGTTCCGAGCAAGATCGGCTACACGGCGAAATGGGATAAGACGGTGTCCGAGTTGGGGTTGGAGGACGCCACGTTGACGGCGATCTACACGCCCGTGGAATATAGGATCACCTTCCTCGGCGTGGAGGGGATCGAGGATATCCCGTTCACGGTGGAAACGCTCGACGAGGTCTGCCTGCCCGCGTTGCCCGAACGGGAGGGATATACGGCGAGATGGGATAAAAAGCTGTCGGAGATCGGGTTGGAAAATACGACGGTCACGGCGATTTACCAGCCGATCGTCTACACGCTTACCTTCGCGGGCGCAGAGGGGCTCGAACCCGTTTCGTTCACGGTGGAAACCCTTTCGCAACTGACTTTCCCCGAGGTGCCCGAGCGGGCGGGTTATACGGGCGCGTGGAACAAATTGCCCTCGGAAATTACGCTTGCCGATACGACGGTGACCGCCGTGTATACGGCGATCGAGTACACGTTGACCTTCGTCGGTTTGGAAGGGGCGGAACCGATCACGTTTACCGTGGAAACGATCGGGGAGATCGAGTTCCCGAAAATCCCTAAGCGGGAGGGATATACGGGCGCGTGGGACAAGACGCCCGCCGATATTCCCTTGGCGGATACGACCGTCTTCCTCGTCTATACGGCGATTGAGTACGTCGTCACCTTTTCAGGGGTTGAGTGGGAATGCCGAATCGTCTTTACGATCGAGACGTTGCCCTACCTGACCTTCCCCGAAGTGCCTGCGCGGGCAGGATATACGGCGGTCTGGGATAAAACCCCGTCCGAGCTCGGTTTGGAGAACGTGCGCGTGGAGGCAATCTACACCCTCCTTGTTTACACGGTTACCTTTGAGGCGGACTGCGAGATAGAACCCGTGACCTTTACGGTGGAGTCGAAGGACGCCGTCGTCTTCCCCGAAGTACCCGAGCGGATCGGGTACGTGGGCACGTGGAGCAAAACGCCTTCGGAGCTTAACTTGGAAGATACGACGTTGACCGTCGTCTACACGCCCGTTCTCTACGTCATATCCTTCGTCGGCGTCGAAGGGGTCGATCCCATCGCGTTCACGATCGAAACGATCGGACAGGTGCATATGCCTGCGCTTCCTGAGCGGAAGGGGTATACGGGCACGTGGGATAGGGATTTGTCTGCGCTCGGCTTGGAAGATGCGACGGTGACTGCGCTCTATACGCCGATCGTCTATACCCTTTCCTTTGCCTGCGAGGGAATCGCTCCTATTTCCTATACCGTCGAGAATAAGAGCGGGATAGAACTCCCTGCCGTGCCGGTGAAAGCGGGGTACGAGGGGCGTTGGGATCGGGACTTTGCGACGTGCGATCTGGAAGATGTCACGCTGGCGCCCGTCTATACGGCGATCGTGTATACGATCACGTTCAAGGGCGTGGCGGTCGAGGTGCTCCCCATTCGGTTTACGGTGGAGACGATCGAGGAGCTCCGTTTCCCCGAAGTGCCGCTCAAAGTCGGCTATTCGGGCGTCTGGGATAAAACGCCCTCCGACGTTGGGTTGGGAGATACGATCGTCACGGCGGTGTATACCTCCCTTGAAGAGGACGGCTCTTCGACGGAGAAGCCCAAGTTCAATCTGCGGGGGTGTCTCGGAACGGTTTCGACGGGCTGCATATTCTTCCCGACGGCGATCGCGCTTTGGGTGCTTGCGAAGAAAAAGAAAGATTGATTTTTGCAAAACGAAAGGGGCAGGTATGCGTTGAACGCATACCTGCCCCTAAAATCATATTCTCGAAACTAATAGCGAATTATACGATTCCGTGCGCCATCATGGCGTCCGCAACCTTTTCAAATCCCGCAATGTTGGCACCCATCACGTAGTTGCCTTCAAAGCCGTAACGCTTTGCCGCGCTGTCGATGTTGTGGTAGATGTTGATCATGATATTTTTGAGCTTCGCATCCACTTCTTCCGCCGACCAGTAAAGTCTGCCCGAGGACTGCGCCATTTCCAGAGCGGAAGTTGCCACGCCGCCTGCGTTCGCCGCTTTTGCCGGCAAGTACACGACGTTCTTCGCCGCCTGGAAGGCGTCGATGGCGTCGAGGGTGGAGGGCATATTCGCACCTTCCGCCACGTATTTCACGCCGTTCTTGACGAGCAACGCCGCGCTTTCGCCGTCGATTTCGTTCTGCGTCGCGCAGGGCAGAGCCACGTCGCAGGGGATCGACCAAATGCCCTTGCAGCCTTCCGTATAGGTGGAGCCGGGCACTCTTGCCGCGTATTCCTTAATACGCGCGCGTTCCACTTCTTTGATCTGTTTGACGACGTCGAGCTGAATGCCGTTGGGATCGTAAATATAGCCGTTGGAGTCGTACATGGCTACCACCTTCGCTCCAAGCTCCTGCGCCTTTTCGCACGCGTAGATGGCGACGTTGCCGCTCCCCGAGACGATGGTCGTCTTGCCTTCGAAGCTGTCGCCGCGAAGTCGCATCGCTTCCTGCGTGATATAGACGAGCCCGTACCCCGTCGCTTCCTTTCGGATGAGGGAGCCGCCGTAGGAGAGCCCGCGCCCCGTCAGAACGCCTACGTGCTCGTTGCAGATGCGCTTGTATTGCCCGAACAGATATCCCACTTCGCGCGCGCCCACGCCGATGTCGCCGGCAGGTACGTCGGTGTCTGCGCCTACGTGGCGATAGAGCTCGGTCATAAAGCTCTGGCAGAACGCCATGATTTCACGGTCGGACTTGCCTTTGGGGTCGAAGTCGGAACCGCCTTTGCCGCCGCCGATGGGAAGGCCCGTCAGACTGTTTTTCAGGATTTGTTCCAAACCCAAGAACTTAATGACGGACAGGTTGACGGAAGGGTGGAAACGCAAGCCGCCCTTGTAGGGACCGATCGCGCTGTTGAACTGCACGCGATACCCCTTGTTGACTTGCACGTTGCCGTTGTCGTCTACCCAAGGCACGCGGAACATGATCACCCGTTCAGGTTCGGTGAAGCGCTCCAAAAGCGCCGTCTTTTCATATTCGGGATGCGCGTTGATGACGGGTTCCAAGGTCAGCAAAATTTCCGTTGCCGCCTGGTGAAATTCCGTTTCTCCGGGGTTGCGTTTTTTCAGATCGTCTAAAACTCTTTGTACGTAGGACATGATTATTCTCCTCAAAAAATAAATTTTTAATACGGTTTTAATCGAATTTATCGATATTCCTATAGTATCATATTTTCAAAATTATTGCAACAGTTTGAACGCCGAGAAATAAAAAAATATAAAAATTTCTTAATTTTATCTTCAAAAATCCTCAAAAAATAATTTTTTATTATAGGGTATATAAGCATTTCTTATAATAAGGCGTATAGAAGCAGAGTTAAAGAGGAGGGGAAGAGGATTTTTCCAAGACAACGCCGAAACGCTTGACAAAATAAAAGAAAAGAAGTATAGTAGAAATATCTATTTTCCTACGAGCAAACAGTATGAATAAAATAGACTATGAAAAAGCAATTACCGAGGCGAAAGACAAAGGTGAACTAATAGACGTAATAATCGCCTTCTCGCAGGATACAAGCCTACCGTGGGCAACCTTTAGAAAATACTACAACCAAGCACATCTGCGCATGCTGACCGGATTTAAGGAAGAATAACGAACGTGCTACAATGCAAAAACGACCGAGAAATCGGTCGTTTTTTGGTCTTCCCGGCGAGAATCGAACTCACAATTGATCCTTAGGAGGGACCCGTTATATCCATTTAACTACGGAAAGTTATATTCATTTTTTCTATTATACTCCTTTTTGCGGCAAAAAGCAATTGTTTTTTCTTAGATTTTCTCAACTCGTATAATTTCCTTCAAAATTGTTACACTATATAAGGAAAGGAGTATTTATGGAGAAGTTCGAGGAAATATACGCCATCAACGTCAACGACAAAACAGAGAAAAAGGGTGGACTCACCTACCTTTCGTGGGCACCTGCCTGGGCGGAGTTCAAAAAAATCTACCCCGATGCCGACTACAAGGTCAATGAGTTTGACGGAACTTTTTGTTCGGGGAACGAAAAAATGGGCTACATGGTGCAAACGCAGGTGACGGCGGGGGAACGCACCTACGAGATGTGGCTGCCCGTTATGGATATGCGCAACAACACCATTTTACAGCCCAAGATGACGGAGATCAACAAGTCCATCATGCGTTGCCTGACCAAAAATCTCGCCATGTTCGGGTTGGGCCTCTATATCTATGCCGGCGAGGATCTACCCGACGTGCCCAAAAATTTCGAGCCCATCACCGAGCAGGAGCTCGTAGACAAATGGGGCGTGCAGGACGTGCCGAAGACGGTGAAGTGGTACGAGCGGCAGTTGGGGATTGCCTTCCCCGACTGGGGCGCAGAGGAGTGCGAAGCCGTCCGCACCGTTCTGGAAGAACAGAAAAAGAAACGCAAAAAAAGTACGGCAAAAAGAAACAACGGATAGAAGATCCGCTGTTTCTTTTTTATAAAAGCTCCTCCAACAAATCGTGCAATTTCCGATAAAAAGCGAGTCGCTTTTTGCTGTCTTGTTCCCCTTCGTGAAAGAGTTTTTCCGCACGCTCGGGATTTGAGTTTTTGAGACTTGCAAAACGGTTTTCGCCCATCAAAAAGTCCGTGAACTCGACCATGGGTGCCTTGTGATCCAAAATAAACGGATTTTTCCCAGCTTTTTCAAGGGCGGGATTGAAGCGAAAAAGTTGCCAGTAACCGCTTTCCACGGCGCGGCGTTCCTCCTCCATACATTTGGACAGATTGACCCCGTGCGCGATGCAGGGGGCGTAGGCGATGACGAGCGACGGGCCGTCGTAAGACTCCGCCTCCGTGAGTGCGTTGAGGAGCTGTTGCATATTCGCACCCATGGACACCTGCGCGACGTACACGTAGCCGTAGCTCATCGCCATCAGCGCAAGATTTTTCTTTTTTACGGACTTCCCGTTGACCGCGAACCGCGCCACTGCACCCACGGGCGTCGCCTTGGACGTCTGTCCGCCCGTGTTGGAATACACTTCCGAATCAAGCACCAGCACGTTGACGTTTGCGCCGCTTGCGAGCACGTGGTCGAGTCCGCCGAACCCGATGTCGTACGCCCACCCGTCGCCGCCGACGATCCAGACCGACTTGTCCGTTTGCCCTCGCATTTCTTGGGCAAGCCGCATCCCCAGCCCAAATTCCGCGTTGTCTTCAAAGAGGGAATTCGCCCACGCAGGACCGTGTCCTTCCCGATTTTTCGTATACGGACAGGTGGGCGCCGAACCGCCGTAAATGGACGAGCAACCCGTGGCGTTGGCAATGAGCATTTTCTCTCCGAACAGTTGGGTGAGCACCTTGATATAGGGGGTCTCTCCACACCCCGAGCAGGCGTACGAGAACTCGAAGAGGGGAGGGTAGAACTGAATCCCTTTGACTGTATTGCGCTTGAAAACGCTCGTGTCGATGGGCGGAATCGTCTGCGAAAATTCCCAGTTCGCTCCTGCGCTCGGCATCAGCTCGTCGGCACGCGTCATCACGAGCGCCTTCTCCTTTGCGGGACAAGTATTTGCGCACACGCCGCAACCCATGCAATCGTGCGGGGAAACCTGTATGCGGAATTGTGCGTTTTTGATGCCGATCGCGGGCTTCGTCACAAAGCTCTGCGGTTTTTCGGCGTCCTCTTGCAAGACGAAGGGTCGAATGCAGGCGTGTGGACAGACGAAGGAGCATTGACCGCATTGAATGCAGTTTTCCACAATCCATTTGGGGAGCAAATAGGGCATGCCGTGCTTTTCGAGTTTGGTCGTGCCCGTCGGTACGGAGCCGTCCGCTCGGAATGCGGAGGTAGGGAGTTCGTCCCCCTTGAGGGATAAAACGGGGTGAATGAACGTGCGGAAATAGTCGTCTTGGGAAGAAGCGAGCATAGGCGCGCCTTCTTGCGAAGTCGCCCAACTTTCGGGGTAGTCGATTTTCAAAAGTGCGTCTTTCGTCCGATCGATGGCGGTAAAGTTGCGCTTGACGACCTCTTCACCCTTGCTCGCAAAGACGGAAGAAAGCTCCGCTTTCAGGTGTTCGATCGCCTTTTCGTAGGGCAGAATGGAGGGGTGAAGCAAGAAAAACGCCGCTTGCATGATCACGCTCGTGCGGCCGCTCAACCCGACTTCGTTCGCAATTTTCGTGCCGTCGATCACGTAAAGAGAAAGTCGCTTTTGGGCGAGGAGTTTCTTAAACGAGGAGGGCAGGTATGCGTTGAGTTCGCCAAGTCCCGTCCACGGGCAGTTCAAAAGCACCCGTCCGTCTTCCTTCATATCCGAGATCATATCGTACCTCGTAAGGTAAGACGGGTCGTGACAGGCGACGAAATCGGGGTGTTGCACGAGATAGGCGGAGCGTATGGGCGTATGCCAGAATCGAAGGTGAGAAATGGTCGCGCCACCCGATTTTCTCGAATCGTACACGAAGTAGCCCTGTACGTAGAGGTCGGTATGATTGCCGATAATTTTGATGGAATTTTTATTCGCACCCACCGTCCCGTCCGAACCGAGTCCGTAAAATTTACAGGAAAGGACGTCTTCGGGTTCGGTGATATAGGGGGTGGAAAAATCGAGGGAAGTGTGCGTCAGATCGTCGTGAATGCCGACGGTGAAATGATTTTTGGGATTGTCCAATCGCAGGTTTTGGAATACGGCGTAACACATGGACGGCGTGAACTCCTTGGAGCCCAACCCGTAGCGACCGCCGAATACTTGGATATGGGAAAGCCCGTTTTCTTTCAGCGCGGCGCATACGTCGAGGTAGAGGGGCTCGCCGAGGGAGCCGAGCTCCTTCGTGCGGTCAAGCACGGCGATCTTTTGGCAGGTTTTGGGAAGGACGGCACGCAACCGTTCGCCGTCGAACGGGCGATACAGGCGTACTTTGATAACGCCGACTTCTTCGCCGTTTTTATACATTTTTTTCACTGTTTCTTCCATGGTAGACCCGCCGCTGCCCATGAGCACGGCGACGTATTTTGCCCGTGGATTTCCGAAGTAATCAAAGACATGGTATGCCCGTTTCGTGATTTTTGCCACTTCGTCCATGACGTTTTGCACGAGATTCGGTACGGCGGCGTAGTAGGTGTTCGCGCTTTCCCGATTCTGAAAATAGATATCGGGATTTTGCGTCGTTCCGCGACAAACGGGGTTTTCGGGCGTGAGTGCCCGAGCGCGGAACCTTTCGATATCCTCATCATCGAGCAGGCTCCGCATTTCCTCTTCGTCCACTACCTCGATTTTGCAAAGTTCGTGCGAGGTGCGGAATCCGTCGAAAAAGTGTAAAAAGGGCACGCTCGTTTTCAAAGTGGCAAGGTGGGCGACGAGAGCCAGATCCATACATTCCTGTACGGAGGAGGACGCAAGCATCGCAAACCCCGTCTGCCGCGTCGCCATTACGTCCTGATGATCGCCGAAAATGCTGAGCGCGTGGGTGGCGATCGCTCGGGCGCTGACGTGCACGACGGTGGGAAGCAACTCGCCCGCGATCTTGTACATATCGGGAATCATCAGCAAGAGCCCTTGGCTGCACGTGTACGTGGTTGCCAAAGCACCTGCGGTCAGGCATCCGTGCAAGGCGCCCGCCACGCCGCTCTCCGATTGCATCTGCACGACTTTGGGGACCTGCCCGAACAGATTTGGTTTGTCCTGCGCTTGCCACTTGTCGGCGAGCTCCGCCATGGGGGAGGACGGCGTGATGGGGTAGATCACGGCAAGTTCCGAAAAAGCGTAGGAAACGTAGCTTGCCGCCGCGTTCCCGTCCATCGTCATTCTTTTCATAAGCACCTCCGATAAAGAGTATTCTCCATTTAGTATTCTCCATTTTTTGGAAAAAATTCAAAGACGCTTGATTTTCTTGGCAGGATATGCTATACTAATAGAACAAGGAGAAGGAATATGGTTGATTGTATCATCATCGGGAGCGGTCTTGCCGGGATATCGGCGGCGCTCACTTTACAGGCAAATAGAAAAGAATTCTTGATTTTCGGTTCGAAAGCGCTCAGCGAGAAGATCGAGAAAGCGGAAAAAATCCACAACTATCCCGGGCTCCCCGACGTGTCGGGGAAGGTATTTTCCGAGGCGTTGAAAGCCCAGCTCGAAAGCGCAGGAATCGAGGTGAAAGAGGAAAAGGTGGCAGGCGTGTACGCGTTGAAATCCGGTTTTACCGTTTTGACGCAGGAAGGAAAGCAGTACGAAAGCCGTGCCGTCATTCTCGCTTGCGGGGTGGAAAGCGTTCGACAAATCGAGGGCGAAGAGGAGTTTTCGGGGAGAGGCGTGAGCTATTGCGCCACTTGCGACGGGTTCTTGTATAAGGACAAGACGATCGGGGTGGTGTGTACCACCAAACGCTTGGAGCATGAAATCGGCTACCTTGCCGATTTTGCCAAACGGGTCTACCTCGTGCCCATGTATAAAAATGTGGAAGTTCGGCGCGAAAATATCACGATCATACAAAAAATGCCCACGAAAATTGTGGGCGGCAAACGGGTGGAACAGCTCGTGTTCCCGACCGAAGAAGTCCCCGTGGACGGAGTGTTTATGCTCCGCGAGAGCGTTTCTCCCGCCATTTTGGTGGGCGGTTTGCACACGGAGAACGGGCACGTCGTGGTCGGACGGGATATGAGCACCAACCTCAACGGCTTGTACGCCGCGGGGGATTGCACGGGCAGACCCTATCAGTATACCAAGGCGGCAGGGGAAGGGAATATCGCGGCGCACAGCGTGAGCGAATATTTGAGATAACCTCAAACGAGGGGGCAGGTATGCGTTGAAATGAAAAAGGAGGAAAAATGCAACCGAAAAAACGTGTGATTTTACATTCGGATCTGAACAACTTTTTTGCCTCCGTGGAGATTGCGCTCAATCCTGCGTTGGCGGGCAAACCGCTTATCGTTTGCGGAGATCCCAAGGAGCGACACGGCGTCGTGCTTGCCAAAAACGAAGAGGCGAAAAAGTTTGGTATTAAGACCGCCGAAACGGTGTATTCCGCCTTGAAAAAATGTCCCGATTTGCAGATGGTGGGTTCGCATTTTCACGAATATAAGAAATACTCCCAAAAAGTCGTGGAAATCTACGCGCGGTTTACCGACAAGATCGAGGAATGCAGCATCGACGAATGTGCGTTGGATATGACGGAGAGTACCTTCCTTTTCGGGAGCGGCTACGAGATCGCAGAGAAAATCCGTCGGACGGTGAAGGAGGAATTAGGGCTTACCGTGTCCGTAGGGGTGAGCTTCAATAAGGTGTTTGCCAAGCTTGCCTCCGAACTGAAAAAGCCGGACGCCGTCACGGAAATATCCGAAGAAAATTATCGGGAGATCGTGTGGCGCTTGCCCGTGACCGATCTTCTCTTCGTGGGCAAGTCCACGGCGCAGACGTTGCGCGATTTGGGGGTGCATACCATCGGGGATTTGGCGCGTGCGGACGAGGCGATGCTCAGCCGTTTTTTGGGCAAGCGGGGCAGGCAGTTACGCGTTTACGCCCGTGGCGAGGACGACGAACCCGTGCATTTCGAGAAGAAAAAAGAGGATTTGAAATCGATCGGAAACTCCATGACGCTGCCCAAAGATATCAGCGATAGAGAGGAAGTCAAGCGATGGTTTTACGCCCTTGCCGAGAGCGTTTCCGCCCGTCTTCGGGCGGCGGACGTCGGGCGCGCAAGTACCGTACATATCGTCGTCAGAAACGAGAAGTTGGAGGATAGTACCTGTCAGAAGAAAGTGCCGCCCACCGCGCTTTGCGGGGATATCGCACAGGCGGCGTACGAGCTGTTCTGTCGCAACTTTCCCCTCGGGTACAAGGTGCGTATGCTTGGGGTGACGGTGTCGGGGTTCGATTATCATATCGAGCAGATGACCCTCGATTCTATGTTGTCGGGGGAGCGCTCGAAGTACGATAAAAAAGAGCGGGCGGAGAGCGCGATTGCGAAAATTCGGGAAAAGTACGGCTATGCCACCGTGCAGAGAGGGGTCGTGATGGGGGACGAAAAACTCAACGGACTTGACATTCGAGGCAAAAAGGAAGATTGAATATAAATAGGGAACGCCTCGGTTTGGCATTGTCACCAAACCGAGGCGTTTTCAGAGCATAAAAAACTGCGCGATCCTTTTTTGCCGTCATTTACCGGAGCGGAAACGCCGCAGGTGACTCCTGCAAAGCTTCCTTATGGCACACGCGAACTTCCGCTTAGAGCTGCTACATTCCTGTCCTGACACGGTTCACGGCATCACGTTGCATAAGACCTTGCTATCAACATTCCTTACGGCGCGCAAACCTCCCATAAACGACGTCGGGAAAGGCATTCGGCTCTGCTATAGCGGATTGCAGATACAGGGTGCCGCTAACTCCCCGCCTACGCGCAGCCTATATATCATACCACATTCTTAAAGAAAAAGCAACCGTTTTACGGGGTTCTTTTGTGAAGGTTTTGTAAACTTTTTGCGGAAAGGGAATTTCTTAAGCGAAAAAGTTGACAAACTTCGCAAAGTGGGGTATACTAATAAGCGTAAAAGTAGGTATAAAAGGAGTAAATTCATGTCGGAAAATTGTACGCATAATTGTTCTTCCTGCTCGTCGAACTGTGGAGAAAGAAAGCAGGAAAGTTTATTGAAAGAGCCGCACAAAGCTTCTTCCATCAAGAAAGTGATTGCCGTCGTCAGCGGAAAGGGGGGAGTCGGAAAATCTCTCACCACCTCGCTGTTGGCGTCGTACGCGCAAAAACGGGGTATGTCCGTCGGCATCATGGACGCCGATATCACGGGTCCCTCCATTCCCAAAATGTTCGGCGTGTCCGAGCACGCGACGGGGAGCTCGGAAGGGATCGACACCGTGCTTTCCCCCTCGGGTATGCAACTCATGTCCATGAATTTGTTGCTCGACGACGAGACTATGCCCGTCATTTGGCGAGGAATGGTCATTTCGGGCACCGTCATGCAGTTTTGGACGGACGTCGTCTGGAAGGACCTCGACCTGCTGTTCATCGACATGCCCCCGGGAACGGGTGACGTGCCTTTGACGGTGTTCCAAAGCATTCCCATCGCCGGAATCGTTATCGTGACGACCCCGCAGGACCTCGTCAAAATGGTCGTGGAAAAAGCGGTCAATATGGCGAAAATCATGCATATTCCCGTGCTCGGGTTGGTGGAGAACATGAGCTATCTCGCCTGCCCCGACTGCGGCAAACGGATAGAAGTTTTCGGGGCGAGCAAGGCGAAAGCCATCGCTGCGGAGTACGGGATCCCTTCCGTAGCGCGTATGCCTCTCGATCCGAAGATCTCTCAGCTTGCCGACGAGGGCCGCATCGAGGACTACGACGGCAACGCATTGGAGGAAGTCTTTGCACAAATCCAAAAGGCGGAACGGAAATAAAGTATGGGTTATCAAGCGGAAAAAGAAAAGGTAGAGAGCAAACTCAAGCGAGTCAAAACCGTCGTTCTTTGCGTGACGTTGGCGGCGCTTCTTTTCCTCTGCGTTTTTTCTGCGTTCGTACCGCCCGACACCTGGAAATATCACGTAGGCAAACCCCGTATTGCAAAAATAGGGGAAGGGGAGCTCCGCATTCACTTTATCGACGTGGGACAAGGGGATTGTCAATTAATTGAATTCCCCGACGGCAAGGTGGCGCTCATCGACGGCGGCGACGGCAGGGAGAGTACGGAAACTACAGTTTTGCGTTATCTCAACGCCCTCAAAATCGATACGATCGATTACCTCGTCGTCAGCCACGACGACGCCGATCATTGCGGTGCGCTCGACAAAATTTTGGAACAGAAAAAGATACTCAACGCATACCTGCCTGCCACCAAGCCCGAAAATTCCAACTCGGAGTACGCGCAATTTTTCGCGCGGTTGTTGGAGGAAGCGTGCACGTTGCAGTATTCGAAGAGCTATCTCGATTTGGGGAATCAAGAGTCGGAAAACGGATATTCGTTCGTCTTTTTGTATCCGAATCTCGTGGATGCGGATACCGCGCAGGAGGACGACAACGAAAATTCCGCGGTGCTGTGGTTGGACTATCAGGGCGTGAGCGCGCTGTTCACAGGCGACGCGCCGTTCTCAACCGAAAGCGCACTCATGCGCGACGATCGGTTGGGGCTGTACGAGTTCCTCGGCGTCGAACTTACGAGTACGGAAATTCTGAAAGTTGCGCACCACGGCAGCGCCGACGGCACGAGCGCGGAATTTTTGGAATACCTGCGCGTGGAAACGGCGATCGTTTCCTGCGCGAAGAACAATTTGTACGGACACCCGTCCGATAAAGTGACGACCAACCTGCGCAACGCAGGCGTCGATTCGTACGTCACGGCGGAACGGGGTACGGTGGTAGTTACGATTCGCGCAGACGGCTCCTATTCCGTCGACTGTGAGAAATAAGCGTTACGGAAGAAACGCTCGTCCTCCTTGCCGAGGCGGGCGTTTTTTTCGTTTGCGATCCGTTGCGGGCGAGCGTTTTTTTCCTTTCCGCACGAATTTTTTTCGATCTTCATATTTTTAAGAGAAATAGCAAGTTTCTCCCTTCAAATCCTTGCTTTTACAAAAAGAATGTGCTATAATAAACTTTAATCAATAATTTTGATTAAAGAATAAGCTTTATTCGAAAAAACTGTTTGAGAGGTATGATTATGAAACGTGTATACAATTTTTCGGCAGGGCCTTCGATGCTCCCCAAAGAAGTGCTCGAACGGGCGGCGGCGGAGATGCTCGATTACGAGGGGAGCGGTACGTCGGTGATGGAGATGAGCCACCGCTCTCCCGTATACGATAAAATCATCAAGGATGCGGAAGCTCTGCTCCGCCAAGTGATGGGGATCCCCGATACGTACAAGGTGCTGTTCTTGCAAGGAGGTGCGTCCACGCAGTTTGCGGCGGTGCCGCTCAACCTCATGAACGGCAGCAAAAAGGCGGATTACGTCCTGTCCGGTCAGTTCTCCACCAAGGCTTGGCAGGAGGCGAAAAAGTACGGCGACGCCGTGGCGGCGGCAAGCAGTAAGGACGTCAATTTCTCCGCCGTGCCCAAGGTAAAGCGGGAGGATTTCAGGGCGGACGCCGACTACGTGCATATCTGTATGAACAACACCATCTACGGCACGAAATTTCCCTACATTCCCGATACGGGGGAAATCCCGCTCGTGGCGGATATGTCTTCCTGCATTTTAAGCGAGCCCGTGGACGTGACGAGATTCGGGCTTATCTATGCAGGGGCACAGAAAAATATGGCGCCGGCAGGACTCACCGTCGTCATCGTCAAAGAGGAGCTTTTGAGCAAGGCGAGAGCGGAAACGCCGACGATGCTCGATTATAAAGTGATGGCGGACAACGGCTCCATGTACAACACGCCGCCCACCTATTGCATCTATATCGCAAAGCTCGTATACGAATGGATCTTGGGCTTGGGCGGATTGAAAGCGATGCAAGCGCGAAACGAGAAGAAGGCGGCACTTTTGTACGACTATTTGGACGGACAGAGCTACTATCGCGCGCCCGTGGACAAGGAGAGCCGTTCGCTCATGAACGTCACCTTCGTGACGGGGGATGCGGAACTCGACAAAAAATTCTGCGCCGAAGCGGCGGAACGGGGGCTCGTCAACCTCAAAGGACACCGCTCGGTTGGCGGTATGCGCGCCTCGATTTATAACGCCATGCCCTACGAAGGGGTGGAAGCGCTCGTCGGCTTTATGGAAGAATTTGCAAAAGAAAACCCGAAAAAATAAAAATGCCCTTGACAAACGGGGCGGACTATGTTATAATGAATAACCCGAGTGAGGAAAGAAACGTGTTAAAAGTGAAATTGATGAATAAGATTGCCAAAGTGGGCACGGACGTATTGAGTCCGAACCGCTACGAAGTCGGGACGGATTTGCAAGGCGAAGATGCGATCATGGTTCGCTCGGCGAACTTGCATGAAACGGAATTTTCGCCCTCGTTACGGGCGATCGCCCGTTGCGGCGCAGGGGTGAACAACATCCCCTTGGAGCGTTGCACGAAGGAGGGCATCGTCGTATTCAATACGCCGGGCGCAAACGCAAACGCCGTTAAGGAGCTTGCCGTCGCCGCGCTCGTGCTCGCGTCCCGAGATATCCTCGGCGGCGTGAAATGGGTGGAGAGTTTGCAGGGCACGGAGAACGTAGCCAAAGCGGTGGAGGCGGGCAAATCCGCATTCGTGGGACACGAGCTTGCAGGCAAGACCCTCGGCGTCATCGGGCTGGGCGCGATCGGCGGCATGGTTGCCAACGCGGCAATATCCTTGGGTATGAGCGTCATGGGGTACGATCCCTACATCACCGCCAAGGCGGCGTGGAGCCTTGCGCCTTCCGTCCGTCAGGCATCCGATTACGGGGATATTTTTAAGCATTGCGACTATATCACTCTGCACGTGCCCGCGACGCCGCAGACGAAGGGCATGATCAACGAAAAGACGATTGCCGAGATGAAGGCGGGTGTGCGTATTCTCAATCTGGCGAGGGCGGACCTCGTCGACGCTACGGCAATCAAATCGGCGTTGGAAAGCGGAAAAGTCGCTTGCTACGTCACCGATTTCCCGACGGACGAGACGGCGGGAGTGAAGGGGATTATTGCCATTCCCCATCTGGGCGCTTCGACGATGGAGTCGGAAGACCATTGCGCGGTGATGGCGGCGCAACAGCTCGACGAGTTTTTAACTTGCGGCAATATCAAAAACAGCGTGAACTTTCCAAACGTGGGGATCCCCGTGTTCGACAAGCCGCGCGTGTGCGTTATGAATAAAAACGTGCCGAATATGCTTTCGCAGATCACTTCGGTATTCTCGTCGCAAAACATCAACATTGAAAATCTGGCAAACGGGTCCAAGGGGGAAGTCGCCTACACGATCGTGGAAACGAACGAACGGGCAAACGAGGATATTTTGCAGCGGTTGAAAGACATCGACGGGGTATTCGGGATTCGAACGTTTGGATAATATAGCAAAGGAAGAATAAAGAGGAATTGAATGATAGCGGTCATTGACTACGGCGTTGGGAACTTGTTTTCCATCAAATCATCGTTCGCGCGAATCGGCGCGGACGTTGTTTTGACGTCCGAGGAAAAAACGATTAGAAACGCGGACAGGATCATGTTGCCCGGAGTGGGCGCGTTCCGCGACGCGGCGGCGAAACTCAAAGAGACGGGCTTGGGCGAGCTCGTCAGGACGGAATTAAAAAAGGGCAAACCCGTCATGGGCATTTGTCTGGGAATGCAACTGCTTTTCGAAAAGAGCTACGAATACGGCGAACACGAGGGGTTAGGCATTTTGCACGGGGAAGTCGTGCCCATGCGCGGCTATATCGATCCACGCTTAAAGGTTCCCCACATCGGCTGGGACTCCATTCATATTGAGAAGCCGAGTCGCCTTTTGAAGTATTGCAAGGAAGGGGACTACGTGTATTACGTACATTCCTATTTTGCGAGCAAGTGTCAAGACAGCGTGATTGCGACGTCCGAATACGACAAGGCGTTGACGGCGGCGGTGGAGAAGGACAACGTGTTCGGTTGTCAGTTCCACCCGGAAAAGAGCGGCGAGGTGGGCTTGAACGTCCTGCGCGCCTTCTGTGAGATGAAGTGAGGGAGGGGAGAAGATGATCACGAAACGAATCATTCCCTGCCTCTACACCAAAGGCGGCAGGGTAGTCAAAAGCGGCAACGGGGAACCCTTGCAAGGCGTGCCCACGCCCGTGGCACTCGCGCGGAAATATTCGGACGGGGGTGCGGACGAGCTCGTCTTTTGCGATAGTACGGCGTTGACAGAGGGCAGAACGACGTTTACGGAAACGCTGAAAGAAGTGGCGCGTTCGGTTTTCATTCCCCTCACGGTGGGCGGCGGGATTCGTCGGACGGCGGATTTCGAGCACGTGCTCGCCTGCGGCGCAGACAAGGTAAGCGTCAATACGGGTGCGTTGAATAATCCCTCGCTCGTGGAAGAGGCGGCGAAAAAGTACGGCGATCAATGCGTGGTCGTCTCCGTCGACGTCCGTCGGGTTCAAGGCGAATTCCGCGTGTTTACGGACAGGGGCAAGACGGATACGGGCTTGAACGCCGTCGAATGGATTCGGCGTTGCGTAGGCAACGGTGCCGGGGAAGTGATGGTCAATTCCCTCGACACCGACGGCGAGAGGAAGGGATTCGATATCGAACTTTTGCAAGCAGTCTGCAAGGCGGTCAAAGTCCCCGTCGTCGCTTCAGGCGGCGCAGGCAGTATAGAGGATTTCGTCCGATTGTTCCAAGAAATTCCCGATATCGACGGGGGACTGGCAGCGTCCGTCTTTCACTTTGGAGAAATCGATATCGGGGTGCTGAAAGAGCGGTTGTCGCAAAACAAAATTCACGTGCGAAAATAAAATAGAAACGGACAAACGGAGTGGGAACGAGGGCGTTCCCACTCTTTTCGTATTAAAAAAGCAAGATTTTTTGTAAAAAACGCAAACAATTTTTACTTTCACTATTGACAAAATGGAAAACGTATAGTATAATATGTGCATATGAACACGTTCATATAAAAGGAGTAAGTATGCCGAAAAAGATTGAGAACGCACGCGAACTGTTATTGCAGGAAGCGAAAAGACTATTAAATGAGGAGGGGTACGGGAAGCTGACGATGCGCTCGGTAGCCAACGCCTGCGGACTGGGCGTAGGAACGGCGTATAACTATTTCCCCTCGAAAAACACCCTCGTCGCTTCCGTCATGTTGGAGGACTGGCGGTACTGTCTGGAAAAGATGAGAGGGTGTTCTTCCGTCGGAATGGAACGTCTGTCCTTCGTCTATACCTGTCTGGGAGAATTTCTCACCGCCTATCAAACGCTCTTTTGTGACGAGGGCGCGAAGGCGAGCTACAATTCTTCTGCCGCGGACTTCCATAAACCGTTGCGCTCCCAGCTCGCCGAGGTGATTTTCCCCGTTTGCGAGGAGCAGTTCCTCTCGGAATTTTTGGCGGAAAGTATTTTGAGATGGATCGTCGAGGGAGTTCCCTTCGAGACTTTACAACCCCTGTTTTATAAATTGATCAATAAAAATGAAGGAGATATATCACTATGAGCAGTTTTGAAAATTTGCGCGTCGTAGACAACTTCTATCAAACGTCGTTGTTCTTCCCGATGCCCACCGTCGTCATCGGTACGCTTTGCGAGGACGGCACGACCACCTTGGGACCGTATTCCCTGATTCAGCCCTACTACGTGGCGGGTAAGGACTATTACGCAATGCTGTTGTCCTGTCGTAACTCTTCGAATACGGCACAGAACATCTTGCGCAACGGCAAATGTTCCCTCAACTTCATTTCGGACGAACCGAAATATTTCAAGGAAGCGGTC
The DNA here is from genome assembly GCA_017626135.1 of Clostridia bacterium. Classification (GTDB taxonomy): domain Bacteria; phylum Bacillota; class Clostridia; order Christensenellales; family Borkfalkiaceae; genus Scatosoma. The sequence goes on along the minus strand of JAGAJI010000013.1, from coordinate 9,407 downwards.
AAGCTTTCCTGGCCCGGCGACAAGCCCTCCGACAAGATGCCCAAATGCAACTTCCGTCTGGAAACGAGCATGATCGAAGAGGAGACGGGGGAAAAGCGTCCGCAGGTACTTACCGACGCCATTCAGGTGATTGAGTGCACGTGGGTACGCGAGTTGGACGGTGCAGACAAGGATATGCCCGGCGAGCTCAACGGCTACGAGGGACCCTACCACGATTTCAACGGGATCACGAGTAAATTCGGCGCGCATTTCATCTTGAAAGTCGACAAGATCCTCATGAAGAAAAAATATTCGGACGCCATCATCAACGGCGTGCGCGCTTGCGATTTCCCCAACCTGCCCGTGGACTACGGCTATCGTGACAGCAAAAACTTCTGGTATCACAAAAAGCGTCACATGAAAGCGGAGTTGTTGCAAGTCCGTCAGGCAAGTTTGGAATCGGTGCGCTATGCGGCGGACAGAGCGGACGATAAAGTCAAGTTCACGGACGAGGCGCTCAAAACCATTCTCGGCGTACCCAGAGTATTCCTGCCCATCGTTTTGAAGGGTTGCGTGAGCTGGGCGAAGGAAAACAACGTGGAGCTCGTCACCGAGGAACACATGAAGATCATCAACGACAAACGCGCAAAAGAAAAGAATAAAAAATAATCGGATAAGGAGGCTATATTTATGAAAATCGTACTTGCAGGCGCATACGGAAACCTTGGCGCCGATATCTTGAAGGCACTTTTGAAAGAGGGACACGAAGTGGTTGCCGCGGATATGATGGAAAGAGATCTCGGCTTGACGGGGAACTATACCTTCAAAAAGATCGACGTGACCAACCCCGACACCCTCCAAGGACTTTGCGATGGGGCGGACGCTGTGATTACGACGGTCGGGCTCACCAAAACTTCCGCCACCGTGACGAACTATCAAATCGATTATCAGGGCAATCTGAATCTTTTGAACGAGGCAAAGGCGGCAGGCGTAAAGCATTTCAGTTACGTCTCCGTCATCAAGGCGGATAAGGCGCCTAAGGTGCCCATGCTCCACGCCAAATACCTCTTCGAAGAAGAACTCAAAAAGAGCGGACTTACTTGGGTGATCCACCGCCCTACGGGGTATTTCTACGACATCGTCAAGGTGTTCAAACCCATGATCGAAAAGGGAGAAGTCACCCTGCTCGGCAAGAAACCCGTGCACGCCAACGTCATTGCCACCGAGGATTTTGCGGAATTTATCGTCAAGCACGTGATGGATGAAAACAAGACGTACGACGTGGGCGGGAAGGAAACGTATTCCTACGAAGAGATCGCCAACCTCTGCTTTGCGGCGGCGGGGAAAGAATCCGTCATCAAACGCGCGCCCGCCTTCCTGTTCGACGTGCTCGCCTTCGTCAACAAACTCAAAAAGAACGGCAAAGAGGCAATCTTGCGCTTCTCCAAATGGACGCTCACCGAAGAGATGGTCGGCGATACCGTATACGGCGACAGGAGCTTTGCCGAATATATCAAGCAGAGCTTTACGAAGGAGGCGTAATATGAACGAATGGATTTGTTTGGCGATTTTGCTCGGCGTTTGCGCCCTGCTTTGCGCAGTCGGGTTCTATAAATTCGTCTACTTCCTCTCCATCGGTTACGGCTTTGCCGTAGCGGGCGGCGGGATCGCCGTGCTCGTGATGGCGTTTGCCAACGGTTGGGCAGGGGAGCTTTGGTGGCTCGTGATTTTGCAAGCGGCGTTGTTCGTGGCGTATGGAGCTCGGCTTTCGGGATTTTTGCTCGTGCGTGAAATCAAAAACGCAGCCTACCGCAAGACGCTGAAAGAAGCGACGGGGAACGACAAGAAGATGCCCGTTTTCGTGCTCGTTACCATCTGGGTATTCGTTTCCGTGCTCTACACGATGCAGGTAAGCCCCATGCTGTACCGCTATTGCAACGAGGGCGTCGGCGACTGGATCGTGCCCGTCGTCGGCATCGTAATCTCCGTCGGCGGCTTGGCGCTGGAAGCGCTTGCCGATATGCAAAAATCGGCGCAGAAGAAACTCAACCCGTCCATGGTAGCCACGCAGGGTCTTTATAAGATCGTTCGTTGTCCCAACTACTTGGGCGAAATCATTTTCTGGACGGGCGTTTTCGTGAGCGGCGTCACCGCCTATAATTCTTGGTGGCAATGGGTGATTGCAATCGTTGCCTATATCGCGATCGTGTTCATTATGTTCAACGGCGCGCAGAGACTGGAAAAGCGTCAGATGGAACGTTACGGTGACGATCCTGCCTACAATGAGTACGCAAACAAGACGCCCATCATTTTGCCTTTGGTGCCTCTCTATCATTTGAATAAGAAGAACTGAACATGGCTACCCAAAAATCAATATGGCGTAAAATAACCGTTGCCGTATGCGCCGTAATGGCGGTCGTCTTTGGTTGTACGGGAGCATTCTTTCTGTACGTTTCCGATTATTATCGCGCGGACGAAACGGCGCTTGTCGTTGCCAAAGAGGAGCACGTGCACAGAACGGAGGAGGGATATTTGCTCTCCTCCAAGGAAAATTCGGATACGGCGCTCATCTTCTATCCGGGGGCAAAAGTGGAGTTCAACGCATACCTGCCCCTTATGAACGGTCTTTGCGAGGCGGGTTTGAGTTGCTATTTGGTAGAGATGCCGTTTCATCTTGCCTTCTTTGGAATGAATATTGCAGGTGACATTATTGCGCGCAATCCCGACGTGAAACGTTGGTATATCGCAGGACATTCCTTAGGGGGAGCGATGGCGTCGAGCTACGCGTCCGCTCATGCCGAGACGATCGAGGGCTTGATTTTGTACGGCGCTTACCCGAACGGAGATTTCCCCTTGGAAAGGACGTTGACGGTCTACGGCTCGTTGAATACGAGCGTTGCCGAGAAGATTGACTACACCGAAAACGTCGTGGTCATCGAGGGGGGGCAATCACGCGCAATTCGGCGACTACGGCGAGCAAAAAGGCGACGCGTCCGCAACCATTTCGAGGACGGAACAGCAAACGATTGCCATCGATGAAACGATAAAATTTATCTTCCACAAATAAAGGGTTTACAGAAAGATAAGGAGAATTAGTATGGATTTTTCAATTCCTATGGCGTTGACGGATTATATCCCCGTCGTCTGCTTTGCAATTGCGGCGATTATTTTTCTCCGCGCCTTCCATAACAAAATGAGTGCGGCGGCGTTTGCGCTGTTCGCAACGGGCGTGATCGACGTCACCTGCGCGGGGGCGTTGAAAGCGACGTATAAGTTGCTCTATGCGGCGAACGTTTGCGATTTTCAACCCCTGAGCGCAATCTTTTTCCCGGTGCAATCCCTCGGATTTTTATTTGCGGGTATGGGTATGTTGCTCATGCTCGTTCCGAAAAAGAAAGTGGCGTTAAGTACGGCGGCGCCCGCGCTCTTCACGGGCACGTTCGTGTTCGTCGGCTTGATGGTGGCGGGGCTCGGCGTTATGGATACGGTATTTTGTATTCTTTGCAAAAAACTCAAAAAGAATCGGGTGATGGTGCTTTTCATCGTGTCCTTCCTGTGCTCGCTTTGTATGGGATATCTCTCCTCGCAGGACTTTGCCGAGGCGGCGATGAACTGGATCGCGCAAAGCGTCAATATCGTCGGGCAGGGCTGTTTCCTTGCGGGTGCCTTGTGTTTGAGAAAAGCGGGACTTTCCAAACTGGAGCTATAATCAAATGGTCGAAAAAATCATCGAAGAAATCGCAAAGCGTTATCCTTTGACGGAAAAAAGCGTGGGAGAATTTGCTCGTTTTCAGGCAAGGGGCATGACCTTTTCCTGTTTCGCGTACGCCGCGGAGGGGCTCGGGCACGTGTCCGTGATGACGGCGAAGGGCTTTTTCGGGCTCATAAAAATGGACACCCTCGTGATTTGTCCCGAGCAAAAAGATTTGCCGCTGCTTTCGTACGATCGCATCTACGCGATGGGGAACGATACCTTGATCATGGAGTTATACGATACCTGCGTACAACCGATCACGGACGTTTCCAAAGTGGAAACGGTCAAGCAAAAGTACGCCCGTCTGCCTGAACGCGTCCTCAAAGACGGGGCGAAAGAATACTGGTACGACGATATCCGTTTGCCGCAGTCCATCGCGAAAAGGGGGAAGGAAAAGCATAATTTCGATGCCTTCGTCGAGGAATATCTGCAAGCATACTTACAGATGGACGCGCCTTCCTGTGCGCGTGAAGAGAAGGTAAAAAAGACTGCCTACTACGTGGAAGGCTTGCTCTCCCACGGCGGCGCGGCGACGGACGTGCTCAAAGAGGAGCTCGGCGAAGAAAAGACGGCGACGCTCCTTCGCTCCGTGCTTTTCGGTACGGTATAAAAACGTTTTCCAAACGGATAAGACTCTCAAACGTTTTGGTTTGCGGGTCTTATTTTTTGTATACAAAAACGGGTTTTGGGGCATACCATAAAAGAGAAAACGTTTGCCAACCGTAAAGTTGGCGAAAAGGAGTAAAGCCCATGAATCCATTTTTAGAAAAACCCGGACGGATCGAGAACACCTTGCAAAACTGGAAGGAACTCTATCCCAAAGCCTACGACAAGCGCGAAGTCGACCCGTATACCAAAACCCGTATCATCTTGATGAACGGCACGGAATTCGAGGCGAACTGGTTTTCTCATCAATTCGCCCGCCACGTAGACGACAACGATCTGCGGCGAGATTTAGCGCTTGCGCGGTATCAGGAAAAGCAACAGCAGCTCAAAATCGGTCTATTAAAACCCGCCAACGAAACGGTGTTGGAGCATACGATCGGCTACGAGCAACTCGCCGTCGATCTGACTGCCGAGCTTGCAAAACGGGAAGTCGATTGCGACGTGAAACGGGCGCTTGATTTCGCCCTGTTGGAGGATTTCGATCATCTGTATCGCTATGCGAATTTGCTCGAAATGGAGCAAGGCGTCGCCGCCGAGTGGTTGGTGGGACGGTATACGGAAATTATGCCCGGTCGCCCGACCATTTCCCATCTGCGCTTCCCCAAGGACAACGTGAAACGCGGTATCAACGCCAAAAAATCGGACGTGCAGACGGTGCTTTCCACGATGATCATTACGGCGGCGGAACAGCAGACGATGAATTATTATATGAACGTCACGCCGTTTGCCTGCTCGGAGATGGGGCGGAAGCTCTATCAGGAAATTGCCTTGGTGGAGGAGGAACACGTCACGCAGTACGAGTCCCTCATGGATCCCAACGCCACGTGGCTTGAAATGCTCCTTTGGCACGAGTATTGCGAATGTTATCTGTACTGGTCGTGCTACGTGACGGAGACCGACCGCTACGTCAAATCCCTCTGGGAGGAGAATCTGGAGATGGAAATCAATCATCTGCACAAGGCGGCGGAGCTTTTGAAAAAATATGAGGGGAAGGAGTGGCAGGAAGTGATTCCCTGCGGAGACTTCCCTGCGCCCATTTCTCTGCACGAGAATATTGAGTACGTGCGCAATGTTTTGGGGAATACCGTGCAGTTCACTTCGAAGAAAGAGGAGTACGTGCGGGTGGAAAGCCTGCCTGTCGATAGCGAGTTCTTCCGTATTCAGGCGCAGATCAATTCCACGACGGAGATCGTGCCTTCGCATAACGTCATCGAGGAGTTTATTCGCAGAAGGGGTGCGGATTATCGCTTTCAGGTTGCGCCCTCGCCCGTGCCCGAGCTGCGCAATCGCCGCGAGGATAATACGGAAGTGGGCAGAGAACCGAACGCCGCGAAGTCGACCGAGTTTACCTGCAACAAGAAATAGTGTACGTCGCCGCCCTGCCGAAAGGCAGGGCGGCGAAAAAAACACCCGTTGGCGTTTGCCAACGGGTGTCGTCGTTATATTTACGCGGCTTGTTGCGTTTCGTTCTCGTTTTCCTCGGGGAGCTTTCGGTTGATGGAAAATTCCCGAAGTTTGACGATCAGAGGCAGGGTGATACCGCCGATGATATTGCCTAAGATGGACAGGGCGATATAGCCCACGACGTGCCAGGACACTTCCCCAAGGTAGTAGAAATACAGCATATTCGCGACGGAGTGGTCAAACCCGCAGAATGCGAAGAAGATGATGGGGAACATGACGCCGACGGTGGCGCTCAACCCCTTTTTGGGGGCGTAGTTCACCGACCACACGGAAAGGGTGATCATCATGCCGCAAAGGATCGCCGAGCTGAGCGAACCGAGCGCCCAGTTTTCCGCGTTGAGTTTATTCTCAATGACGGACGCGCCAAGCGCCATCGTGGATTCCGCAACGGGAGAGACGGATACGACGAGGGCGATGAGCCCTACGCCGAGCGCATTCCCGAGAAAGCAGACGGGCAAAGTCCAGTAATTTTCCTTGGGCATCTTGGGAATGTCCGCCACCATGCCCGTGAACAGTTTCATTTCAAAGGTGACGATGGCGTAAATGCCGAGGGAAAAGAGGATTGCGCCGATGATTTTTCCCCAGCTTTCGTATAAACTCTGTGCGAGCAAAGACGCCGTTGCCGCAATGCCGATCATGACGCCGGCGCACACGGCGAGCAACACAAAGACGAGAATGTCCGTCTTGCGGATTTTTTGTAAATGCAGTTTTTTCATAATATCCATGGTGATAACCTTTTTATTCGTCGTTAAATACATTCGTGAATACTTTGGATTTGGAGATTCGCATGACCCACGCAATCAGGGCAAGTCCCTTCACGGGCGCGATTTTCGCCACCAGATTCATCGCCTTTGCGTCCCAGCCGAGCACGGCGCGCTTGCGCTTTTTGAGAATCTTTTTCGCAATCTTTTTCGCCATTTTGGAGGCGTGCATCGCCACGATATCGAGGGCACTGTTTTCGGTGTTTTTATCGTTTCGGAACAAGTCCGTCTTCGTCGTGCCCGGGTAGAAAATACCGATATAGCGTTTCCTATCTTCCATTTGCAGGACTTCCGTATACGCTTTGAGCGCCGCCTTGCTCGCCGAATAGGGCGCGGTTCCGACAACGGAACAGAGCGCCGATGAGGAACATATATTGACGACGGAGATATGTTTATACAACGCGGAAAGCGCGTTCGTCGCGTACATGGTAGCCACGTAATTGATTTTTAAGATATTTTCTATCGTTTCTACGGGGGTGTCTTCCACCCTGCGAAAGGTGGGGAACGCGCCCGCGTTATTGATCAAAAGCAGGGGGTAAATCCCCTCTCTTGCAAGGTCGGCGGCGAAGTCCTCCCAGTTTTCCTGCTTGGCGATATCGAATAAACGGTAGGAAAAGCGACTTGCGTTTTCGCCGAGCTCCTCGGACAGCGCTTTCATCTTTTCCTCGCTCCGTCCGATCCCGATGACGGTTGCGCCGTAGTTGTTGATTAAAATTTTCGTCAGTTCTCTGCCGATGCCGCCCGAAGCGCCCGTGAGAACGACGGTTTTTTCGTATAACCAGTTCTTCATAACTCTATTATAATGCAAACGAATGAAAAAATCAAGTTGATTCGGCTTATATTTTTATAAAATCATCAAAGTCCGCCGAACAGGGGTTTCTCGTTTTCCACGTAGCTATCGAACTTCCCGTATACCTCGTTGACTTTGCAGGAGAAAGAGAAGGTTGCGCCGTGGTCTTTTAACAGTTTCAAAAATTCCCCGATCTGGCGTTTTCTGATAATGCAAATGAGAATGGCTTTGTCCGTGTGCGTATACATACCTTCCGCGTGCAAGAGCGTCACGCCGCGGTGCAGTCTCGTCATCATGAGGTCTGCAAGCTCGTCGGGACGATCGGTGATGACTTCGAATTTATAGCCGTTCCGAAGCCCTTGCAAAAGGTAGTCCACCACGAGGTTGGAGATGAAAATGTTGGAGAGGGTGGAGATGACGGAGTTGATGCTCGCGCCGTACACGAAGAAGGCGAGCACGACGACGGAGGAGTCGAGCGCAAAGGCAAGCCAGGCGATATTCTTTTCGGGTTTGAAGCGTTTGATGAGCGCAGAGATGGCGTACGTGCCGCCCGAGGCACCGAACCTGCGGAGCATGAGGGAGAACCCAAGCCCCGAAATGACGCCCACGCCGATGGCGGCGAATACGACGTTGTTCCCTTCTATGTACATGGGAGTGTCGGAGGGGAACGCCGCGTAGTAAGGAATATCGAATGTGGTATGCAGGTATTTGAACAACATCAAAAGTCCCGACTGAAAGAGCAGGTAAACGATGAGCATGACGCCCGTTTTGCGGCTGCAAAAAATCGCGACCAGAGTAAAGATGGGCAAGTTGAAGGCGAACATCAAAATACTCATATATAAGGTCACGTCGTCTGACGTTCGGGCGATGAGGGAGGCGAGAATGGACGCGCACCCGGTCACGCCGCCCGGTGCGAATTGATTGTAGTTGGAAAAGAAATACAGGGACGAAGAGACGAGGAGCGCCGAGAGGAAACACACGAAAATATCCATGGCGATCGTCTTTGCATTTTGCCCCTTCAACGCGGACATGGTGCCTTGCTTTGCTACTTTTTTATCTTTTGCGTCAAGCATATGCGTTCTCCTGAAAAAAGATCGATACTATAATAATACTTTTTCTTGGAGAAGACAAGCAAATGAGCGGAAAAAAATGAAAAAACTTAAAAAAAGTAAAAGAAAGTATATTTTTCTGCGGAATAACACATAATTTCACGCAATTTTCATTGTAAAATTCAAAAATATTTGCTATAATAATAAGGTATGGGATAAAGGAAAAAATTTGGAAAACGTTGAGTAAATAGAGATACAGAGTAATTTGGAGAAAGGAGCGTAGCTCCTTTTCGGAAGAGAAGATGGAAGTAATTAAATTTGACAACGTATACTTTTCTTACGACGAGGAAAAGTCGGAAGGCGCGAGCGAGGATTTGTTTTCCTCGGACGGCGAGTTCGCTCTTCGCGGCGTCGATTTTTCCGTGGAGGAAGGGGAGTTCGTCGCCGTGCTGGGGCACAACGGGAGCGGAAAATCCACCCTTGCGCGCCTGACCAACGGCTTGCTGACGCCCACTTCGGGCGAAGTGACCGTGCTTGGCATGGACGCGCGCGACGAGAAAAATCTGTTTGATATTCGTAGACAAGTGGGGATTGTGTTCCAGAACCCCGACAACCAGACGGTGGCGTCCATCGTCGAAGACGACGTGGCGTTCGGTCCCGAAAATATCGGCGTTCCCCGCGAGGAAATCGGTCAGCGTATTCAATTTGCCCTGCAAGCGGTGGGCATGGAGGAGTTTCGCCACGCCACCCCCACGAGACTTTCGGGCGGACAGAAACAGCGTATCGCCATTGCGGGCGTGCTCGCGCTCAAACCGCGCGTGATGATTTTGGACGAATCGACGGCGATGCTCGACCCCAAGGGGCGCAAGGAAGTCATCGACGTCGTCCGCAGGCTCAACAAAGAGGAGAAGATCACGGTCATTCTCATCACCCATTTTGCCGAG
>JAGAJI010000012.1 GCA_017626135.1 Clostridia bacterium | reverse complement strand
GTACGCCTGCGTGGGGAATTGCGATCTGTTCGCGCCCCTGCCCGAAGACGGGGTGCTGGAAGTGGAGAACGTGCGTATTTTCTATTGCCACGGGCACAGGTACGGCGTGAAAAACGACTTGGAGGCTCTTGCGAGCGCAGCGAAGGCGCGCGACTGCCAAATCGCGCTGTACGGGCATACCCATCTTGGGAAAATTTCCGAAATCGACGGGGTGACCCTGATTAACCCCGGTACGATGCGTTACGCGCCCGGGAAGGGCGGAAGCTATTGCTATCTCGTCGTCAACAAGGATCAATTTACTCCCGTCATCGTCGGGGATATCTATGCCTAAAATTCAACGCCGCCGCAAGCCAAAAGGCTTGCGGCGGCGTCCGTTATCTTCGTTCTTTCGTTATTCGCAAATCTCCACGGTATAGGCGACTTTCGCTCTGTCGCCCGGTTTCACGTGGGTCATGTCCGCTTTTCTTTCCAACTCGTCCCGAACGCCTTCGGTAGCGGCGAGTGCCGTCCACGGCTCGAAACAGACGAAGGGCGCGTCCGTTTTCCCGGGGTGCCAGAACCCGATGTATTTGAAATCCTCGAAATGCACCTTCACCTGACGGTTCGAGGTTTCGGATTTATAGGCGAGGTGACGGGAGGTCTGCGAGAACACCACGGCGTCGTTGTCGAAGAGGTCGTGCGCAAAATGCAAGCGACGTCCGCCCTCCAACGCATAGGGCTGACAAGTCCCTTCCATGAGCGGCGCGACCTGCGAGAAGGGGTGTCTGAGCACCTCGCTCTTTTCGCTAAATTCGATATAATAATCCTCGAACTTACCGCCGTCGAAGGGGATATTGATACCGGGGTGACCGCCGAACGCGCAGATCAGCGTTCTCTCGTCCGTATTCGTCACTTCCTGCGTGACGGTGAGCGCATTGTCCTTGATTTCAAAGGTGACGCGGTAGGCAAAACGGAAGGGATATTCTTTCAAAGTGTCCTCGTTTGCGACGAGGAGAAAGGTGAGCTTGGTCGCCGAACGGGACTCTAACGCGAACTTGGCGTATCTCGCTACGCCGTGGGTACGGGAGGTGTATTCCCTGCCGTCGTAGAGGTAGGTATTTTGATACATTCTGCCGATAAAGGGGAAAAGATTGTACGCGCGCCCGCCCCAGTAGGTCTTGTCGCCCTGCCAAAGGTACTCCGTTTGCGTGTCCTTGGAGTAAAGGGATTGCAGTTGCGCCCCTGCGGTATCGACGGAAACTTTGAGTTTTTTATTTTCGATAGAATAGATCATAAATTGCCCTCCTTATGCCTTTGCTCTATTTTATCATATTTTTGAAGATTTGTAAAGACTTTGAGGAAAAAACGTTAAAAAGATTTTCAAAAAGATACAAAAAAAATTTTTTTCACAGTTTTGGATTTTTTGGCGTCGAACGAGTGACATTTTCGTAAAATTGTTATATAATGGAAGTGATCAAACGGGGGACGGGAAGAAAAGGAGAATCAACAAATGGAACACGTAGTCAACGTCATCATGATGCTTGCGGCTTGTGGCGCATTCCTCGTCGGCTTCAAATTTTTGAGCGACAACATGGAGAAGCTCGCAGGCAACAGCCTGAAAAAGCTGTTCAACAAAACGTCGGACAAAAAGCTCGTCGGGGTCGGGATCGGCGCGTTAGCCACGGCGGTCGTGCAGAGTTCGGGCGTCACCTCGGTCATGGTTATCGGTTTCGTGAACGCCGGGATCATGTCTTTGAAACAGGCGGCGACCATGATCATGGGTGCGAACATCGGTACGACGATCACGGCGCAGCTCGCCGCGTTCAGCTCTTTCGATATCGCTCCCTTCTTCATCGCGCTCCTGTTTATCGGCGTCATGATGGAAATGCTTTCCAAGAACGATAAAGTCCGCTGCATCGGGCTTGCGCTCGCAGGGCTCGGGCTCGTATTCTTCGGGTTGGAGATCATGTCCGATTCCATGAGCGGCTATAAAGACAACGCCGCCGTGACGCAGTTTTTGAGCAGCATCAGCAATCCCTTCTTGTTGCTCTTGTTCGGGATCGTATTCACGGCGCTGTTGCAATCGTCCAGCGCGGTGACGACCATTATCATTGCGATGGTGGGGCAGGGCTTGATGATCGGCGGTGGCGGCAACGCCGTCCTCTTCATCATTTTGGGCTCCAACATCGGTTCGTGCGTGACGGCGCTCATCTCGTCCATCGGGACGTCCGTAAACGCGCGGCGCACGAGTATGATTCACTTGCTATTCAACGTCACGGGGGCGGTATTGTTCAGCGTATTGCTGTTGATTTGGTCCAAACCCGTCGTCGGGGCAGATTTCTTCGACGTCACCTTCGCGAAATGGTTTGAAGGTGCGCCTACGACGCAGATCGCTATGTTCCACACCTTCTTCAACGTCGTGTGTACTCTTCTGTTCCTGCCGTTTACCGACGTGCTCGTCAAGGGTGTGACCTTACTCATTCCCGAAAAGGCACCGATCAAAAAAGAGGAATGGGAGCTCGTGTATATGGATAAACGTTTCTTGAATACCCCTCCCGTTGCGCTCGAACAGCTCAAAAAGGAAACCTTCCGTATGGCGGATATGTCCATGGAGAACGTGAGCGTCGCGTTCCGTGCCTTCATCGACCGCGACGAAAGCACCCTTACGCAGGTGGACGACACCAACGAAAACGTTGCGAAAATCAGCGAACAGATCAGCGATTACCTCGTACGCGTATCTGCAAGCGGGATTTCCTTCCGCGACGAGAAACTCGTCAGCGCCCTGCATAACAACGTCGGCGACGTCGCCCGTATCGCAGAACTGGCGGATAACTTCACCAAGTACACCAAGCGTGAGATCAAGGAAAATCTTACCTTCTCGGAAGGGATCAACGCGAAGTTGGAAATCATGCAGGGTTGCTTGCAGAAACAATATACCCTCGTCAAGAAGATCATTCTCGAAGGCGACCGCAGCGTGTTGCCTGCATCGGACGCGCTGGAAGACGAAATCGATACCATGCGTAAGGACTTGGTGGCGGAACACATCGTGCGACTCAGTCAGGGCAAATGCCGACCCGAGAACAATACGGTATTCATCAACCTCGTATGCAACTTGGAACGTATCGGTGACCACTTGAACTTTATCGCGCATAGCGTAGACGATATTGCATAAAGCCGAATAGGAAGGGTGCCGCGGGTTTCGCCCGCGGCACCGCGTTTTACTTTGGGAAAATTGCTGTGGAAAAAGAAAAATCACTTCGTACGAAGTGATTTTTTTTGGCGACCCAGAACGGGCTCGAACCGTCGACCTCCAGCGTGACAGGCTGGCGCTCTAACCAACTGAGCTACTGGGCCAGAAATAAATAAATTTTGGTGGGCCTTCACGGATTCGAACCGCGGACCAACCGGTTATGAGCCGGCAGCTCTAACCACTGAGCTAAAGGCCCGTCTGTGTTGACGTGAAGTCAATTACATAACGCTTAAGCAGACGAGAATCATACGAACTTGATTTTTCGCGACTGCTTAACTATAATACGCGATTTGAAAGAAAAAGTCAAGTATTTTTTATGAGAAAGTAAAAAATATTTTCGACAAAAGAATATTTTTTGCGGGCGTATTCGCCAAAATAGCCGCTTCCCGATATTGTACAATAGAGCGGCAACGAAAAAGGAGGCGATAGGATGCAAATTCAATCCGATTATAAAAACGGAGTGTTGTATATGCGGTTGAGCGGGGAGGTCGACGAGCATAACGCCGTCGCCGCGCGCTCGCGCGCGGATCAGCTCGCCGATAGGTACGCGACGTGCGAACGGGTGATATTCGATTTGAGCGAGGTGTCCTTCATGGATTCGACGGGAATCGGGTTTCTGATAGGCAGATACAAGCGATTTCGGCGGTACGGGGTACCCGTGTATTTGATGAACACGACGAAAGCCGTGGATAAAATTTTGGAAATGAGCGGCGTTTACACCTTGATGCCGAAAATGTAAGGAGAGTGGTTATGAAGAATTATATGAAGTTGGAACTTGCGGCGATCGGCGAAAACGAAAGCTTTGCGCGGAGCGCGGTAGCGGCGTTCGCGCTGTGCTTAAACCCGTCGCTTGCCGAACTTTCGGACATCAAAACGGCAGTCAGCGAAGCGGTGACGAACGCCGTCGTACACGCGTACGGGAAAGAGAGCAGGGAGCACTCGTTATGGATAGAATGCAGGGCGGACGGCGATGAGGACGGCGGCGTTTTACATATCACCGTGACCGACGGCGGGTGCGGGATCGAGGACGTGGAGCGTGCGCTCCTGCCCTTCTATACGACGCTCGAAAACGACGAGCGCTCGGGCATGGGCTTTACCATTATGCAAACGTTCATGGACGGGTTTTCTTTGGAGAGCGAGCGGGGCAAGGGAACGAAGGTGACCATGTTGCGCTATATCGGCAGGGAGAAAATCCCGAATGAAAAAAATCAGGACGCCGTAAAGGAAAGGACAGATGCTTGACGAAAAAGCGACGCTTACGTACATTCGACTGGCGAAAACGGGAGACGCAAAGGCGAAGGAAACGCTGCTGCAACACAACGTCTCTTTGGTGAAAAGTATCGTGAAACGGTACTTGGGCAAGGGGGTGGACTACGACGATCTGTTCCAGATCGCCTGCATGGGATTTCTGAAAGCGATCGCAGGGTTCGACGAAAAGTTCGGGGCAAAATTCTCCACCTACGCCGTGCCGATGATTGCGGGGGAGATCAAGCGTTTCATGCGCGACGACGGCTCGGTGAAGGTGTCGAGGGGGATGAAACAAACGGCGAAGGAGATGAATCTTTTCATCGAAGAATACGTCGTGAAAAACGGAAACCAGCCACCCATGTCCGAGATTGCGGCAAAATTCGGCATGGACGAGGCGGAGGCGGTGTTCGTCATGGGCTCGGCGAAAATGCCCCTTTCCCTGTACGGCGGCACCGACTACAAGGACGGGAAGGAAAGGGAGCTCGTCGAAACCTTGCAGACGAAGGACGATCAGGAAGACTGGCTGGATAAAATGATTTTGAAGGGGGCGATCGAGGAACTCCCCGAACGGGAAAAGCGCATCATCGTCCTTCGGTATTTTCGGGACATGACGCAGAGCGAAGTGGCGCAGCGCATCGGCGTGAGTCAGGTGCAGGTCTCGCGCATCGAAAACCGCATCATCGAGAGTTTTCGGGAAAAATTGAGTGGATAAATGGGACGCCGTACGTGAAATCTTTCACATACGGCGTCATTTTCGTTGGCAAATGCGTTCAAATCTGCTATAATAGACAATATGGAAAGGAATCAGAATCAAAATCGGGGACTTTTGTCCTCGCTCATAGGGGAGCCCGACCCCGTCAAAACCTCGGGCTTGACCTTCTCCGCGGCAACGTTCGCACCCCTCGTGGTGGCGTTCGCCTTTATGCTCGTGCTGTCTATCAGCGGACTTTCCGCGCAGGAGGGGATCGAGACGGCGGACTGGTATCTCTATTGCAGTTACCTCATCAATCCGCTCGCCTTCGCCGCCGTGGCGTGGTGGCTGTTGTCGTGGACGAAAACGCCCGTCAGACAGGCGATCAAGGCGCAAAAATGTTCGTGGAAGTACTTTCTCATCGCCCTTTTGATGCAGTTCGGCTTGTTGGCGCTCTCCGAGCTCAACGGCTTGTTTTTAGAGTTCCTCGGCGCGTTCGGCTACGTGGGCCCCGAAATCCGTTTGCCTTCTTTGGACGGGTTCGGGTTCGTCGGGGTACTCCTCGTCGTGGCGGTGTTGCCCGCAATTTTCGAGGAAATCATCTTCCGAGGATTTTTACTCAAAGGCATGAAACCCTTCGGAACGCTGGGCGCGGTGCTCCTTTGCGGCGGTTTGTTTGCCCTCTATCACCAGAACCCGGCGCAGACGATTTATCAGTTCTGTTGCGGTGCGGCGTTCGCCTTCGTGGCGATCAAGGCAGGGAGTATTCTCCCCACCGTGTTCTCTCATTTTTTGAACAACGCCTATATCATCGTCATGACGAAGTTGGGGGTCACCGCCTTCCCCACCCCCGTCTATATCACCTTACTCATTTTGGAAATTTTGAGTCTCATCGCAGCCATGGTATGCCTCTTCTTGGATAAAAAGCCCGAAAACGGGGAAGGGGATAAGGCGGAACGAAAGCGGCTTTTGCTGTACGCACTCCCGGGAATTGTCCTGTGCGTCGTCATGTGGCTGAGCGTACTCGTATCGGGGTTGATAGGATAAATTATGCAAAAAATCTATTTCGTAGTCGTTGGAAAAATTAAGGAAAGTTTTTACCGCGAGGGGGTGGCGGAGTACGTCAAACGCCTCTCCCGCTTTGTCAAAGTGGAGATCAAGGAGCTCGCCGAAGGGGCGAATCCCGAAGCGGAGGCGGAGGATATTCTGCGCACCTGCAAAGGGTACGTCATCGCCTTGGCGGTGGAGGGACAAAAGCAGTCCAGCGAACAGCTCGCAACGCGCCTTCAAAAGCTTGCCGACGAGGGGAAGGACGTCACCTTCGTCATCGGCTCTTCCTGCGGACTTTCGGAAAAAGTCAAGCAGGCGGCGGACTATAAACTTTCCTTTTCGGATATGACCTTCCCCCATCAACTCATGCGCGTGATTTTGGCGGAACAGGTCTACCGCGCGTATATGATCAACGCAGGGTCTACTTATCATAAATGATTCATAGTATAGTCTATGAATATTTACGAACATATCACGAAGTTTTACGAAGGACGAAAGGAAGAAAAGAAAACCCTTGAAAAAACCGAATTCGGGCGTACCATGTACGCGTTGAAGGCGGGCACGGGCTCTCCCGTGGGGATTGCGATCTATGCGATCCACGGCAGGGAATATATCACAGCGAAGCTTGCGATCGCACAGTTTTTACGGGGCGTAGAGAGAGGGAGTTGTTGGTTTTTGCCCCTCGTCAATCCCGACGGAGCGCTGCTTTCCGAAACGGGCGTATCGTCTGCGCCCGCGTGGGCGCAAGAGGCGCTGACGCGTCTCAACGGCGGCAGGGACTTCTCTTTATGGAAAGCCAACGGGCGCGGGGTGGACCTCAACGTCAATTTCCCTGCGAGATGGGCAAAGGGCGTGAAAAACGTAAGGACGGCGGGCTCGGAAAATTACGTGGGCGAGCGCCCCTGCTCGGAAGCGGAGACGCGGGCGCTCTGTGCCTTCACGAAGAAAATTTGCCCCGATTACACGGTGAGTTACCACACCAAAGGGGAGGAGATTTACTGGCGGTTCCATCAGTCCCTCCAAGAAGAAAAGCGGGATTTGCGCTTGGCGGAATGCTTATCCGAGGCGACGGGATACCCTTTGAAAGAGGCGAAGGGGAGCGTCGGCGGCTACAAGGACTGGTGTATCGAAAGGCTGAAAATTCCTGCGTTCACGATAGAAGTGGGGAAGGACGAATATGCGCATCCTCTGGGCGAGGACGCGCTTGAAGAAATCGTTGCGAAAAACGTAGACGCGATTTACGCGTTATCAGGACGGATAGAATGCAAAAATTAACGAGAGAAGAAAAATTCATGCGGGCGGCGATCAAGGCGGCGAAACGGGGCTTGGCACAGGGCGAAGTACCCATCGGCGCGGTGGTCGTGTACGGGGACGAAGTGGTGGCGCGCGGCTACAACCGTCGGGCGAAACTGCAACTTGCCTCCGCGCACGCCGAGATGATGGCGATCGACAAAGCCTGCAAAAAATTCCATTCGTGGCGGCTCCCCGAGGGGTGCGAGCTGTACGTAACGTTGGAGCCCTGTCCCATGTGCATGGGGGCAAGTCTCAACGCGCGGGTGGATAAGATCTATTTCGGCGCGTACGAGCAAAAGGGAAGGTCGCTCACGAGCGAGCTCGCCGAGGCGAACCTGCTCAACCACAAGACGGAGGTTTTCGGGGGAGTTCTGGAAAAGGAGTGCGCGGAGTTGTTGAGCGGATTTTTCATCGCCATGCGCCAAAAGCAGAAGGCGGAAAAGGAAAAGGAAAAAAATCAGGAAAAGAAATAAAAAAACGTCGTTCATTTGGTTGACAGAAGTTGGGGAAATAGGGTATTATAAATAAGGTGTTATAAAATCAGAGCAGATAATAGGGGAAAATGGGAAAATTCCAAAGATAAAATAAGTCGCGTACTTTTTAGACGGAAAAGTTCGAAAAGGGAGCGATAAAATAATTAAGGAAGGTTACACATGATAACTCACGGCAATGAAATCAAGTTGTTTTCCGGTAACTCCAACCCCGAGCTTGCAAAGGCGATCGCGAAGAAACTCAATACCGAGCTTGGCGACGTGGAAGTTTGTAAGTTCTCCGACGGTGAAATCAACGTGCACCTCGCGGAAACCGTCCGCGGCAGGGACTTGTTCATCATTCAGTCCACCTGTGCCCCCGTCAACGACCATCTCATGGAGCTCCTCATTATGATCGACGCGGCGAAGCGTGCTTCGGCAGGTCGTATCACGGCGGTTATCCCCTACTTTGGGTATGCCCGTCAGGACAGAAAGGCTCGTTCCCGTGATCCCATCACGGCGAAGCTCGTGGCAAACCTCATCACGGCGGCAGGTGCCGACCGCGTTTTGACGATGGATTTGCACGCGGAACAGATTCAGGGGTTCTTCGACATTCCCGTGGATAATCTGCTCGGCGGGCCCACCCTTTACAACTATTTTGCAAAACAGAACAACATCGACGTCGTCGTCGCTCCCGATCTGGGCAGCGTCAAGCGTTCGAGAAAGGTAGCCGAAAAGTTCGGCGTGCCCCTTGCCATCATCGACAAACGCCGTCCCAAGGCGAACGTGATGGAAGTCATGAGCATCATCGGTGACGTCAAGGGCAAGCGTTGCCTTATGATCGACGACATGATCGATACGGCGGGTACCATTTGTCAGGGCGCAGCGGCGATCAAGGAAGCTGGTGCGACCGAAGTATACGCAGGTTGTACACACGCCGTTTTAAGCGGCCCTGCCATCGAGAGATTGCAAAACTCTGCGATCGATAAGCTCGTCATGCTGGATACCATACATCTGCCCGAGGAAAAGAAAATCGACAAGTTTGAAGTGCTCACCGTGTCGGATATCTTCGCGGCGGCAATCGAGAACGTCTACCTCGACAAACCGATGTCCAAACTTTACGACTAATCCAAACGATAAAATTTACGAAAGAACAGCCGCCGAGACAAACGGCGGCTGTTTTGAAGGAAACGAAATGTATTTACTTGTAGGTCTGGGAAATCCCGATAAAAAATACGAAAAAACCTTTCATAACATGGGCTATATCGCCGTGGGTGACGCCGCGGAAGCGTTGGGCGCGAAGTTCAAAAAAAAGGAGTGCGAGGCGGCGATCGCCGAGGCGTTCGTCGGGGGAGAAAAAATCATTCTCGCCCGTCCTTTGACGTATATGAACAA
This sequence comes from Clostridia bacterium, assembly GCA_017626135.1. Taxonomy (GTDB): domain Bacteria; phylum Bacillota; class Clostridia; order Christensenellales; family Borkfalkiaceae; genus Scatosoma. The sequence continues at coordinate 5,209 of JAGAJI010000012.1, read as the reverse complement.
TTCGGGCAGAGCGGTCAAACAGCTCATGAATAAGTACAAAATCGACGAGGCGCACCTGCTCGTCATCTACGACGACTACGACCTGCCCAAGGGGAAGGTTCGCATTCGCGCGAGCGGCAGCGCAGGTACGCACAACGGTATGCGCAGCATCATCGGGGAGACGGGCTTGAAGGATTTTGCCCGTATTCGCATCGGGATCCGTGACGAAGAGGTCGATATCCCCATCATCAACTACGTGCTTGCCGAGGTGCGCAAAGAGGACTACCCCCTGTTTGCGGAGGCTTGCCACAAAGCGGGCGAGGCGGCGGCGGAGTTTGCTCGCGGGATTGACATTGAACGGGTTATGTCCAAGTATAATTAAAACAGAGAATACGCTTAAAACAGAGAATACGCGGCGAAATACTACGTCGAACTTGCGTTTCCCCTTGGTCACGTACGCATAGTACGCTCCCTGCGGGAAAGCCGCGTTCTCCTTGTCTTTCTTGCGTCTTGCTCTGTTTTATCCGTTGGGAGGAGTGAGCGGAGACCAAGGCGAAATACTGCGTTGCGCTCCGCTTTTCTTGCTCATTTACGTTTAGTAAACTCCCGTCGAAAATGCTCGCGCGCCTTGTCTTTCTTGCGTCTTGCTCTGTTTTATCCGTTGGGAGGAGTGAGCGGAGACCAAGGCGAAATACGGCGTCGAACTTGCGTTTTTTCTCGCTCATTTACGTTTCGTAAACTCCCGTCGAAAAATCCGCGCCCTCCTTGTCTTTCTTGCGTCTTGCTCTGTTTTAGCGCTTCGGACAGGCGACGAAAACTCGATATTCTTTATAAACCACCTATAGGAATCAACCATGAAACGCCATTTTTTAACTTTGGAACAATTAGGGGCGGAATATGCCTCCTATGCAAACGATCTCCGTCGCGGTACGCCCACGGCGGTTTTTGGCGTTTCGGACAGCTTGAAATATCTGCTCGCAGGGCTCACCCCTTTCCCCGTCGTCTACGTGACGGCGGACGGCATTTCCGCGCGCAAGGCGGCGGATAATATCGCGGCACTCACGGGCAAGAAAACGGAAGTCCTCGCGGCAAAGGACGAAGTTCTGCTCTATCGCAAGGCGCTCTCCAAAGACGCGCTCTTCCGTCGGTTGAACGGCATTTTTGCCCTGCAAAACGGCTGCGAAGTGGTGACGGCGGAAATCGACGCCCTCATACAGCTCTTTCCTAAAAAACTCGACTTCATCACCCTGCGCGAGGGGGAGGAGTACGATTTTCTCGGGCTCCCCCAGTGCCTGACGCAGATGGGTTACGTGCGCAATTTCGAGGTGGAGACCAAGGGGGTGTTCGCCCTGCGCGGCGACATTCTCGATATCTATCCCGTCAATATGGATCACCCCGTCCGCGTCGACTTTTTCGGGGATACGGTGGAGAAGATCAAACCCTACGATCCCCAGACGGGCGAACGCTTGACGGGGATGAAGGAAGTGACCCTTCTTGCCGCGACCGACTCCGTCGTGACGGAGGCGGACAGGGCGAAGATCCCTGCGATTTTGGACAAAGAGGCAAAGAGTTTCAAAACCTCGGAGTCCTACACGCGTGCACGCGAAATCGCCGACGAGCTGATCTCCGACGGCAATTTCGACAATTCGTTTTTGTTGCCGTTGCTCGAAAATTCCACCGACTTTTTCTCGATTTTACCCGAAAACACGGTCGTGATTTTCGACGAGGGCAAGACCCTTTGGGATAAATTCAACGCGCTCTATAAAGAGCACGAGGAGCGGTTTCACCGTTTGCAGACGGGTGGGGAAGCCTTCGGTTTTTCCCTTCGTCAGTACGTGGATAAAGAGGAATTTTTAGAGAAGATCTCCCGCATTCGTCGGGTGGCGATGCAGACGTTCACGGGCAATCCTTTCTTCTTTCAACCCTTGCAGATCTACAACCTCACGGCGACGCCGACGACCAAGTATCTCAACGGGCTCCCTGCGCTTTTGACCGACCTCGTCAACTGGCGGAAGGGTGGTTATCGCGTGCTCCTTTATTGCGGCGACGAAAAGCGCGCGGTGAAGATGAGCGAACAGCTCGCCGACGCCTATATTTCCACCGTCAGGTTGCCCGAGAATATCGACGAATTGCAGGGGGTATGTATTCTCGACGAACCCTTGGATAAGGGGCTCGTGTTGCACGGGCTCAAGCTCGCGATCATCGGTACGGGGGATCTGTACACCAAGCCCCGCGAGACCAAGCGCATTCGCAGAAAGCGTGGGGATATGTTCTCCGCGCCCGAAGTGGGGGACTACGTCGTGCACGAAACGCACGGCATCGGCAAAGCCGTCGGTATGCGCAAAATCGAGACGACGGACGGCACGAAGGAATACGTGGCGGTGTCCTACAAGGACGGCGATATGCTCTACGTGCCCGCCGAGTGCATGGACGTCCTGTCCAAATACGTGGGGGACAGCAACCCCGCTTTGAGCAAGCTCGGCGGCGCCGACTTCGAGCGGGTGAAAAACCGCGTCAAAGCCTCGCTGAAAAAGCTTGCGTTCGACCTCAAACAGCTCTATGCGGAGCGCGCGGAAAACAGGGGGTACGCCTTCCCTGCGAACGAGGTGTTCATGCAGGAATTCGAGGACGCCTTCCCCTACGAGCTGACCGCCGATCAGGCGAGCTCGGTAGCGGAGATCAAGATGGATATGTGCTCGCCCAAGGTGATGGACAGACTGCTTTGCGGCGACGTGGGGTTTGGGAAAACGGAAGTGGCGTTCCGCGCCGTTTACCTCTGCGTTTTGGCGGGCAAACAGGCGGCGCTCATGTGCCCGAGCACGGTGCTTTGCAGCCAGCATTTCAACACGGCGACGGCGCGGTTTGCGCAGTTCGGCGTGCGGATTGCCTGTCTCAATCGCTTCAATACGCCGAAGGAACAGGCGAAAATCCTTTCCGACCTCGAAAGCGGAAACGTCGATTTTATCATCGGCACCCATCGCTTGCTCTCAAACGACGTGAAGTTCAAAAATTTGGGACTGCTCGTGTTGGACGAGGAACAGCGGTTCGGCGTGGAGCACAAGGAAAAGATCAAAAATATGCGCAAGGATATCGACTGTCTCACGATGACGGCGACCCCCATTCCCCGCACCTTGCATATGTCCCTGTCGGGAATTCGGGATATCTCCACCATTCAGACGCCCCCGTCCGAGCGGCTCCCCGTACAGACGTACGTCGTCGAGGAAACGGAGACGCTCATTCGCGACGCGTGTATTCGCGAGCTCTCCCGTGGGGGGCAGGTATTTATTCTCTACAACAAAGTAGAGAGTATCTTCACCTTTGCGGCGCAAATCCGACGCATCTTGCCCGAGGCGAAACTCTCCGTCGTGCACGGTAGAATGGAAAAGACTACCCTCGAAAACGCCGTGATCGATTTTTACGGCGGCAAAACGGATATCCTCGTTACGACGACGATTATCGAAAACGGAGTCGATTTGCCCAACGCCAACACCATCATCGTCATCGACAGCGATCGCCTCGGCATCTCCCAGCTCTATCAGCTCAAAGGCAGAGTGGGACGGGGCACGCGGCTTGCCTACGCCTATTTCACCTTCAAAGGGGAAAAGGTCATGACGGAAAACGCCGCGGCACGGCTCAAAGCCATTATGGAATTTACCGAGCTCGGCTCGGGATATAAGCTTGCCATGCGCGATCTGGAAATTCGCGGCGCGGGGAACGTACTCGGTGCGGAACAGCACGGACACATGGATAAGGTGGGGTACGAGTTGTACTCCAAACTTTTGAAAGAGGAATTGACGGGGGAGAGCCAGACGGTTGCCGATCTCGACATCCGTGCCAACGCCTACATTTCCGAAGGGTATATCGAATCGTCCGCAGGGCGACTCGATTCCTACAAACAGATTGCGGAAATTTCGACGATTGCCGATTACAAACGGGTATACACCTCCCTGCAAGACACCTACGGGGAAGTGCCCAAAGCGGTGGAAAACCTGCTCGTCATCGCGGTGCTCAAAAGCTACGCGGCGAAGTTCGGCGTCAAAAAAATCAGCCTTATCAAGGGCGTGGGGGCGTTGGAACTTCCTTCCATCGAAACGCTCGGCGACAAGCGGATACAGGCGGCGATGGACAAATACGGGAGCATGGTGCGGCTGAATATGTCGGCGGCGCCCGTGATCGAATTTCGCGGAAAACGGGACGCGGCGGAATTGATGGCGGAAATGACAAAATTTTTGAAATTTGCATTAACTTTTGCATAGTTTATAAGCAAAAACGTTTGCACTTTTTATAAAAATAAGGTATAATATAACTTGACGATATAAGCAAATAGGGGAGAAGCGCGCTTTTGACGCTTTCTTTCGTTTGCGGATATCGGGAAAGCAGGATAAAAAATCGGAGCGATTTTATGAACAAAAAACAAACAATCAAAAAAACGGCGGCGTTGCTTATGGGCTTAGCGATCGCCATGGGCACAACGAGCTGCGGCTTCATCACGACGGATACGCAAAAAGACCTCAACCAGACGGTTGCCACGGTAAGCATTGCGGACGAATTGCAGGATGCGGAAAAATTCAAGGCGTTCGGTTTCACCGGTGAAATCAAAAAGCGCGAATTGATCTCCTACTACATGACCATCGGGTATCAGTACGTACAAAGCTACGGTTATTCCAAGGAAGACACCTACAATATGCTTTTGAATGCGCTTGTCAACAGAGAAATCTTGGGACAAGTAGCGGCAGAGTATTTCCTCGACGAAAACGACGACCTCACCTGGGACGGCTATAAAGCGTTCAGAACGGCAGAGCTTGCCAAGGACGGCGTGAAGGATACCGTCATCGAAAACTTCATCGGCGAAGGCAAACCTTACGAAGACGTTTTGAAACTCAAATATATTCTGACGAACGGCGGCGCAGATTCCAAGGAATACGACGTTGCGGAATATACGCTCAAGAAGAATATCAACGATTCCATCGACACTTTGGAATCCTCCTATATCACGGATGACGAAGAGCATAATCACAGCGATACGCGTACTCTTCCCACCGGCGTAGAGACCGAAGTGGAAGATTATTGTCCCGAAGGGTACGACGTATACACCGGTCGTAACGCGGCGGACAGCATCAAGGATTACGAGAAGGTATCGGGCTCTACCGTCGCTTCCCGTCAGAAAGCGTACAACGCCTTCTTGACCAACTTGCAGGAATACAACCTCGTCGGCGACGCGGAAGACACT
>JAGAJI010000011.1 GCA_017626135.1 Clostridia bacterium | reverse complement strand
TTTGCCGTACTATCGGGAGTGCAAGCTATCGCTTGCTTGAAGGAGCCCGCTTTCGTGGGCTCGTTGTTTCGCTTTTCGGCGATAGAACCACTCCGCGGTTATTGGCGTTTCTCGAACAGCGTAATGTGAACGCTGTTCTCGGTCACCGTTCGCGCTCTACATATGCGCTCACTCATCTCGCCCCTACAAAGCGTTATCAACGCTTTGCTTAACGGGCAGCTCTCTCGTGCAAAGCTGTTCTTTGCCCTCGGTCACGCTCACGCCTACCTATCGGCGTTCGCTCATCTCGCCCCTACCAAGCATTATCAATGCTTGGCTTAACGGGCAGCTCGTCCTGTACCCCTGCAAGGAACTGAGTTCCTTGACCTCCAACAGGGGCGCGGCGCGCGGGATCATTCGAACTGGTTTGCCAAAATGTCGGCGGTCAGTTGGGCGAGATTGACGTCGCTTCGGTCCATCTTCGCGCCGTCCTCTTTGGAGAGTACCGCCACGGCACCGAGACAGTCACCCCCCGATACGATGGGGACGATGACCTGCGCGGTGACGCCCTCTTCGCGCGTGTTGGTGAGGGGCAGAATGTCCCCGCCTTCGGAGGCGTTGGCAATATAGCAGCGCCGCTCCCGTAAAATGCGCTCCATATCCTCGGACAAGCTTCTGCCGTCCAAGTCCTTTCGCCCGTCGCCCACGGCGTGCAAAACTCCGTCGGTATCGCAGATGACGGCAATCTTACCGCTCAAATCCCCCAACGAGCGCGCCGTCGCCTTGCTGAACCGTTCGAGGGTGGCGATAGGGGAGTATTTTTTGAGCATCAGCTCGTCACGGTCGGTGAAAATTTCCAGAGGGTCGCCCTCCTTGATTCGGAGCGTTCTGCGGATCTCCTTCGGGATCACCACGCGCCCCAACTCGTCTATTCTTCTTACAATTCCGGTTGCTTTCATAAAATTCCTCCACGTACACGCAGTATTTGCCAACGGAGAAAGAATATGTATGAAAGTGCGTAAATTTTCCAAACGAAAAAGGGGAAGGGGGTACCATGTCTGCGTTGAACGCAAAAATCGCAGAAAGAAAATGCGGCTATGGTATTGACTTTTTCCTTGGAATATGATACAATGGAAGGTAAATAAGGAGGGGCAGTATGGGTAAGAGATTTTTCAAAAAGCCCCCGCCGCTCTTCGAGGCGGAAACTTTCGAGGGACTGCTCTATCGCGTATATACGCCGAACGTGCCCGACGGGGAGAAAGTCCCCCTCGTGTTGTTCCTGCACGGCTCCGGGGAGCGCGGCGACGACAATAAGAGTCAATTAAAAAACGCGATAAAGAAAGTGGTGCATCGGAAGGGGAACTCTCCCTTTATGCAGGCGGTGGTTCTGGCGCCGCAATGCCCGAGGGATTGTTACTGGACGAATATCGAACGACCGGGGGCGTATTTGCTTTCGGAGACGACGGAAACGGAAACGCTGAAACGGGTAGCAAAACTCGTGCAGAGCTACCTTAAGCAAGATTTTATCGACGAAAATCGGGTGTACGTCGTGGGGCTTTCCATGGGCGGTTTTGCTACGTGGGAGCTGGTCGCGCGCTATCCCGAGCTGTTCGCGGCGGCTGTGCCCATCTGCGGCGGCGGGCCCATCGATCGGGCGGAGACGCTCAAAGAGATTCCCGTGTACGCCTTCCACGGCAGGCAGGATCCTATCGTGCCCTACTGCGCGAGCGCGGACACGGTGGGCGCGATTCGGGCGGCAGGCGGGAAGTCGGTTTTCTTTAAGACGTACGAGCGCGGGCGGCATAATATCTGGGATAAGGCGATTACCTTTTCGGGCGATGAACGCAACCCTGCCCTCGGGGAATGGCTGTTTACACAACGAAAAAACGAGAAATGAGGAGAGAAAAATATGGCGAAATTATATTTTAAGTACGGTGCGATGGGTTCGTCCAAGACGGCGAACGCGTTGATCACCAAGTTCAATTACGAGGAACGCAATATGCGCGTGTGGCTGATCAAGCCCTCTATCGACAATCGAGACGGCGTGGATTTGGTGCGTTCGCGCATTGGTCTGTCGGCGCAGGCGTACGTGGTGACGCCCGACAGGGACTTGTTTGCGGAGTTTGCCAAGACGGAAGGGTACGACGTGATCATCGCCGACGAGTGTCAGTTTTTCATCGCGGCGCAGATCGATCAGCTCCGCCGTATCGTGGACGAGAAGGACGTGCCCGTGCTTTGTTACGGTTTGCGGACGGACTTTTTGACCCATTTGTTCGAGGGAAGCAGAAGGCTGTTCGAGGTGGCGGACTCCATCACGGAGATCAAGACCATTTGCGCGTGCGGCAAGAAAGCGATTGTCAACGCGCGTATCGACGAAAACGGGAAGGTCGTGACCGAGGGCGGACAGATCCTCATCGGCGGCAACGACTCGTACGTCGCCATGTGCCACGCTTGCTGGAAAGAGGCGTGCAAATAAAATTCGGATTTGACAAAAAGATAACCGCCTCGGAATCTTCACGACTCTGAGGCGGTTACCTATATGATAAGGGGGAAAATGATGAGCAAAAATGTTTGCATTTCAGTTCGGAACGGTGTCCTCAACTGATTTACGAGTATATTTTATCATGTCCGCAAAAAAAAGTAAAGAAAAATTTCAAAAAAATTTTTAGTATGTTGAAAAAAATATTTTCAAGCATTTTTTGATATTTTTTCTCATATTCACATATTTTTCGATGTTATTTTTAATAAAACCGCCTAAATTGACAAAAACAGCGCCTTTTTTTCGGCGTTTACGGCTACAGGATTCGGCATAAAAAGCAGGAAAAAATCACGGCGGCTAAATAGGAAAAAATGGAAATCGCGAGCGCGGCGGGCATCTTTTTGCGTTTGAGCCCTGCGAAATATACGGCGCCGATATAAAACACGGTGTCCGACGTCCCGTACGCCACGCACGCGCAACGGGCGGCGTAACTGTCCACGCCGTACCGCTCCAAAATTTGCGTGAGCACCGCGATCGAGCCGCTCCCCGAGAGCGGTTTCATCATCACGAGGGAGGCGATCTCCGTCGGGATCCCCGTGAACTCGAAGAAAGGGGCGATCCGCTCCGTCAGCCATTTTTCCAGCCCGCTTATTTCCAACAGCTTGCACAGCATCGTCACCGCGGCGATATAGGGGAAGATGGATACAATGAGGGGGATCGCGCCCTTCACCCCCTCGGTGAAACTGTCGTAGATCTTCACTTTCCGAAAGAGCGCAAAGAGGAAGGACGCGAGAAAAATCAGGGGGATCGTCAGGGCAAAAATGCGCGTCATCTCGTACCTGCCTCCCTCGCTTTGCGCAAAAGGGGGGTTGGCGCGAGCGCGCGGACGGGTTTTATGAACGCCTTGGTAAGACACACGCCGAGTACGGTGGAAAGAAGCGTCGCCAAAAAGGTGGGGACGATGACGTCGGTGGGGTTGGCGCTGTGGAGCGCGACGCGCACGCCGATGATCGCGGTGGGAATGAGCTGAATGGACGTGGCGTTGAGCACGAAGAGCATCGCGGAGGAATACTCCGCGTTTTCCGTCTTGTCGAGCAGGTTGGCGGCTTGGATGCCGTAGGGAGTCGCCGCGCCCGAAATGCCCAAAAGGTTGACGGAGAGGTTCATGGAAATTGCCTGCAACGCCTCTTCGTCCTCCGTTTTGAACAGGCGTTTGGAAAGGGGTTTCAGCAGTTTGGAGATACCGCGGGCGAGTCCGCTGTCCTCCCAAACGCGCATGAGTCCCAACCACACACTGTACGTGGCGACGAGGGACAGGCAGACGGTTGCGCCCTTACCCGCCCCCTCCAAAAGAGCGGCGAGGAAAGTATCGGGAGAGGTGCACAGGAGCAAGAATGCGCAGGCTAAAAAGACGAGCGTAAAGAGAGTATTCATGGCATACTATATGCTTGTCAGAGCTTGAAAATGACAAAGAGCGAAATTCCCTGCCGCCCGTTTGCCGTCGGCAAACGGGCGGCAGGGCGCAAGCGTTTCTCAATAGTCGTTTCAACGGTGCGGCGCGTTCTTTCCCGTCGATGCAGAACCTTTATAAATTCTTCGTCTATCCGTGCATAATTTATTGATTTTTTTTGCAGAATTTGTTATACTTGTAAAGAAATACGATCTATAAGGGAAAAAATTATGGCAACGGGTGAATTTACCGATAAAGTACGAATACTCATCAAAGCCGGCGACGGCGGCGACGGCATGAACTCCTTCAAGGCGTTCAAGGGCAAGCCTGCCTGCGGCCCCGACGGCGGCGACGGCGGCAGGGGCGGCAACGTCTATTTCGTCGGCGATAAGGATATGAACGACCTCTTCCCCTTCCGCTTCCAGTCCCGCTATTTTGCGGAGAACGGAGAGATAGGTGGCACGAACAAATGCTTCGGCAAGAGCGGCGAGGATATCTATATCAAAGTGCCTTTGGGAACTTTGGTGCGGGACGAGGAGACGGGCAGGCTCATCTGCGACGTGTTCGAGGACGGACAAGCCGTGCTCGTGGCGCGCGGCGGCAACGGCGGTAAGGGCAACGTGCGCTTTACGACGGCGCGTCGCCATGCGCCCAACTTTGCGCAGAAAGGGGAGAAAGTCAAGCAACACTCCGTCATTCTGGAACTCAAAGTCATCGCGGACGTGGGGTTCGTGGGCTTTCCCAACGTGGGCAAGAGCACGCTGTTGAGCAAGATCTCCGCGGCTCGACCTAAAATTGCAAATTACCACTTCACCACCCTTTCCCCCAACCTCGGCGTGGTGCGGTATTATGAAAAATCCTTCGTGGCGGCGGATATTCCCGGCCTCATCGAAGGCGCGGCGCAGGGCGCGGGCCTTGGGCACGATTTCCTGCGCCATATCGAGCGCACGAGAATGCTCTGTCACGTCGTCGATATTTCCGGTTGCGAGGGTCGCGACCCTATCGAGGACTTCCAAAAAATCAACGCCGAGCTCCAAGAGTTCAGCGAAGAGCTCGCGAGCCGTCCGCAGATTATCGTCTGCAACAAGTGCGACGTGTACGGGGCGGAGGACAACCTCAAAGCGTTCAGGAAAAAGTACGGCAGAAAGTATAAAATCTTCCCCATCACGGCGATTTCGGGCGAGGGCACGAGGGAGCTCATCGAGGGGATTTTCGACGTGCTTTCTACCCTCCCTCCCGTCGAACCCACGCCCATCGAGGAAGAATTTGAATATAAAGCGAACGACGATTTGAGTTTCGAGATCTTCAAGGACGAGGAAGGCGTATACGTGGTCGTCGGGGGCTTGGTCGATATGCTCTGCCGCAACGTCGTGCTGAACAACCCCGATTCCATGCTCTATTTTCAAAAAGTGTTGCGCCTGCGCGGCGTCATCAAGGCGTTGACGAAGATGGGCTGTCAGGAAGGGGACACCGTCTCCATCGGCGACGTGGAATTCGACTTCGTTCCTTAAAACGGCGTAGGATAAGATAAAAGGAACTTACGAATGGAAAAAGGATGGAAGGGGTTGAACGCGAAGATCGTCATCGTGAAAAGGAACGGCACCGTGATTTACGAGCCCGGTTATAAAATCGTGGCGGAAGGCTCGGGTTGGCTGAATTGAACGGCTCGATAAAAGAGCGTACGGCATACCCATGTATGCGTTGAATAAGAAAAAGAAGGAAAAAAATATGATCATTACGAACGAAAATATCACCAGCAAACAAAGAAGCAAATTGAAGGCGATCGCCTCGAATTTGTCCCCCGTTACCCAAATCGGCAAGGGCGGAATTACCGACAATCTTTTGAAGACTCTTTCGGATGCGCTTGACGCGCACGAAATTATCAAAGTCAGCATTTTGGATACGGTGGACGAGGACGTGCGGAATCTTGCGGAAAACGTGGCGGAGCTTTTGGAAGCGGTGCCCGTTGCGGTCATCGGCAGAAAGGCGATTTTCTATCGCTATTCCCGTCGGGAGAAATTCGCGCATTTAGAGATTTGAGCCTTCGATTTGCCTAAATCCCTGTTTGAAAACGCGAAAACTGCGTTATATATAAACGATAGAACAACTCTATAAACGATAGAACGACTCTCGTGAGGTGAAGACGTGGAAAACGAAGAATTGAAAGAGAACGGGACGGAAACGCCCGTCAAGGAAGAAAAATCCAAAAAGAAAGAAAAAGTAAATAAAAAGCAGGAAGAGCTCGAAAAGGCGCTTGCGGAAGCGGAAGAGAACAAACGCAAGTGGTACGCCGTGACTGCGGAGTATGAAAACTACCGCCGCCGTACCCAAAATCAAGCGGCGCAGCGCTATCAGGAAGGCAGAAACGACGTCATTGCGTCGTTGTTTCCCGTCGGGGATAATCTCGAGCGTGCCCTGCAATCCTGCGCGGATGAGAACACCAAACAAGGCTTGCAGATGGTGCTTGCCGCTTTCAAAAAAGTGCTCGAAGGGGAGGGCGTGGAAGAGGTCGACCCCGTCGGACAGCCCTTCAACGCCGATACCATGGAAGCGATTATGGCAGTTCCCGCCGCAGAAGGCGAGGAGAGCGGCATCGTCAAGCAGGCCTACGTCAAGGGGTATAAGAAGGGGGACAAAGTCCTTCGTTACGCACAGGTCATCGTGACGCAATAACCCTTTTCCGCTCCTTTTACGGGAGCGGATTTTTTACGCGAACGCAGAAACCGCAAAACCATAAAATACGTCGAAAGTCCGAAAATTCTCCCTTCGGACTTTCTTTTTTTGTCTTCATTATGCATATTTTGCGTATATTTACGTATATTTTGAGTTTTTTTCGACGAATTTCGCGAATATAGCGAAAAAGCTTTGCAAAACGTATCGAAGCGTGCTATAATAATAGTACTATGTTAGTGAAACTTTTCCCAAAGTTGGGCGACAATTTCATCGTCAAATACTTAAAACGCGGGTTGGAGAGTAAATACAGCGCTATTTTTATTGCTGCCTGTATTCTTCTTTCCAACCTTTTTTCATGGGAAATTCCTATGCTGTATACGCTTGCGGCGTTTGTGGCGTTGGCGGCGTTGTTTGCAGAGGATATGCTTTGCGCGATGCCCGTCGCCTGCGGCGCTTACTTTACCTTTTCAAAGGTGAATAATCCCCTCAACTACGGTCAAACTTCCATTTTTTGGCAGCCGATGGGGAGCGTCAATCTTCAGGTGGTGATCGGGATCGTGGCGACGTTTGCGCTCGCGCGTTTGGTATTTGATATTATCGTGCATAAGGAACGCAGAAAATTCCCCATGCTCGCCATCGGATTTATCGTGCTTGGCGCGTCCTATATGCTCGGCGGACTTTTTACGGAGTACTATCAATGGAAGACCGCCTTTTTCGGGTTAACCGAAATTGCGGCACTCTCTTTCTCCTACTTCTATTTCTACTACACCGTCGATTTCAAGAAAGTGGATAAGGGGTATTTTGCCTATCTGATGATGGTGATGGGGTTCCTTCTCACGGTAGAAGTGGTCGGCATGTTACAGCAAAAGAACTTTTTTGAAACGGTATTTATCAAGGGCGAAGAATTCAGCAGAGACAACTTATACACCGGTTGGGGCATCTATAACAACGTGGCAGGCGCCATGATCATGTGTATTCCCGCCCCCTTCTATTTTGCAACGGTAAAGAAATCGTACAACTGGGTGTATTTACTCATCGGCAATTTCTTCTACGCCGTGATTCTCTTTATTCAGAGCCGCGGCGGTATGCTGTTCGGAACCTGTGTATACGGACTTTGCGTCCTCGTTACCCTTTGGAAAGCGAAACGCAGACTTTCTCTCCTCATCACGCAGGGAATTATTTTCGTGATCGTAGGGATCGGTTGTATCCTTTGTTGGGATTTGATTGCCAAGATGTTCTGGTCCGTCATTGACCGCGGTATGAACGATTCCGGGCGGTTCGATATCTATTTTGGCGGGCTCGATCAGTTTTGGGAAGCGCCCGTATTCGGAAACGGGTTCTACGAGTGCGGCGCATTCCGTTGGGGAGACAACTCGGTCGGGGAGTTTTTGCCTGCGCGCTATCACAACACCGCCGTGCAACTGATTGCCAGCGTCGGCGCGGTGGGATTCCTTTCCTATTGCTATCATCGCGTGGAAACGTTGCTCATGGTATTCCGCAAGAGAAACGTGGAAAAATATTTCATCGGATTGTGCATCGCAGGGTTGCTTTTGACCAGCCTTTTGGACTGTCATCTATTCAACTTCGGCCCCGGATTTACCTATTCCGCCCTTCTTTTGTTCCTCGAAATCAACTGGCGGAGCGAGGCAGAGCCCGTGCAGACGGTTGCCGTGGTGGAGGCGGCGGAATCGGGTTCGGCAGAGTGCGTGGGAGCCTTGGAAACTTCGGAAACGGCAGGCTTGAAAGAAGCGACGGAAGTTGCGCAAACGCAGACGGAAGAAACGCCGCAGGATAGCGAAGAGAAAAATGGATAAAATTCGCAAAAAAAATTTCAGGTGTCAAGTAAAAATGCTTGACACCTTTCTTTTTTTCGTGTATAATGGTCTACGGAAAACGGGCAGGAGGGCAAAAGATGAAGGACGATTTGCATTTTCTTCGGCTGTGGGATTTGTATTCCCCCCTTTTGACCCCCACGCAACGGGAAATTACCGACCTGTATTTCAATTACGACCTGTCGTTTGGTGAAATTGCCGAGCAGAAGGGCGTGTCCCGTCAAAGCGTTTCCGACTGTTTGCAAAAATGCAGAAAGCAGTTGGAAGGCTACGAGGAAAAGCTCGGTTTTGACAGGGCGCTCACCCAAGCGGACGAAGAATATTCCGCGTATATGACGACCGTCAACCGTTGGATTTCTTCCATGCGCGAGAGTCGTCCTGAAATTTCTTCGGAGCTTCAAGAACTGGAAGGAGCGCTCCACGGCGTCATCGAAGAATACGGCGGAGAGATCGTTTCGTCAGACGGAGAGAATACGATCGTCGGCAGGACGTTTCGAGAGAATGAGGAGAAGTAAATGGCTTTATTCGGATCGTTATCGGAAAGATTAAATCATATATTTTCAAAACTGACCAAAAAGGGGAAGTTGACGGAGTTGGAGATTCGCACGGCGATGCGCGAAGTGCGCGTGGCTTTGCTCGAAGCGGACGTCAACCTCAAAGTTGCCAAGCAGTTCATTGCGGACGTATCGGAAAAGGCGGTCGGACAGGAAATTTTATCCTCCCTCAACCCTGCGCAACAGGTCATTAAAATCGTCAACGAGGAACTCATCGCATTGATGGGCTCTAAAAATTCCAAGCTGGAAGTGTCGCCCAAGCTCCCCACCGTCATCATGATGTGCGGTTTGCAGGGCGCGGGGAAAACGACCCTCTGCGGCAAGCTCGCCTTGTTGCTGAAAAAACAGGGCAAACGCCCCTTGCTCGTGGCGGGGGATATCTACCGCCCGGCGGCGATCACACAGCTGCAAGTGGTGGGGAAGAATGCGCAGGTGGAAGTGTTTGAAAGGGGCACGCAAAGCCCCGTCAAGACGGCAAAACAGGCGATTGACTACGCCCGTTCGATGAGTTACGACACGGTGATTTTGGATACGGCAGGTCGTCTGCAAATCGACGATACGCTGATGCAAGAGCTCGAAAATATCAAAAGGGAAGTGGAAGTCACCGAGACGTTGCTCGTCGTCGACGCGATGACGGGTCAGGAAGCGGTGAACGTAGCGGAGACCTTCAACGCCCGTCTGGACGTGACGGGGGTAATTCTTACCAAGCTCGACGGCGACACGCGCGGCGGCGCTTGCCTTTCCATCAAAGCGGTGACGGGCAAACCCATCAAATTCATCGGCGTAGGGGAAAAGCTCGGCGATCTCGAACCTTTCTATCCCGACCGTATGGCGTCGAGAATCCTCGGCATGGGGGACGTGCTGTCTCTGATTGAAAAGGCGCAACAGGCGATCACCGAAGAGGACGCGAAGAAGATGCAACAGAAGATGCTCGCAAATTCTTTCACCCTCAACGACTATTTGGAACAGTTCAATATGATGAAGAAAATGGGCGGCGCGTCTGCGATGCTCGCGATGCTCCCGGGGGCAGGTAAGCTCAAAGTGAACGAAGGGGACGTGGACGAGAAGAGGATCGAGCGCACGAAGGCAATCATTCTTTCCATGACGAAGCAGGAGCGCGACAACCCGTCGATCATCGACAGCAAGAGAAAACGCCGTATCGCGGCAGGCTCGGGCACGACGGTGCAGGAAATCAACCAGCTTTTGAAACAGTTTGAACAGACGAAAATGCTGATGAAACAGCTCAAAGGCGGCAAAGGCAAGTTCAGAATGCCTTTTTAAAAAAGGCAATACCGCACAATAACATCGGCGCGATAATAAGCAGGCAAGAACAATACGAACCTGCCGCAAGGGGTACCTTTTCGGCGTCTTCCGACAAATATGTTCTTGTAGTATGTCAAATACGACTGCGCCCATCTTTGCCAAAATCTGCTCGAAAAAACACCCCTTGCGGTGCAAAGCAATTTTATCGCGAGCTGATTTTAGGGAAAGATAAGGCGAAAACGTAGTTCATACAGGGGTATGAACGAGGCTTTCAACGCAAGATTACACAAAATCAGCCGCGAAAAATCAAGTTCGTATTGTTCTTGTCTGCTTAACGCTTTTGGAAATAAATGCGTTGGTTCCCCTTGCAATAGGATTAGCTATTGCTACGGAAAACCGCCTGTTTCTTTCTCAAAATCGTCTACGCTTCTCGCTTGATGACATTATGCGGTATCACCTTACAAAAGATAAAAACGGCGAAAGCCGTGAAATAAACAAGAAAAAAATATTTTAAGATACTTTGGAGGTATTATTATGGTTAAAATGAGACTTTTCAGAATGGGCGACAAGAAGAACCCTATCTACCGTGTGGTAGTCGTTGACAGCAGAAAGGCTGCTACGGGCGAATACATTGACTGCGTTGGTCACTACAGCCCTGCAAGCAAGCCCGTTGGCTACGACATCGACGTAGAAAAGGCAAAAGAATGGCTCGCAAAAGGCGTTCAGCCCACCGAAACGGTTAAGAACTTGCTCGTAAAGGCAGGTGCTATGGAAAAGAGCAGCAAGCTCAGCCCTTCCAAGACCAAAACCAAGAAGAGCAAATAAGTAGCGACGGGAGTTTATCATGCTTGATTTAATCAAATACATCGTCGGGCAGTTTGCGGAAGACAAGGAAAACGTAGAATATATCGTCCATGAAAAGGACCGTGTAATCGAAGTGACCGTCGTGCTTTCTCCCTCCGACATGGGCAAAGTGATCGGCAAGCAGGGTAAAATTGCAAAGGCGATGCGTACGATCGTGCGCGCGGCTACCCCTGCAAGCGAAAAGAAATACGTCGTGGAGATCCGCGAAAGAGGCGGCGACGCCGTGGATGCGGACGTAGAATAGGATCGGTAAAAAAAGAAAAAAGGCTTTGCATAAAAGCCTTTTTTTGACCTATACGGCGGAGTGAGTTCCCAAGAAGCCCTTGTGCAAAGGGAGCTGACAACGCAGCTGACTGAGGGAGTGTAAATAGGGTCCGAACGTTTCGCTCTTCGAGCGAGGGAACCGCTTCGCGGTTGGAACGCGAACTGCGTTCGCTTTTTTGGGGTCCGCTTGCGGGGTTTCACCCCACACCCCACCAAAGACTCTGTCTTTGGAATCTGCCAGAAACTGAGTTTCTGGACTTCCAACAACAAATCAAAGGAGAAAAAACATGGATCGTCTTGTGATCGGCGAAGTGTTAAAACCGCAGGGGGTACGCGGGGAATTGAAGGTAAAAACGTATACCGATTTTCCCGAGGACGTCAAGGAGTTCGGTACGGTGTATATCGACGATATACCTTATAAAATCCTCTCCTTCCGCGTCGGCCCCGATGGTGCGGCGTATATGAATTTGCGCGGGATTCCCGACCGCAACGCGGCGGAACTTTTTCGCGGGAAAAAATTAGAGGGCGCGCGCGAGGATGCGCCGCCTTTGGAAGAAGGTCGACACTATATCGTCGATATCCTCGGACTCACTTGCGAAACGGAAGAGGGCGAAGTCCTCGGCGTGGTCCAGGAAATCCAAAACCTTTCCTCCGACGTCTATACCCTTGAAAAGGACGGCAAAACCATTCTCTTCCCCTCCGTCAACGGCGTCATCGTCAAGTTCGATATCGAGGGCGGAAAAATCGTCGTCAACAAAGCCAAGTTCGACGAAATCGCGGTGTATTAAAAAACTGTCGCCCGTCTTTGTAAAAACAAAGACGGGCGACAGAAAAAGCCAAACGGCTATACCATGTCTTTATCGAGCACTTATTTTCTTCACCGAACGCAGTTCTTTGACGAACGTTTTGGAGGAGAATAAGAGGATGCCGACAACTACGGCAATCGCCAAGTCGGGCAGTACGTAGCCCGCTTGATAAGTGAGGCTATACAAGAGCACGGGCGTGCCTTCGGGAGCAAACGCGCCGAACGCAAACGCACCTGAAAGGAAGTGCATGGCAAATCTGCCAAGTCCTGCCAAAATCGCGCCGCACGCGAATCGGATCTGCGGATACTTGTCGAGCTTTTCCACCTTCGCGAAAATCCCTGCGATCCCGATCCACGCGAACGCGACGGGGTAGTCGAGCAAGAACTGCGCCGGGTGCAAAATAGTCGGATCCTGCAACGCCTGCAAAAGTCCGTAGGCAAACCCTGCGAACACCCCTTTGCGCACGCCGAATAAGTACGCATAGATCATGAGGGGCAACAGCGAGGCGGGCGTGATCGAGCCGCCCTGCGGCATACGAATGAGGCGAAGATAAGACAGCGCAAAGCTCATGGCGATGCAGATCCCGGCGTAGGTGATGGACTTGGAATCAAATTCCTTGCTCTCGCCTCTGCCGAAATACCACGTGATGAGAAGGAGTGCGAGCACGCCGATCAGGCTGCTGATATACAGGTTGACCGACTGCACGTCCGCGTTGGTCAGCCAGTTGTTTTCCGCGGCGTTGCCCGAGGCAAAATGCACGAAGAGGCATACCATGGTTGCGATGAACGCCGCCCCGCACACGCTGCCGAGCACGATCAACATCGGTTTCGTCCGCTTCCAAAGGAGCAAAACGGCGCTTGCCGCAAGGCACACGAGCAAAATCAACAGGGGCACGAACAGGATAGTTTCCACGCCGTCCTCGATGAAGGAAAGGACGAGTTGTACGGTGCTAAGTACGCAGGCGTACGCGATCCACGTGAACCCTGCGGGGGCGAGGAACTGTTTGCGCGCGTCGCCTTTCAAGACGAACAGGCATACCAGGTGCGAGACGAGGAGCGCAAGGCTCGACCAGATCGCAATGGCTCGAACGGCGTCAAAGGGCGTATCGAATAAGAACGGATACAGCTTCACGTCGTCCAAAAGGGAATTGAGAAACATAAAACCTCCTTTTACCGTCGAAGAAAAAACACCCACGAAAACGTGGGCGTACAATACTCCTGTCTGTCTTGTAAAATGAAAACAAAAAACAAGGCGTCTTTCGCTCAGGGATTACCCTGCCGATTCGAATGGTATAATCTCAGCCTTGCGGAAAAAGTTCGCAAAGCACCCACGACGGTATATCAAATTTTTGTACTTACATTATAAAACAATACGTGCGGCTTTGTCAATCGTTTCAAAGCCGAAAGAGGAAGAAAAAATGCGTTACGATTTTTATGCCTATATGGACAGAATGAAATACATCAAGCGTTGGCAGCTCATGCGCTCGGTACGGGAGGAGAACATTATGGAACACTCCCAGTCCGTCGCCATGCTCGCGCACTCCTTGGTGACCATTCACAACGAAGTTTTCGACGGCAACGCCGACGTGCTCACCACCGTCCTCTACGCCATGTATCACGAGACCAGCGAGGTCATGACGGGGGACTTGCCCACGCCCGTGAAATATTACGACGAGAGTATTCGCGGCGCGTACAAGGAGCTTGAAAAGGTGGCGAGCAGAAAGATTGCCTCCATGCTCCCCAAAGAAATGGAAATTCACATCGCGCCCTACGTGCTCGCGGACGAGGACAGTCAGGAGTACCGTCTCGTCAAGGCGGCAGACCGCCTGTCTGCGTATATCAAATGTCTCGAAGAGTTCCGCTCAGGGAACACCGAATTCACCAAGGCGAAGAAGTCCATTGAAAAGGATCTGCATAATTTGAAGATGCCCGAGGTGGAATATTTCTTCGAACATTTCATTCGCTCGTTCGAGCTCACCCTCGACGATTTGGAAGGATTTTGAGGATGAGTAAGAAAAGACGGGAACAGGAAGCGGAAATCTTAAAGCAGATGGACGACGCGATGCAAGAGCAGTCGCAAGAACGAGGGACGGAGAGCGCAACGACACCCCAAGCGGAAAGAACCCCTGCGAAGAAGGGAAAGATTTTCGGCGTGATCGAGGATAAGACGCCCGACGAGATCCATTGTTCCAAATGCGGCACGCTCATGGAAAAGGGCGTTTGTCCCACCTGCGGACATCGGATCTACGTACCGATGAGCGAAGAAAAGAAGGGGAAGATCCGTTTTATCGTAACGTGCGTTGCGATGGCGATCTTCGTCGTCATTTTCGTGCTTACGCAGATTTTCAAATAAAACGGCGGTACCATGTATGAGACGAGTGACAAAAAGACGGTAATTTACCGTCTTTTTTCATTGTCGAAAAGACGTTTTTTACGAAAAGTTTGAAAAGAACGTTTAGAAATTTTCGCTTTGGTGTACAAATAGTCAAAAGAAAAAAGGCGCGGCAAGCGCCGAAGGAGTGCGTTATGGATATGCGTAAGTTTACGGAAAAATCAATAGCGGCGCTTGGAAAAGCGCAAAAGATCGCGCGCGAATACGGCAATCAGGAAATCGGACAGCTGCATCTTGCCTATGCGCTCGCGACGGAAGAAGACGGGCTCATTCCCGCACTTCTCAAAAAGATGAATAAGGACGAGAAGGCGTTTGCCTCCGCACTCGAAAGGGAAATCGCCAAGCTCCCCAAAGTGAGCGGCGGCGAGGAGTATACCTCCCGTGCGTTGGCGGACGCTCTGGAAGAAGGGGAGTCGCAGATGAATAAAATGGGGGACTCCTACCTTTCCGTGGAGCACCTCTTCTACGGACTTTTGGAAAAGGCGGACGGAACGCTCAAAAAGATTTTCAAGGAGTTCAATATCGAGACGAACGCTTTTATGCAGGCGTTGGCGAGCGTGCGCGGGAGCCGTCGGGTAGACAGCGAGAACCCCGAAGATACGTACGACGTGCTCAACAAATACGGCACCGATCTCGTCGAAAAGGCGCGTTCACAGAAGCTCGACCCCGTCATCGGGCGTGACGAGGAAATTCGAAACGTCATTCGGATTCTGTCGAGAAAGACCAAGAATAACCCCGTTCTCATCGGCGAGGCGGGCGTGGGCAAAACGGCAATCGCGGAAGGGTTGGCGATAAGAATCGTCAAGGGCGACGTGCCCGATTCCCTCAAAAACCGCAAACTCTTTTCCCTCGATATCGGCGCGCTGATTGCGGGCGCGAAATTCCGTGGGGAGTTCGAAGAACGACTTAAAGCCGTCCTTGCCGAAGTGAAAAAGAGCGACGGCGGCATCATTCTGTTCATCGACGAGCTGCATACCATCGTGGGCGCAGGCAAGACGGACGGCGCCATGGACGCGGGGAACCTCTTGAAACCCATGCTGGCGCGTGGGGAGCTCCATTGTATCGGCGCGACCACCCTTGACGAGTACAGAAAATATATCGAAAAAGACCCTGCGCTCGAGCGTAGATTCCAACCCGTGCTCGTCGGAGAACCGACGGTGGAAGATACCATTTCTATTTTGCGTGGGTTGAAGGAGCGGTACGAAGTCTACCACGGCGTGAAAATTCAGGACAACGCCCTGATCGCCGCGGCGACCCTGTCCAACCGCTACATCACCGACCGTTTCCTGCCCGACAAGGCAATCGACCTCGTGGACGAGGCGTGCGCGCTCATCAAGACGGAAATGCAGTCCATGCCTTCCGAGATGGACGAGATTTCGCGGAAGATTATGCAGCTGGAAATTGAGGAGAACGCCTTGAAAAAGGAGACGGACGAACTGTCCAAAGGACATTTGGAAGAGATTCAAAAGGAACTCTCCGAACACAGGGCGCAGTACGCCGAGATGAAGGCGAAATGGGAGAACGAGAGAAATTCCATCGGCAAGGTGCAAAAGCTCCGCGAACAGTTGGAAGCGGCGAATGCGAGCCTCGAAAAGGCGCAAAGGGAATACGATTTGGAGACGGCGTCCGTTCTTCAATACGGCAAAATTCCCGAGCTGAAAAAGCAGCTCGAAGAGTGTGAAAAAACGCAAGCGAAGGGGGCAGGTATGCGTTCAAGCGAAAATTCTCTCCTTCGTGACCGTGTGACGGAGGAAGAAATTTCCCGTATCGTCGCGCGCTGGACGGGGATCCCCGTTGCCAAACTTTTGGAAGGGGAACGGGAGAAGCTGTTGCGCCTCGATAAGACCTTGCACGAGCGTGTGATCGGGCAGGACGAAGCGGTGACCGCGGTGGCGGACGCCATCTTGCGTTCGCGTGCGGGGATTGCCGATCCCGACCGTCCGATAGGTTCCTTCCTGTTCTTAGGCCCCACGGGCGTGGGCAAGACGGAGCTCGCCAAGACGCTGGCGCGTTCCCTTTTCGACGATGAAAAGAATATGATCCGTATCGACATGAGCGAGTACATGGAGAAATATTCCGTGTCCCGTCTCATCGGCGCGCCTCCGGGATACGTGGGGTACGACGAGGGCGGTCAGCTCACCGAGGCGGTGCGCAGAAAACCCTACTCCGTCGTGCTCTTCGACGAGGTGGAAAAGGCGCACCCCGACGTGTTCAACGTGCTGTTGCAGGTACTCGACGACGGGAGAATTACCGACGGGCAGGGTAGAACGGTGGATTTCAAAAACACCGTCATTATTCTGACTTCCAACTTGGGTTCGACCGCGATTTTGGACGGGATTCAGGAGAACGGTGAAATTTCCGACGAGGCGAAAGAGGAAGTGAACAGGCTGTTGAAAGCCTCGTTCAGACCGGAATTTTTGAATCGTTTGGACGAAATCGTCTTCTTCAAACCGTTGACGAGAACGGAGATCGGCTCGATCGTTCATTTGATGGCAGGGGAGCTCGTTGCTCGTCTCGAAGAGAAACAGCTCTATCTGACCTTGTCGGACGAGGCGGTGAACTATATCGTGGAGCAGGGCTACGACCCCATTTACGGGGCAAGACCGTTGAAGAGGTATATCCAACATTCCTTGGAGACGATGCTCGCGAAGGAAATTCTGGCAGGGAAGTTTATGCCCGGCGACCGCATCACGGTCACCGTGAAGGACGGACAGCTCGTCCTTTCGTAATTTTGGTTTTTGAAAAAGGAAGGAAGCCGCCGCGTTTGCGAAAGCGAACGCGGCGGCTTCATCTCGTACATGGTATGCCCGTTTAGAAAAAAATGAACGTTTTTCACAGAATGAAAAAATGAAAGTTGTGTGAAAGAGGGAATTTTATCATGCAAATAGTTGACTTTATAAACAAGAAAAAATATAATAGAGGGTGAACGAACAATTCCTTATATTTTAATATAAGGAAAACTCTACTTTTCGGAGGTGATAAACCGAGTGAATATGATAAAAACTTTACTTAAAAGCGTACGGCAGTACAAAATTCCGTCGCTGATCACGCCTATTTTCATGGCGATCGAGGCGTTCTGCGAATGTCTCATTCCCTTTTTTATGGCGGAAATGATCAACGAGGACGTCTTGTCGAGGTCGGACGCCATGCAGACGATTCTGCTCTACGGGGGAATCCTGCTCGGGCTTGCGATCTGCTCGCTCACCAGCGGCGTGCTTGCAGGGCGATTTGCGGCGAAAGCGAGCTGCGGCTTTGCGAGCAACCTGCGTCACGACCTGTTTTATCGCGTGCAGAAATTCTCCTTCGGAAACGTGGATAAATTCTCCACGTCCTCCTTGGTCACCCGCCTGACGACGGACGTCACCAACGTCCAACAATCCTATCAGATGTGTCTGCGTATCGCAATCCGCGTGCCCTTGCAATTCATCTTCGCCATCATCATGAGCTTTATCAAAAATCCTTCCCTTGCGTGGATTTTCGTTGCTATCGTACCCGTGATGTTCGTCGCCATTTTCGGCATCATGCGCTACGTCATGCCCTTCTTCCGCCGTATCTTCAAAAAGTACGACGCGCTCAACAATTCCGTGCAGGAAAACGTGGGCGGTATTCGCGTGGTAAAGTCCTTCGTGCGTGAGTCTTACGAAACGGAAAAATTCGACAAGGCGGCGAGCGAGGTTCGCGACGACTTTACGAAGGCGGAAAAAATCATGGCGCTTAGCAACCCCTTCATGACGTTGATGATCAACGTGGCGGCGATGCTCATCTCGTACCTGGGTACCACGATCATCATCAACAACGGATTTTCCAACGGCGGCGTTTTGCCCGAAGGCGCGTTTGCGGCGGCGGATTTGTCCGCACTCATTACGTACGGGATCCAGATTCTCTCCTGCTGTATGATGTTCTCCATGGTGTTCGTCATGATCACCATGTCCTTGGAATCGGCAAGACGTATCACCGAAGTATTGAACGAGGAATCGGACATCGTCAGCCCCGAGAACGGCGTGCAGGAAGTCAAAGACGGCTCTATCCGTTTTGAAAACGTCAACTTCAAGTATTCCAAAAAGGCGCAAAAATACGCCCTTTCCGACATCGACCTCGATATCAAATCGGGGGAAACGGTGGGTATTTTGGGCGGCACGGGCTCGTCCAAAACCACCCTCATTCAGCTCATTCCCCGTCTGTACGACACGACGGAAGGCACCGTGTACGTCGGCGGTGTGAACGTCAAGGACTACGATTTGGATACCCTGCGCAAAGAGGTGTCCGTCGTGCTGCAAAAGAACGTCCTGTTCTCGGGCACGATCAAGGAAAACCTGCGTTGGGGGGACGAGAACGCCACGGACGAGGATATCGAACGGGTGTGCAAACTTGCGCAAGCGGATGAATTTATCCGTTCCTTCCCCGACGGGTACGATACCCATATCGAACAGGGCGGCACCAACGTGTCGGGCGGTCAGAAACAGAGACTTTGCATAGCGAGAGCCCTCCTTCGCAAACCCAAAGTCTTGATTTTGGACGACTCGACGTCCGCCGTCGATACCAAGACGGACGCCCTCATTCGTCAGGCGTTTAAGGAAGAAATTCCCGATACGACGAAGATTATCATCGCCCAGCGCGTGACTTCGGTCGAACACGCCGACAAGATTATTTTGCTCGACGGCGGTAAGATCCTTGCCTGCGGCAATCACGACGAGCTGATGGCAACCTGCCCTACCTACCGTGAAATTTACGAGGAACAGACGAGAAAGAGCTCGCAAGAAGGAGGGAATGTATCATGGCGGAAATGAAAAAGAAACCCATTCCCCCGATGCACGGCAAACGGGGTATGCCCATGCCCAAGGGCTCGATTAAAAAGGGAACGCTGCCTCGGCTTTTGAAACTCCTGATGAAGTATTACAAATGGCAGATGATCCTCGTGCTCGTATGTATTTTTTTGAATGCGGTGGGCAGCGCGATGTCCTCGGTGTTCGTCAAAACGCTGACTGACTCCATCATCAAACCGGGTATCGAAAACGGTTTGAACGCGGTGATGGGCGAGTTGATCGGACTCATCGTCACCATGGCTTGCGTATATCTCGTCGTCATTTTGTCGAGCTTTTTATGGAACCGCGCGATGGCGACGGTGACGCAGGGTATGCTTTATCATTTGCGTATGGATATGTTCTCCAGAATGCAGACCCTGCCCATTCAGTATTTCGACACGCACGCGCACGGCGAAATCATGAGTACGTACACCAACGATACGGACGCGACCAGACAGCTCATCGGGCAGAGCTTGCCCACCATTTTGTCGAGCTCGCTGAGCATTATCGTGGCGACGGTAGTCATGCTTTGGTACAGCGTATGGTTGGCACTCGTCGTGTTCGTTTGCACGTTTGCGATGACGCTCGTGATCAAAGTAATCGGCGGCAACAGCGCGAAATACATGGTGGCGCAACAGACCTCCCTCGCCGAAGAGGAAGGATTCGTGGAAGAGATGATCAAGGGGCAGAAGGTCGTCAAAGTCTTCACCCACGAGGAACAGGCGAAAGCGGACTTCGATAAGTACAACGAAAAGCTCCTCCGCGACAGCGAACGGGCGCACGTGTACGGGAATATTTTGGGCCCGATCTTGGGCAACATCGGCAACTTCACTTACGTCATTTTGTCGATCATCGGCGGTATCTTCCTCATGACGGGCGCGGCGAATGTCGGGCTTTGCAGTATCGTGGAGGGGATCGGTCCCCTGTCGATCGGCGCCATCATCGCGTTCCTCGGTATGTCGAGAAACTTCACGATGATGATCAGCCAGATGTCCCAGCAAATCTCCATGATTGCGATGGGTCTTGCCGGCGCAAGCCGCGTGTTTACGCTCATGGATCAGGAGCCCGAAGTGGACGAGGGCTACGTGACGTTGGTCAACGCCAAGAAGGACGAAAACGGCGAGCTCGTCGAAACGACGGAGCGTACGGGGCTTTGGGCTTGGAAACACTTCCACAAAGCGGAAGGCACGACGACGTACACCCAGCTCAAAGGGGACATCGTCATGGACATGGTGGATTTCTGCTACGTACCTGAAAAGCAGGTTTTGACGGACGTGACCTTGTTTGCCAAGCCGGGACAGAAGATCGCTTTCGTCGGCGCGACGGGCGCGGGAAAGACGACGATCACCAACCTCATCAACCGCTTTTACGATATCGCGGACGGCAAGATCCGTTACGACGGCATCAATATCAATAAGATTAAGAAGGCGGATTTGCGCAGATCGCTTGGCATCGTATTGCAGGATACCAACCTGTTCACGGGCACGGTCATGGAGAATATCCGTTACGGAAGGTTAGACGCGACGGATGAGGAGTGTATCGAGGCGGCGAAACTTGCCAACGCGGACGATTTCATCAACCGTCTGCCCGACGGCTACGACACCCTTTTGACGAACAACGGCGCCAACCTTTCGCAGGGACAAAGACAGCTTTTGTCCATTGCGCGTGCGGCGGTCGCTGACGCGCCGGCGATGATTCTGGACGAGGCAACCTCTTCCATCGACACGCATACGGAGGCGCTCGTCAACGACGGTATGGATAAACTCATGCACGGCAGAACGGTATTCGTGATTGCGCATCGTCTTTCGACGGTTCGCAACTCCGACGCGATCATGGTGCTCGACCACGGCAGAATTATCGAGCGTGGCACGCACGAGCAACTCCTTGCACAAAAGGGCGTGTATTATCAGTTGTACACGGGCGCGTTCGAGCTCGAATAAGACAACAAAACAAAAAATCCTCGCTTGATAGCGAGGATTTTTTCTGCGGATTTATATTATTGCAAGGGGTTCAATTCCAGTACGTTGGCGGTAAATCCCATTTTCGGGACGACTTCATAGGCAATCGGGGACTCGCCTGCCGCGATTTCGATCGAGTTATCGGACAATCCGTTCGAGAATGCAACCCGAAGATGGAAGGTGCGAGCGGGCACCGTGAACGTTTCCGTCTGTCCGCTTTTCAGTTTGCCGAGTTCTTTCCCGTTCGCATATACCAAAATAGCGACGGCGCAACCCACGAATTTCTTTTTGCGATGCACGGTGAGTTGTCTGGTCGTATCGTAAAAATCCACGTTTCCTTCCGTTTCGCTCCCTTGGTTCACGTTTTCATTTGCCGCATTCTCCTGCACGCCGTTTGCAACCGACACGGCTTGTTTGCGGTTTACGACGCCTATGATCAAAGACGCGAGCACGTAAATACGGAAGATAAGGTCGATGATAAAGGAGAGATCGCCTGCGGCAAGATAGGCGAATAAATCGATCAGAAAGAAAAGGGAGTCGACCGAGAAGAGCACCAAAGCCGCGACCATCCAGCCGGCTTTCTTTTTCGAGAAAATATAGCACAGCAAGTAGGGGAGTATGTAGAGGATAGACAAAATGACCATGACGGGGGTCAACGAGGGATCTAAATACGCCAAGGAGATCAACACTTGGGGCAGATACGCCGAGAACAGGAAGTAAGTACCCAACGTGGAAATGGTGAAGATATTGATCACCGAGAAGATAAACAACAAGAGAATGCTCAGGCGCGAATTGTTGTATTTCCCAAAGGGGGATGCAGATGCTTTCATAAAATAGCTCCTTCATTAAGTTTATTAGCAATATTATACAATATATGGAAGGGAAAAGCAATACTTTACATGGAGAAATTTGATAATTTTTGAACAAAGCCGCCGCTCGAACGAGCGGCGGCTGCATTTTGATTATTGTATACGTTCTAATTCCAACGAGGCAAAGGGGAATCCTGCCTTCGCATTGATTTGATAGGAAAGGGGGGATTCTCCTGCTTCAATGCGTATCGACGTGTCGGACATACCGCTTGCAAACGCAATGCCGAGGTTAAACGCTTGGCTGGGTACGGCAATCGTTTGCGAGTTGCCGCTGTAAGGCAATCGGCATACTTCCTTCCCGTTTACGTATACGGCGACGACGGTGGTAGCCGCCACAAACGCTTTCTTGCGTTGTATGGTGAGCGTTCTCGTCTCTTTGGTGACTTCCGTTTGCGCACCCTCTTCCGTGGCTACGCTTTCTGCAGGGGCTTCGCCGCTTGTCTCTTCGGCGACTTCCGTTTGCGCACCCTCTTCCGCGGCTACGCTTTCTGCGGGAGCTTCGCCGCTCGGTTCTTCGCTTTGCACAGGTTCTGCATCGGTTTGCGATTTTTGGCTTCTTCCGTTGGAGGCGAGAATGGGTTTCAAAGTTTTCCCGTCCATTACACCCATCACCAAAGATCCGAACACGTAGAAATGGAAGAGAAGATCAAGGAGGATCAAGAAATCTCCCTCCGCAAAGTGCGCAGGCACGTTGATGAGTAAGCAGACGGAGTCTACGGCAAAGAGCGCAAGCGCCGCAATCATCCAACCCAAATGTCTCTTGGAGAAAATATAGCAAAGCAGATAGGCGGTTAAGTAGGAAAAAGAAAAGATCAGCATGAAACCTATGAGTCGGGAATCGGAGCCTGCGATATCGATGAGCATCAAAGGCAGATACGCCGAGAACAGGAAGTAAATATGCGTGCCGGCATAGAGGAACATATTGATTAGAGAAAGAAAGAACACGAGAATAAGATTGTGTCGCGAATTATTGTACCTCTTGAAAGGGGATGCAGATGCTTTCATAAGTTAACTCCTTCATTAAGTTTATTAGCAATATTATACTATATATGAAAGGGAAAAGCAATACTTTACACAAAAAATTTATTCATTTAGCACAAAAAATTTATTCATTTTGAAATAAGCCGCCGCTCGAAGGAGCGGCGGCTTGATGATCCTACCATAAGAAACGGCGCCTCAAAGCAGGGTCGTTTCGATCAATTTTAACCCGAGCGAGGCTACCATGTCTTTGGCGAACGCTTCGGAAGGGAGGTCGACGACGTCTTGGGGCTCGTGCGCGTCCGAGCCGATTATTACGGAGTTTCCCACCGCCGCGGCGATTTTGAAAAATCGTTCGCTCGGATAATGACGGTGGGTGCGCACCCCCAAAAGATTGATTTCCAAGGGAATATTCATCGCCTTCGCGCCCTCGCAAAGACGGCGGTACTCCCGTTCCACCGCTTCCTTAGAGAAGTTGCAACCGGGCAGATCGGGGTGCGCTAAATACAGGAAATCCCCCGTCTGCAAGCCTTCGAGGACTTGCGACACGTAGGCGGCGAGCAACTCGTCCGTATTCAGATTTATGGATACGACGTGGTCGAGCTCGTTGTTCAACAAATGCTGTCCCATGATCAGATAGTCGGGGGAGACTTGGCGCAAAAATTCCGTTTCGCCCTTGTGGAAATCGGGATAATATTCCAGCTCGAAACCGAGCAGGATACGGATATCCTTTTCGTATTCCTTTTGCAGCGCGCGAATGGAATCCGCGTATGCAAAGAGCTCGTCCACCTGCATACGGAAAGGAGAGTAGTAGTCGGTGTTTGGGAAAAAGTAGGGGGCATGGTCGGAAAAACCGAGTGTTTTGAGTCCCTTTTGAATGGCATTTTCCACGTATTCCCGATCGCCTCCGAACGCGTGATTGCATCGTGTCGTGTGCGTGTGATAGTTAAAAATCATATTACAATACCTTGGAAAGAAATTCCTTCAAACGCTCGTCCTTGGGATTTGTGAAAAATTCCTGCGGCGCGTTTTCTTCCTTGATGACGCCGTCGCTCATGAAGATGACGCGCGTCGCCACTTCCTTGGCAAACCCCATTTCGTGGGTAACAACGATCATCGTCATGCCTTCTTGGGCGAGCTCGGTCATAACTTTCAAAACCTCGCCGACCATTTCGGGGTCGAGCGCGGACGTGGGCTCGTCGAAGAGGAGTACTTCAGGCTCCATGGCAAGCGCGCGCACGATGGCGATACGCTGTTTCTGTCCGCCTGAGAGGGTGCTCGGATACACGTTCGCCTTCTCCGCCAAACCGACTTTTTTAAGGAGTTCCATGGCTTTCGCCTTCGCCTCTTCCTCGCCCACCTTTTTGAGTTTCATGGGCGCAAGGGTGATATTTTGGAGCACGGTCAGGTGGGGAAACAGGTTGAACTGCTGGAACACCATGCCCACCTTCTGGCGGTGCAAATTGATGGCGGTTTCCATGTATTTCGCGATCGCTTTTTCTTCCTTACGCAGGGCGAGATATTCCTCGTTGACGGCGTTGAACTCGTCCATGGGTAGGGGCTTTCCCGTTTTTTTCGATTCTTCCTTCATCGCGCGCATCTTGCGTTTGAGGTAGACGCGCTCGTTTTTGAAGACGTATTCGTTCTCCAAAATGATCTCGCCTGCCGAGGGGGTTTCCAACCCGTTCAGGCAGCGCAAGAAGGTGGATTTGCCGCAACCCGAAGGGCCGATGATGGCGACGACGTCTCCCTTGTTGATGTCCAGATTGATGCCGTTGAGCACTTCGAGCTTTCCGAACTTCTTATACAGATTGCGCACGGAAATGAGCGCGTCCGAACGCGTCTCTTCGGGCACGTGGCAAACGGCGTTTCTTTCTTCCTTTTTTGTCCGCAAGCGACTCGTCCACGTTTTAAGCGCCTGCGCTACTTTATTATCTTTCATTTTTTGCAAACCTCTTTTCGATGCATTTGATTAAGAATACCATGGCGTAGACCACGATGAGGTAACAACAACCGACCAAAATACCGCTTGCGAGGTAGTTGGGAACGGTGCGGTAGATGGTGCTTGCCGCGGCGTTTAAGTCGAAGGTGAGCGTGCCGGGGGTCGAGCCCACCCAGCCGATGATGCTCGTCTCTTTCAGAAGGGCGATCATTTCGTTGCCGATGGCGGGAATGATGTTTTTGATCGCCTGGGGAAGAATGATGCGGATCATCGTTTCCAGCCAGGTAAAGCCCATCGCTCTGCCTGCCTCCATTTGCCCCTTATCCACGGACGTGATGCCGGCGCGGATGCTCTCGGATACGTACGCGCCCGAGTTGATGCCGAAGGTGAGAATGGCGGCGTAGGGCTTGAACCCGGGAATGGCGAATACGGCGAACACCATGATGAAGAGTTGCAGCGCAACGGGGGTGCCGCGGAAGACGGTGGTATACGCTTCGCAGATGATTTTGGGGACTTTCATCCATTTGTTGGCGGGAGCGATCTTGACGATGGCGACCACGAACCCGAGGAAAAGCCCGAGGAGGGCGGAAATCAAGGTGACGAGAATGGAGTTGAAAAATCCCTGTATCATGTAGGAAACGAGTTCCCAACTGGATAGGATTTCGATAATGTCTTGAAACATAGAATCTCCTTTTAACGGCGTTAGGGATAGACCGAAGTCTATCCCCAAAGCGCTATGGCTAAAGTAATTTTTTCTTAACGTTATTGTGCAGTATCGCCTTCCATCAAAGACCCAGGTGTTTGTTCACGAGTTCCTGAATACCTTCTTTGCCAAGTTCTGCGAGCACTTCGTTGATGGCTTTGAGAAGTTCCGTCTGCCCCTTGGTTACGCAGATCGCGTAGGTGTCGACTGCCGCTTCGTCCGGCGTTTCTTCGTCGCCCTTGTAGTAGAGGGGAGCGCAAGCCAAATCGGATTTGCCTTCGATGAGTTTCTTTGCGGGGAGCTCGTCGATGATGAGTACGTCGGAGTTCAGACCAACGTCGGCAACGGCGGACGCCAACGCGTCGAACCCGACTTTTTGAGCGCCTTCTGCCGCGCCGCCTTCCGCGATTTCATCGCCGAGGAACAAGTCTGCCGTCGTACCGTTCTGTACGGCGATATTCTTGCCTTTCAGGCTATCCCAGTACACGCCGTTCACGTCGTCGGTGGTCATGCTTACGTAGTCGCCTTCCGCTTGGGATTTATAGATGACGTAGAGGCTTGCCGTGTAGTATTCGTCAGAGAAGTCTACCTTTTCCGCACGCGCCGGGGTAACGGAAATTCCTGCCGCGCCCACGTTGCAAAGCTTCCCTTCGGCAACGGTGTCTACGATGGTGTCGAACCCGACGTTTTCAAAGATCACTTCCTTGCCGAGCTTTTCGCCGACCAAGTTCATGATATCGACGTCGACGCCGACGATTTTGCCGTCCTGAATATACTCGAAGGGAGCAAAGCCCGCTTCGGTGTATACGATGAGTTTCTCTTTCCCGCCGAGCAGATTACAGGACGTGAAACCAAAAGTAGCGAATGCGGTTACGGTAGCAAGTACGGTTGCGATAAGTTTCTTGATTTTCATAATATTCTCTCCTAAAATCCTAAGCGATTTTTTTTCTTTGGGGTGCTCAGGATTGATTGTGATGCTATTATATACCCATTTTTTTCGAATGTCAACTATTTTTTGCATAATTTTAGAAAAAAATTTATTTTTATAGAAAAAAATTTTATATTTTATGAATAATTGTATAAAATGAATGAATATTCCGTATAAAGTAATGTATGAAATTTTTGGGAAAGGGAATTTGACAAGAGGATTTCGAAAAAACGTTTTTCCAAGAACGGGAAAAAGGATTGCAATTTTTATCAAAGTGTGGTATAATCAAAACTCAAACGAAGGCAGGATAGTATTTTGAACAACGAATTTTTTTCTTTTGAAGTAATTAAGACGGATCCCGAGACGGGGGCGCGCGCAGGGATTCTGCACACGCCGCACGGGGATATCGAAACGCCCGTGTATATGCCCGTGGGCACGCAGGCGACGGTGAAAGGGGTGTTCCCGCGCGATTTGAAGGAGGCGGGCTCGCAGATTATTTTGTCCAACACCTATCATTTATATATGCGCCCGGGCGACGAGATCGTCAAAAAAGCGGGCGGCTTGCATAAGTTCATGAACTGGGACAGACCCATTCTGACGGACAGCGGCGGATTTCAGGTATTTTCGCTTGCCAAGCTCAACAAAATCACCGACGAGGGGGTGGAATTCTCCTCCAACATCGACGGGAGCAAGCATTTCTTCACGCCCGAAAAGGCGATGCAGGTGGAGCAGAACCTCGGCGCGGATATCATCATGGCGTTCGACGAGTGCAGCGAGTACGGCTACAACCACGCGCAGGCGGAGGCGGCGATGAAGCGCACCGCCGCTTGGTTGGAGCGTTGCTATAAGTTCCACGACAAGCCCGAACAGGCGCTCTTCCCCATCGTGCAGGGAAATATGTACAAGGATTTGCGCTCGGAGAGCTTGCGCCGCACCCTGCCGTTTGTCAAGCACGGGATCGCCATCGGCGGACTTTCCGTCGGCGAGCCCAAACCCCTCATGTACGAAATGCTCGATCATCTGCAACCCCTGCTCCCCACCGACGTGCCCCGCTATTTGATGGGGGTCGGCTCGCCCGACTGTCTCATTGAGGGGACTCTCCGCGGCGTGGATATGTTCGACTGCGTGTTGGCGACCCGAATCGCGCGCAACGGCACGGCGATGACTTCGCACGGGCGGGTGGTCGTCAGGAACGGGAAGTTCAAGGAAGACTTCACCCCCCTCGACGAGGAATGCGATTGCTACTGCTGCAAGAATTACACGAAAGCGTACCTGCGCCACCTCGTCAACGTCAACGAAATGTACGGCGCGATGCTGTTGAGTTTGCACAACATCACCTTTTTGCACAAGCTCATGAAAGGCTTGCGGGAATCCATTCTCGGCGGTTACGTGAAGGAGTACACGCAGGAATTTTACCGCAAGTACGGCGGCGAAGGGAAATGGTAAGGTAGGCGGTACCGCCCATATATAATATATAGTGTAAGGAGCGAAGGGATTCGCTCCTTTATCCCAAAGGTCGCAAAGGTATGAAGAACAAAATGAAAACGGGCATTCTTCTCGCAATTTTGGCGGCAGCCCTGTACGCGCTCAACGCGCCCCTGTCTAAACGATTGCTGGCGTATATGCCTCCCACGCTCAGGGCAGGATTTTTATACCTCGGCGCAGGAGCGCGTAGAACACGCTTTGGAAAAGAGAAAAAGCAAAAACGCACGGAAACGTGCAGGAAGAACCGAAAGAGGATGGCGCGGAATAAGCGCAATCTTTTTTTTGAAAAAAAATGTGGGAATTATTGTTAAAACGCTTGACAGGCACATATAAGTATGATATCATAATAATATCATAACTACAACGAGGTAGAAACGATGTTACGAATTGAAAATTTAACGAAGAGTTACAACGACAAAAAAGCGGTGGACGGCTTGACTTTGCACATTCAGGCAGGGGAGCTCTACGGCTTTATCGGGCACAACGGCGCGGGGAAGACGACCACGCTCAAAGCGTGCTGCGGGATCTTAGATTTTGAGGAAGGGGAGATTTTCGTAGACGGCGAGTCCGTCAAGAAGAATCCGCTTGCCTGCAAGAAAAAGATTGCGTACATTCCCGACAATCCCGAATTGTATGGATTTATGAAGGGGATTCAGTACCTGCATTTCGTGGGGGATATCTACGAAGTGCCGACGGACGTGCGGCAGGCGCGGATCCGCAAATATGCGGACGCCTTCGAGCTGACGGAAGCGTTGGCGCAACCCATTTCCACCTATTCCCACGGCATGAAACAGAAGTTGGCAGTAATTTCCGCGCTCTTGCACGAGCCCAAGCTCGTGATCATGGATGAACCGTTCGTGGGGCTCGACCCCAAGGCGGCGCATACTTTGAAAGAGCTGATGCGCGAGATCTGCGATCGGGGCGGCGCGATCTTTTTCTCCACGCACGTACTCGAAGTGGCGGAAAAACTCTGCGACAAAATCGCCATCATCAAGAACGGAAAATTGATCAAGGCGGGTACCATGGACGAGGTGAAAGGGGATACGAGTTTGGAAAACACCTTCTTGGAACTCGTGGAATAAAGGGGTGAATTATGTTACGGGCATTACTTAAAAAACATTTTCTGGCGTTTGCTACGCCGTTCACCCAAGGCAGGGGCGGGAAGAAACGCTCCAAGTGGGCGGCTTTGGGCTTTGCCGCGCTCATGCTGTACGCATTCGTCGCGATGGGATCTCTCTTTTGGATGACGTCGTCGACGCTTTGCACGCCCCTCGTCGAGCAAGGGCAGGCGTGGCTGTATTTTGCGTTTATGGGAGTGGTCGCCACCGCGATCGGCGTCGTCGGTGGCGTGTTTATGGCAAAATCCACGCTGTACGAGGCGAGGGATAACGACCTGCTTTTCTCCATGCCCATTCCCCCTTGGATGATTTTGTTCGTCCGCATGACGGGGCTGTACCTCTTCACGCTTGCGTTCGAGGCGTGCGCGTGGGTGCCTGCGCTCGTCAACTATCTGCTTACGGTGGGATTTTCCCTGCCCGTACTTTTGTGCGGACTCGTGATTTTGTTGGTGCTCCCTCTGCTTGCGGTGGCGGTGTGCTGTCTGCTCGGCTTTGCGATTGCGTGGCTGATTGCAAGATTGCCCTTCAAGAGCCTGTTTGCGACGCTGTTATTTTTGGGGTTCATGGTGGGGTATTCCCTGCTCATGGCAAACGTGAACGCATACCTGGGTGCCCTGATTGCCAACGTCGGCGCGCTCGGCGGCGTGATGGAGACGTGGCTGTATCCCTTTTTCCTGCTCGGTCGCGCAGGGACGGGGGACGCTCTTTCCCTGCTTGGGAGCGTCGGTATCTTCGTCGGCGTGTTCGCGCTCGTATACGTCCTGCTTTCAGCGACGTATATCCGCATCGTCACGATGAAGAAGGGGGAATACCGCGCAAAATATAAGGAAAAGGATACGAAGAGCACCTCGCCGCAAATCGCGGTTCTCAGAAAGGAATTCTGGCGGCTTTTGAAAAGTCCCGCGTATTTGTTGAACTCGTCCATCGGCTCCATGATGATGCTCATCGTGGCGGTGATGATGGGGATTTTCGGGGACTTTTTCGGTGTGAATGCGGACATGGTAGCCTCCGTTCCCGAATTGCAGAAGTTTATCGGATTGATCGTGGCGGTGGTGGTCTGCTTTATGGCGGCGTCGAACACCATCAGTGCGTGCTCGATCTCGTTGGAGGGGGAGAGTTTAGGCTTGCTCCGTTCGATGCCCGTGTCCGAATGGGCGATATTGAAGGGGAAACTGTATCTGCATTTCCTGTTCACGGCGTTGCCCGACATGGCGCTCGGGCTTGCGATGGGGCTCGTATTGCGGTTGGAATGGTATACGATCGTCGGCGTGGTATTGACGGCGGTGATCGCGAGCGCGTTGTTCGCGGCGTGGGGATTGTTGTGGAATCTGAAGTTGCCCAACCTGCATTGGACGAACGAAACGGCGGCGGTAAAGCAGAGCTTTTCGGTGCTGATCGCGATGTTTGGGAGCTGGGGGATCACGGTACTGCCTTTGGGGGTATATTTCCTCGTCGGCGCATACCTGCCTGCCCCGTTGTACCTGTATTTATGGCTCGGCGTATTTGCGGCAGCCGCCGTTGGCTTGCTCGTCTGGCTGAAAAAGAAAGGCACGGAAATCTTCCGCGGCTTGACCGACTGATCCGCCTGAACGGCGAATTACACACACCTGAGGGAAGTCCGGGAATTCAGTTCCCGGCGGTTTCCAAAGTCAGAGCCTTTGGCGGTGTGGCAGAGCCACCGCGACGAAGTCGCATTCCACTTCGATAGTACGATATGTCCAAACCCATACGGTTTAACGTAAAAAACGAATGGTAAGACAGTAAGATAGGGCAGCGGAGCCACTCTGCCTGCTCGCGGTGATAATCGCATGAAAAAACGGTGAAAATGCAAAACTTTCCAAATTTCTCCCGAAAAACACTTGCCAAAAAGGGAAAAAAAAGGTATGATAGGTGTACAATAAAAAATGAAATGCGTTTTCAAACGCAAAAATTAAGGAGAAAGGTATGTTATTGAATTTATTAGACGACGCTACTTCCTCTGCGCCAAGCGGATCGAACCCTTGGAATATGTTGCTCATGATCGGCGTTTTCGTCGTGCTTCTCGTCGTGATGATGGTGTTCAACAGACGTTCGCAGAAGAAGAGAGAGGAAGAAACCAAAAACTTGCTCGCAGGATTGAAACCCGGTAACACCGTCAAAACCATCGGCGGCATATGCGGTACGGTCGTGGAAGTTTGCGAAGACGGTACCTTCGTGCTGGAAACGGGTACGGACGTGAGCGGCAAATCTTACTTGAAGTTTGACAAGTTCGCCATCGCCCAGACGGACGCGGTGCCCGTAACTCCCGACAAGAACAAGCAAGAGGAACCCCTCGAAGAACCCGTAGAAGACACCGTAAAAGAACCCCTCGAGGATCCCGTACAAGAATCCGAAGAGAAATAATCGATCGGGCATAAACGCAAAACGCCTTCGCATACAATACTGCGGAGGTGTTTTTCTATGCAATATCAAAAAAACAAAGTAGATTTCTTCCCGATCGTCAAAGCCGTTCTGCTCGCGCTCGGCATTTCTCTGCTCCTTGCCGTCACGTTTGCGGTCGTGCTCCGCGCGACGTCGTGGGGAGAGAATATCGTCTATCCCGTCAACCAAGTGATCAAAGTCATCGCGGTCATGGTGGGCACGTTGGTGTTCGTACGAGGGGAAAAGGGGTGGCTGCAAGGGGGAATCGTCGGGCTCCTGTTCACCGCGCTTTCCTATCTTGCGTTCTCGTCGATCGGGGGCGACTTTTCTCTGTCGTGGCTGATTTTACTGGAGCTGGGCGTTGCCTTTTTGGCAGGCTCGTTGAGCGGGATTCTCGCCGTCAATCTCAGAAAGTGAAGGGGAAGGGGCTCTGCGTTTTGGCGGTTTGCGTGAAATAATTTCCCCAACTGCACGTAAAATATTGAAAAATAGCGGTAAACCGCTTGCCTTTTTTCAAAAAGTGTATTATAATATGTACATAAAAAATTAGTTGGGAGGAAAACGTTATGATCAAAACGATCGCGAAACCCGCTGACAAGAAAGTTACCGGCTGCGGCGAATGCAGAAGCACCTGTCAGTCCGCTTGCAAAACGAGCTGCACGGTAGGCAACCAGTCTTGCGAAAGAATTACGCGCGAAGAAAAAATCGAACGCAAGTAATCAAGAACAAGGAAACTGAAAGCAAAAACGCAAAAACGGCGTATCGAGGCGCGCGTGTGTTTATACGCGCCCTTTTTTTGCCGTTTGGGACAAATCTACGATGATTCTCACGGCGTCTGCCGTGAGTGGGTAAAGACATGATTCACGTATTCAACTATCACGACAAAAACTACATCTACGACGTAGGGAGCGGCAGCCTGCACGAATGCGACAAGCCCACTGCCGACTATCTCAAAGCCAAGGAGGAAGGACAAGCCGTCGATATCAGCTACATCACAGACGAGCAGATCCGAGAAATCCTCGCCGACGTGGAGGGGTTGAAGGAACAGGGCTTGCTCTTTAAGGAAGAGGTGAAATCCTATCCTATGAAGAGTGACGAAGTCAAGGCGCTGTGTATTCATATCTGTCACGACTGCAACTTCCGTTGCCGCTATTGTTTCGCGGACGAGGGCGCGTACCATTCCAGGCGCGAATCCATGAGCTTCGAGACGGCGAAAGCCGCAGTGGACTTTCTGATCGAAAACAGCGGTAAGAGAAAGGTTCTGGAAATGGACTTCTTCGGCGGCGAGCCCCTGATGAACTTCGGGGTGCTCAAACAGACGGTGGCGTACGCCAAGGAGGCGGGCGCAAAAGCGGGCAAGAAATTCCTGTTCACCACGACGACCAACGCGTTGCTCTTAAACGACGAAGTCATTGAATTTTTCAATGCGGAAATGGAAAACGTCGTGCTCTCCCTCGACGGCAGAAAGGAAGTCCACGACGCCATTCGTAAGTCGATCAACGGCAAGGGCACGTTCGATCTCATCATCGACAAAATCAAGAAATTCATCTCCCTGCGCGGGAACAAGAGCTACTACGTGCGCGGCACGTTCACGGCTAAAAACCTCGATTTTGCCAAGGACGTCCTCTTCATCGCCGATCAGGGCGTGGACTCCATCTCCATGGAGCCCGTCGTGACCGAGCTGGAAGATTTGCAGATCACGCAGGAACACCTGCCTGTCATTGAAAAAGAATACGAGAACCTCTGCGACGCCTATCTCGAACGGTACGCCAAGGGTGAGGGGTTCAACTTCTTCCATTTCAACGTGGATTTGGAGGGTGGGCCCTGCCTTTCCAAGCGCGTTTCGGCGTGCGGCGCGGGCAACGAGTATTTCTCGGTGGCGCCCAACGGCGATCTGTATCCCTGCCACCAGTTCGTGGGGGATACTTCCTTCCGCATGGGGAGCGTGTACGAGGGGATTGTGCGGGGGGATATTCGCGAACAGTTCAAGAATTCCTGTCTGTTCACCCGTAAAAAATGCGCGGACTGCTTTGCAAAATTCATCTGTTCGGGGGGCTGTAACGCCAACAACTATCACTACAACGGGGACATCAACGATCCTTACGAAGTGACCTGCGGCATGATGAAGAAGAGAATCGAATGTGCGATGCACATTCTCGCAGAAAAAAAGGTACTCGGTAAGTAAAGAATAGAACCGTACGGGCTGGGGGAAAATCGTTGAAAAGGGGAAGAAAAAGGTACTTTTTTCAGCAAACGGACAAAAAATTCCTCAATCCTCGTCGATATTTCTTGACGGGAGTATTAAAATAAGGTATAATAATAAAGATATTGTATTCGGAAGAAAAACCGAAACACAACAGGAGGCTTTTATCACATGGGCAAAAGAAAATCGACAGTATTGATGGTTTTGCTCACCATCGTCATCGTCGCACTTTGCGCGCTCACGATATTCCCCAGCTTTGCCATTCCCGGAACGGTAAAGATTTGGAATCCCGCGGTGATGCAGTACGACACAGGGGCGGATCTCGGAGGCGGATATTATGCGTATTACTATCCCGTCGGCGTGATTTCCGAAACCGAATATAAGGAATTGTCTGAAGAAGACCAAGCAACTTACGTGCAGTACCTTGACAAAGGTGTGTATTTGAAAGACGACGTTGATTACGGCGTGATCGCAGGTTTGGAAATCGACGAAAACGAAAACGGCGTTTCCGACGAATTCGAAGCGGAATTCCAAAAAGCCGTGGACGAAATCAGCGCTCGTTACGCGAAGAAGAGATATTCCGACTACCGCGTATCGGTCGTGGACGATCTCGTCGTTCGCGTGCAGGTTCCTGCATCGGGCGCAACGGAAGAGAAAACGGCGTTTGAAAACGCTTGCGCAACTTTCGGTTTGTTTGCCGAAACAGGCGCTATGACGATCACCCTTTCCGATTCCGAAGTTTCCCAGCTCGACGACGTAGACGGCGATTTAACGAAAATCGTCAAGGAGTTTTCCGTAGACGAGCAGAACAAAGTGGCGTTCATCAAAGCGACCTTCACCGATTTGGGCAAGGAAATGCTCGATGAATTCTCCTACGAAGTAAAGACGGCGGAAAATACGTCCTCTTCGTCCTCTTCGTCCTCTTCCGCGGAAGAAGTGACGCTCAAATTCATGATCGGTGACGAAGCGGTGATCACGTTGAACGGCGACTCCCTCGATCAGGGTGTCATCACCACGAAGTACGAGATGAAATATCCCGTTGCCAACGCATCC
>JAGAJI010000010.1 GCA_017626135.1 Clostridia bacterium | reverse complement strand
TGTAACACAACGCAGCCCCTCTCAAAAGAAAAACGGGATTTCCAAAGGAATCCCGTTTTTCTTATTCCGTCTTAAATTTTTCGTAAACAGCCATATCCGTTCTCGTTTCGATCAGCGGCGTCACCGTCGTATACCCTGCGTGGATCGCCACCGTGTCCCGATTCAAATCGTCAGGGTGCAGGTCGGGAATCAGATCCCCCACCTGTCTATACATATTCTCCGTGCCTTCCACCTTTTCAAAATCGTCCGAATAATACGTCGTTCCTTGATAAGTCATGCGGATTCCCTTGCTTTCGGCGGGAATATTGATATTATACATAGGCGCGTGGTCGAAAAGCCCCTTTCCCAGCACGTACCCGTACGCCTCGTCGAGGTGCTTTGCCGCCGCTTCCTGCTCGTCGGGGAAGGAAGAAAAGGCAATCGCTTTCACGCCCTGTTTCACCGCCTCGAACACCGCCGCAATCGTGCCCGAATACACGATGTCGTCGCCCACGTTCACCCCTCTGTTGATGCCCGAAAATACCACGTCGTATTTCTGCTTTAACCCCACGATGCCAAAGCGCACGCAATCGGCGGGCGTGGAGTCCACAGAATACGCCGTGATCCCGTCCAAATAGGGCACCTGCTTGATTTCAAACGCCTCCACGATTTCAATGGCGTGGCTCTTGGCGCTCTGTCCGCGCTTGGGGGCGACGACCGTCACTTCGCCGTACTTTTTCGCCCACTCTGCGAGCAATTTCAGCCCGAGCGCATCGATACCGTCGTCGTTCGTAATTAAAATTTTCATTACATCCACCCCTCGTTGTTGGCTTTGAACTCTTTTACGAGCTCGTCCGCCTCGGCAATCAACTTCCGCATTTCCTCTTCGGAATACACCGTAGCGCCTGCCGCGCAAGCGTGTCCGCCGCCGTTATAGCGTTCCGCAAGTTCGGAAATGGTGACGAAACGGGAGCGCAATCTCACGCGAATGGAGCCGTCGCCCGAATCGATAAACGCAATCCACGCAATGACGTTTTTAATGGAGTCCATATACCCCACGCACGCGGACGCCGCCTCGTTGGAAAGGTGAAATTTATCCTTCATTTCTTGGTTCACGAAGA
The DNA here is from genome assembly GCA_017626135.1 of Clostridia bacterium. GTDB lineage: Bacteria > Bacillota > Clostridia > Christensenellales > Borkfalkiaceae > Scatosoma. The sequence goes on along the minus strand of JAGAJI010000010.1, from coordinate 4,064 downwards.
TATGCGCCACGCCGTTTTCGGTGATTTGCATTTTCTCGTACACGTACGATTCAAACTTGAATTCCTCAAAATTCTTCAAATACAAATTTGCATACAGCACGTCGACGTCCACGCCCTGATCGAGTATCAAGCCTGCAAGGCGCATCGTGTTGCCCGATACCGAACGGAAACGGAATCTGCCCGAATCGGTGACCATGCCCGTATAGATATACGTCGCCGCTTCCACGTCGATCTTCAACTCGTCCTTGAACGCGTCGTAGAACGCCGCCACCATTTCGCAGGTGGACGAACGTTCCTCTTCCACCCATTCGATCGTGCCGTACGACTCGATGGGAATATGATGATCAAATTTCACGATTTCCTTACAATGCACGAAGTTCTGACAGGATACGCGTTGGCTCGTGCCCGTGTCCATGACGATGCCGAGTGCGTCCCGATAGTTTTCGGGGGATTGAAGTTCGTCCTCGCCCCCTAAAAACGCCAGATAATCGGAGAAATCTTCGTTCTGCAAGTAGATCTCCTTCTTCGGGAAAGAAAGCTGTAAAATGCGCTGTAAGCCCTTCGTGGAGCCCACCGCGTCGCCGTCGGGGCGGAAGTGCCTGAAAATATAAATTTTATCGTATTCCTTGATTTTGTCAAGAACTTTTCTCATGTTTTCGTTTACGTTCATGCTTGATTTCCCTCATCTAATTGATTCAAATCTTCCAGAAGGCGCATCGCCGTTGCTCTGTCCGCCACGGACGCGCCGCTTGCCTTTTCGTGACCGCCGCCACCGTACTTGACGGCAATCGGGTTGATATTATACTTGTTCGAGCGAATTTCCACGAGCACCTTGTCTTCCGTTTCCGTGAAGTTGACCCACGTATCCACGCCCTTCAAATCCGCCATGACGTTGACCATGCCGCGCGAAATGGTGAAGGTGTCCGTGCCGTAGCCGCCGAGCTCCTCTTTCGTCGTATAAATATACGCCACGCGATGCTCGGTAAACTGCATTTTAAGCACGAACTGCGCGCGGAGTTTGACGTAGAAATACTCGTCCGCGTACAGATTTTTATAAATCTCGTTGGTGTCGAACCCTGTTTTCATGAGCTCGCTTGCTAAGCGGAAGGTGTTGGCGTTGACGGAGTCGTAACGGAACCTGCCCGAATCGGTGACCATGCCCGTAAAGAGCGCTTTCGCAGAGTTCTTCGTGAAGAACCAACCTGCCTCCACGGCAAGCTCTGCAATTAAGCCGCAACAGCTCTCGTACGAGGTGTCCACCACTTCGATATCGTTGATTTTTTCCATATAGATATGGTGATCGAGCCGAACCGTTTTCGCGGCGAGTTGATAGCGTCCGTCGCTGATGAGGTGACTCGCGCCCGAATCGAGCACGAAGGCGAGCGCGCCCTCGTATACCTCGTCTCCGATCTCGTCCATCACCGAGCCGTCCATGAACCCATAGCGTCCTGCACCGTCGCCGACGATATATACTTTCTTGTCGGGATAGTTGTCCTGAATCAACCATTTCAAGCCGATCTGACTTCCCAACGCGTCTCCGTCGGGACTGGAATGGCGATGAATGATAATCGTATTATATGCGTTGACCGCTTGAATGACTTGCTCAAACATTTGCGTTTTCTCCATTCATCTGTATCACTTTGCCGTTCACCATTTCAATGAGCGGACTGCCCGATTTGATATACTTCTTAATCACGCCGCGGAGTATGATTTTGTCTCCGATTGTCGGCGGATTATCCATGGCGTCGTAACGATTGTCTGCCATATCGTACACGCCGAAGATATAAAGGATGTTGCCGTCGCCGTCTTGGATCGTCATGTTGCCCCACGTATAATTCTCTACGGAAAGCACGGTCCCTTCGACGTCGTAGACCTCCGTCGTTTGTTTGTTGTCCCCTAACGCCCCACCGATCTCCAAAATTTGGGGAATGGAAGTGAGCCGAATTTCCGAAGGTTGAATAGGAGCGGGTTTCGTGCCCATATTCCCCTCGGCGATATAGTCCGCAAGCAAATCGCGCGCGTACACTTCCTCCTCCCATCTTTCCACTTCGGTGAGCTGATTTTTCGCATAGGGAGAATTCCACGTATCCGTCACGATATAGTAAGTTTTGTTGTATTCGATCGTATCGGGATTGATCTCGTACGCCACGTAATAACGGCTGTTGTTCACGAAACGGTCGAGAAGGTCTCTGCCCTTGATGGAACAAAGCACGAGCTGATTGTCGAAGGGGAAGAGCATCAGCAAATCGCCGTAAGTAACGTCGCCGACGGGGAGCTCGTACGGGCTTCTCACGTTGATACTGCCGCCGCCGAGCACGATATCGTACTCGGTTCCCCACTTCTCTCTGCCAGCCTCCAAATAGAGTTGTGCCACGAGGGAGCTCAATGCGCTACTATTCCGACGGGTTTCATTGTAACCCAACGTCCGATATCCCTTTTCCACTTCCGCCTGATACTTGTTCGCCAAAGTCTCGATGATGGGATCGTCTTCGAGGTTTTTATACTCGCTCGCATAGACGACTTTCCCCTGCGTTGCCTTCGCCTTTTCGTTGGCGATATTGATTTCCATCGTCGCCTTGGAAATGCCGTATTTATTATCCCCGCCGTCCTGCAAGTGGTATACGCCGTACATATCCTTTTCCGCGTAGGCGGCGTGGGTATGCCCCTCGAACACGATATCCACGTACCCTTGCGAGAGGGCAAGATCGTACCCGTTGTCGTTGTAGCTGTCATGAATGGAATAGATAATGCAGTCCGCCCCTTCCGCGCGGAGTTTCTCCGCTTCTGCCTTGACGAGCTCGGTGAGCAGATCCCCCGTCAGGAAATAGATACCCTTGGTGTTGTCCGAAGCAATCGAGGAATAGCAATCCCCCATCGCGCCGATGACGCCGATTTTCGCGCCGTCCATTTCAAGCATTACGGACGATTCGCAATAGTCCACGCGTTGCTCCGTCTCTCTATCGTAGATATTGATGGCGAGGAAAGGGAAGTTCGCAAGCTGACTGTTCGCCTCGATGTAGTCCTCCCCCCAGTCGTACTCGTGATTGCCAAGGGTCATGGAAACGAATCCCAAATCGTTCATCCAGTCCGTCATCATCTTGCCCTTGGTGAGGTTGGATTCGGGGCTCCCCTGCCACATATCCCCCGACGAAAGGAGAATGGTGTTGGGGTTGTTTGCCTTGGCTTGGCGAAGATAGGTTGTCATTTCGTCCACGCCGATCTGGCTGTCCGTGTCGAGCATTTTGCCGTGCAAATCGTTCAGCGCGTAAATATCGAAGGTGCGTATCGTGGATTCCTTGCATTCGTCGCAGACGCCGTTATTATCCGCGTCTACGTGCTCGGTATGCGTATCGACGATTTCAGACGAATCCGAGGGAGAACTCGAAGACGAGGGATTCTCCGTGAGCACGCACGAGCTGAATGCGAGCATGATACTTACTAAACAACATAAAGCTAATTTCTTTTTCATAACAGTTTCCTTTTATACGTGCATATGCGCACTTGTTTATTATAACATATTTTTCGCATTATTTCAAGCAGTTTTACAAAGGATTGTAAAATCCGTGAAAAATCGCGGGTTGCGTTACGTTATTTTATAGGGAACTATAATAAATTCAGCACAATTTCTTGTATCCTTTTCTGCGTCCTTTTATGGTGACACGTACAGGGGTGTTGACAAATATAAATAGGGAAGGGTGGTGGTCGCGTGCAAAACTGTTCTTTGCACTTGGTCGCGCTCACGGCTACCTATCGCCGTTCGCTTAACTCGCCCCTACCAAGCATTATCAATGCTTGGCTTAACGGGCAGCTTGCCGTTTCCACTTCGTGGAGCCTCGGCAAAGAAAAATCCTCGCGTATAGACGCTCGCATTTTTCCGGACCCGATGGGCTATGGTGACCCGTACGGGGGCTTTCGCTACGCTCAAAGAAAACGCAAGCGTTTCTAAGCCCGATGGGTTCGTCGAACTTCCCGTGCGGGCACAGCAAAAGAGCACACCTCAAGGTGTGCTCTTTTGCTGGTGACCCGTACGGGACTCGAACCCATGTTACCACCGTGAAAGGGTG
>JAGAJI010000009.1 GCA_017626135.1 Clostridia bacterium | reverse complement strand
GGAAAGAGGTTTCTTTTCCGTATACGTCTTTTCAAACGTCTTTTTCTTGGCAGGTGCGGACGTTCTCGAAGTGGTGGGTACGGGAGCCGCAACGGGCGCGCTCGACACGCCGCCCATCGGTCTTGCCCCCGTCGTGGGTCTGGGACCGTTCGGTCTTGCGGGTCTGTCCCCGGTGGGACGGGGACGATGGGTAGCTCCACCCTGCGTCGGGTTGGATTCCGCGCCCGGTTTCGCCACGTATACGCCCTGCTCCTGTCCGTTTCTGAAATATCTGGGTGCTCGGGGAGCGGCGGGACGCGTTTCGGATTTGGGAACGAACGTACGCGTTTCCGTCTTTGTTTCTTCCTGTTTCGGAGGGGTGGGTTCCGCCCGTTTTACAGGCTGAGGTTCTTCCCGCTTTTGAGGCGCAGGTTCCGCCTCTCCCGCCTGCTCTGCTTTTTCCCGAGGTTTTTCCGCCTCGGGTTCTTCCGCCTTGACTTCTTCCACGGGCGCAGCTTCTGCCGGTTTCGCCCTTTCCTCCGCCTGAGGTTCTTCCGTCTTTTTCGTCTTTCTCACGGTCTTCTTGGGCTTTTCTTCCACGACGGGCGGCTCTTCCGTCTGCACTTCCGCCACCGTCGCGGATTCCGCTGCTTCCGCCGCCTTTTCCGCCGCTTCTGCGCGCGCCGCTGCCTCGGCTTCCCGTTGCTGTTTTTCCGCTTCCAGAACGGACAGTTTCTTCAACACGTCCGCAAGGCTTCTCTCCGTAGAAGAAATACGTTTCTGCAAGCCACCCAGCTGCTTGTCGTCCAAAAGTGATGTAATTTTCTCTACGTTCTCATATTTTTTTGCCATAGGTTTATTCGTTCCCTCCCGAATATAATTTGAATTTCGGCTCGCTTTCCGCTCCTTTGCACATAGCCGAAGCGAGGTTTTTGTCCGTAATTGCCGCCGCCTTGACGGTCGGACGGTGCACCCATTCGCCGAGTGCGCCCTCTGCCGTCGTATAGAGGGGGCATTGCAATCGCTCCTGCGCCCGTACGACGGATTTCAAGGAGTTCTTCCCGATATTCCCGTCGACGACGAGAAGATACACTCCCTTCCTTTGTTTTTCGATCATTTCCGCGCCGAAAATTATCTTCCTCGCGCGAATACAAAACCCGAGATAGGTTTCTATCTTACTTTTCTCCAAGCGCGTCCTCCTCCACGCCGCGGTAAATTTCTTCCTCGACGTTGGCGGAAAAGGCTTTGTTTAAGAGTTTCTTTCCCGTGAGCTTTTTCAAGCACGCTTCCTCAGCGCATACGTACGCGCCGCGCCCGGGCGCTTTGCCCGTCAAATCCAGCGCGATCTCTCCCTCCGCGTTTCTGACCACGCGCGTCATTTCCGACTTGGGTTTCATTTCCCGACAGGCGATACACATACGCATGGGAATTTTCTTCGTTTTCGGCATAGCGACCTCCTGATTTTATTTGCTTACGAGCGGACGCAAAGAAGATCTTATTCTTCCCCTTCGTCTGCTTCCGCTTCGATCTGCGCCAAGATTTCCTGCGCTTCGGGGGAAGACGCGCTCTTGACGTCGATCTTCCAACCGGTGAGGCGGGCTGCTAATCTTGCGTTCTGACCGTCTCTGCCGATGGCGAGCGAAAGCTTGTCGTCGGGCACGATGGCGATGGCGCTCTTCTCCCCTTTCGCCGTCACGGAAAGGACCGTAGCGGGGGAAAGCGCTTTATAGATGAACGCCAAGGGGTCTTCGCTCCAGGTGATGATGTCGATCTTTTCGCCGCCGAGCTCCTGCACGACTGCGTTGACTCTCGCGCCGCGGTTGCCTACGCACGCGCCGACGGCGTCTACGCGAGCGTCCGTGGAGACGATCGCCATCTTCGTACGGTGACCGGGTTCGCGCGCGATCTCCTTGATTTCCACGACGCCCTGCGCGATTTCGGGAACCTGCTCTTCAAACAGTTTCTTGACGAGCCCCTGCGCCGTACGGGAAACGACGATCTGCGAGTTTCTGCCGTTGTTCTTCACCCGTTTTACGAATACTTTGAGGGTATCTCCCAAATTGTATTTCTCGGTGGGGACGCGATCCTGCGGAGGCATCACCCCTTCGATCTTCTTGTCGCCGAGCTCCACGTATACGTTGCGGTCGTCGATTTTGCGAATGACGCCCTCCATGAGCTCCCCTTCCTTATCCGAAAATTCGGAGAAGGTGTTGTCCCGTTCCGCTTCGTGCAATTTCTGCAAGATGACCTGCTTGGCGGTCTGCGCGGCAATACGCCCGAAATCCTTGGGAATGAAGTTGGTGACGATGGTGTCGCCGACCTGATAGGCAGGATTGAGTTCCTGCGCGTCCTCCAAGGAAATTTCCTTGTCCTTATCCTCTACTTCTTCCACGACGTAGCGGGTTGCACGGAATTCGATCGTACCTCTTTCCGCGTCCAACGATACGGCAACTTCCGCGCCGCCGTCAAATTGCTTTTTGTACGCAGATGCAAGCGCGTTTTCAAGCGTCGTGATAAACGCTTCTCGGCTGATTCCCTTTTCCTTTACCAAATCGCTAAGCGCCGCAAAAAACTCTTTGTTTTCCATGTGTCTATATCTCCTAATCAATTTTCGTAAAATATGTTGTTCCGATTACAAGCCGAGCGCGTCGAAATCGATGGCGCGGTTGATTTTTGCAATCTTGCTCTTTTCGAATTTGAGCTCTTCGCCCTTGTCTTCGATATATACGCAGTTTTCGTCGTGGCCTTTGAGTACCCCTTCGAACAGCTTCTTGCCCTGCATGGGCGCGAACAGCCTGACTTCCACTTTTTGCCCCATCGCCTTTTGATAGTCCCTGTCCGTCTTGAAAGGACGGTCGAGCCCCGGGCTGGAAACGTTGAGGGTATAGGGTGCGCCGAAGGTGGGATCGAGGTCGTCCAAAAGGACGTCGACCGCGCGGTGGAACCGTTCGCAAGTGTCGAGATCGACGCCCCCTTCCGTGTCGATGAAGAAGGTGAGCGCGGGATCTTTCCCCTGCTTGAATTGAATTTCCACGATTTCCACGGACTGTTCGTCCGCGATCGGCTGCACGGCGGAAAGAATTTCTTCAATGGATTTGATCTTCATTTTTCTCCTAACATGAAGATTGAGAGTGGCAAGACCACTCTCAATACTCATTTCTGAACTATTAAGTATCTACATTATAACATGATTATGCGAATTTAGCAAGTATTTTTTACACGTTTTTCAAAATTTTTTTGCAAATTCCCGTCAATCGAGTCTGCCTTTCGCTTTCACGAGCTCGATAAACACCTTCGCCGTAACGCACGCGTCGTCGAACGCACGGTGATGATTGAAGGTAAACCCGTAATGATCGGCGACGGTGTTGAGCTTGTAATTCGCCAGCCTGCCGCGCAAAACGTCCTGTGCCAAAAGCAGGGTGTCGTACAGTTTCTTGTCGAACATATAGCCGCTTTGTTCCCCGTAATAGTGCACGAAATGGTAGTCGAAGTTGACGTTGTGCCCCACGAGAATGGCTCCGTCCGTGAATTTGAAGAAGTCCGCAAGCACCTTGTCCACCTCGGGGGCGCCGTACAAATCCTCGTCGTGAATGCCCGTCAGATTGACGATCTCGCTTGAAAGCTTTTCCTTGCAGGCGACGAAGGAAGTGAATTTCTCCGTCATCTCCCCGTTCACGAGCTTGACCGCACCGATCTCGATGATCTTATCCATCTTGCCCATCGCCGGGTTGTTGTTGAGTCCCGTCGTCTCCAAGTCGAACACGACGAACACGTTGTCTTTGAGCTGTTTGGGCTTGCTCAAATCGTCGAACAATCCTGCCTGCGCGAAGTCCACGTACGCCTCGGGGAACACCGTCCGATACGCCTTGGGCACGGGTTTTCCCTTTCTCGCCTGCGGGGTAAAGCCCTCGGGCGGCGCGCCGTAGTTGATTTTGGAGGCTTTGAAGGAAACGTTCCCCTTGTATTCCTCGTTGGCGCCGCTGATGACGACCTTGTCCCCGACTTTGAGCTTGCGCACCTTCTCCACCGTCGCTTTCTTGGGAAAATAGGTGGTGCGGAGGATTCCCGTATCGTCCGTCAACGCAATGGAAAAGCGAGTCTTCTGCACGTCCTCGCCCGTCGTTTCGTTGTGCTTGGTATACTCGATTTCTTCGATATAACTGATCGTGCCACACACGTTGTACGGCCCGTCCACCGCCTGTCGGTCGGCAAGGTACACGGCGGTCTTCAAGGGCTCGTCGAATCCGTCGATCTTCTCGTAGTCCGCGATGGGGAAACGGCGGATCTCCACGTGTTCCGTCTCCTCCATATCCTCGGGAATCTCCTCCAAAATGGAGGCGTCGGGCGCCGCCTTTTCCACGATGCGCACGTTCCCGTAAAAACTGCCGCAATAGACGCTCGACAAATACCTGCTTACCTCGTCGAGGATTTTTCCCGACGTGAAAAGGGTCTGTTCGCCCGCGGCGACGTCCATGAAAAAGTTGGCGCCGCTCGTGAGCATCTCCACCTCGATATTCTGCGGTTCCAAAAAAGCAGACGCCGCAGGAAACGCCTTTTGCACGTACTCGAAAATACGCGTTTTGAGCCCGTCCTTATCGGGGACCCGCTTCACGATCTTCACCTTCGCGCTCATGCCTTCGGGCAGATATTTTTCGCCGATACTGCGCGCCGCCGCCTCGTCGCGGATCGTGTACGTCTTGTCCGTCACGAGGAAAAATTCCGCCGCGTTTTCCTTCTTGCTCACGCTGATTCCGCACAGAATGGCGTTCCGCAAGCCCTCGCACTCGCGAATTTCCTCCAAATATTCCCGCAATCTACTCGCCATCTAACAACACCTTGATTTCCTTAAAAAATTCTTCTTCCGCCACTTCGGCGGGCACCTTCTTATAGACCTCGCCCTTCTTGAACAGAAGGCAGCCGTTCTTGCCGCCGGCAATCCCCAAATCCGCGTCCATCGCCTCGCCCGGGCCGTTCACCACGCAACCCATCACGGCGATTTTCAACCGCTTCCGATAGGGGCGGACGAAGGCGGTCACCTTTTCCGCAAGCGCCATGCTCTCCCATTCGCAACGACCGCACGTGGGACAAGCCACCACCTCGACGTAGTCCTTTTCCAGCCCGCACGCGCGCAGAATATTTTTCGCCGCATACACCTCTTCCACGGGGTCATCGGCGAGGGATACGCGAATGGTATCCCCGATCCCCTGCAAGAGCAAACTCCCGATCCCAACGGCGGATTTGGTGAGCCCGAGCTCCTTCGTGCCCGACTCCGTCACGCCGAGGTGCAGGGGGTAATTTACGCATTTTGCGATACCCATGTACGCGTTCACCGTCGTTGGCACGTCCGAAGCCTTCACCGAAACGACGATATCTTCCACCCCGAATTTCTCCAAAAGGCGCACGTTGTAGAGGGCGCTCTCCACCAGAGCTTGCGCACTCCTGCCGTACTTTTCGAGAAAACGTTTTTCGATGCTCCCCGTGTTCGAACCCACGCGCACGGGAATACGGTGCGCCCTGACGCAGTCCGCCACGTACTTAATTTCCTGCTCGCCGCCGATATTGCCGGGGTTGATGCGGATCTTGTCCGCGCCGTGCTCGATCGCCAGTACCGCGAGCTTGGGGGAAAAGTGGATATCCGCCACGAGGGGAATGCGGATCTGCTCCTTGATCTTCGTCAGGGCGAGCGCGTCCCCTTCGTCCGCAACCGCCACGCGCACGATCTCGCAACCGCTATTTTGAAGGGCGGTGATTTGTTTCACCGTCCTTGCTACGTCCGACGTTTTCGTCGTCGTCATCGATTGAATTTTGATCCCCGCGCCGCCGCCCAGTGTTACGCCGCCGACGAGAACGGGGCGGGTCGTTTGATTATGCGTCGTCATGTTTCTTCTTTTCCGCTTTCATCATCTGTTTGAGTTCCGCCATAAACGAGCTCAAATCCTTGAAGGAGCGATACACCGACGCATAGCGCACGTACGCCACTTCGTCCACCTTTTTCAGCCGCTCCATGACCATCTCGCCGATTTTTTTGGTCGTGACCTCACTCTCCATGCTGTTGTAGATCTCCTTGGAAATATCCGCCACCATATCGTCGATGACCTGAATGGGCACGGGGCGTTTTTCGCAGGACTTGATGATCCCGTTGCGAATTTTGTCGGGATTGTAGGACTGCCGCATCCCGTTGTTTTTCACCACCACGACGGGGGTGAATTCGATGGTTTCGTAGGTGGTAAACCTACGTCCGCAACCCACGCATTCCCTGCGGCGCCGAATGGCGTTATCCTCGTCCGCCGCGCGGGAGTCCACCACTTTATTTTCCGTACAGTTACAATATAAACATTTCATAGTTTTTTCCTTTCAACGCGTACATGGTACCGCCGTTTATTGTTTTTTACCCTTTCTTTTGCGAATTTCCTTCACTTCGTTTTCGTAGCCGTTCTGCCCGGGCACGTAGTAGATTTTGTCCTTCAGGGAGTCGGGCAAATACTGCTGTTCCACGTAGCCGCCGTAGTTGTGCGGATACTTATACGCTTTGCCGTTCGCCTTGTCCTCCTTGCTCCCGTAGCTATTGTCTTTGAGGTAGGGAGGCACGTTGTCGTCACGGGCGTTGCGCGCGTCCTCGACCGCCGCGTACATCGCGTTTACCACCGAGTTGCTCTTCTCCGCCTCGCACACGTAGATGATCGCCTCCGCCAAAGGAATGCGAGCCTCGGGATAACCGATCTTCTCCAAGGCGTACATGGCGGACGTCGCCACCTGCAACGCCCTCGGGTCCGCCATCCCCACGTCCTCGGCGGAATGTACGACCAGTCGGCGTGCCACCAACATGGGGTCGCACCCACCCTCCAAAAGCCGCATCGCGTAGTAGAGCGCGGCGTTTGCGTCACTCCCGCGCAAAGATTTGCAGAAAGCGGAGAGAAAGTCGTAATAGGAATCCTCGTTGTAGGAGAGCGCCTTTCTCTGAATGGACTGCTCGGCGTCGGCGAGGGTGACGTGCACCTTTCCTTCCCCGTCGGGCGTCGTCGTCAATGCGGCGAGCTCCAAGGCGTTGTACGCCGAACGAAGGTCTCCGCCCGCCACGTTAGCGATGTGTTCGACGGCGTCCTCGTCCACCGTAACGTTTTGTTTGCCCAAGCCCTTGTGCCGATTTTTGATCGCCTTATGCAGGGCGTCCACGATGTCCTCTTTGGTCAGACGCTTGAACTCGAATACCCGACATCTCGACACGATTGCCGGCGTCATCGACGCGTAGGGATTTTCCGTCGTGGAGCCGATGAAGATGATCGTGCCCTGCTCGATGGCAGGCAGGAGAGAATCGCTCTGCGTCTTGTTAAAACGGTGACATTCGTCCAAGAGCAGATAGGTGCGCTTGTTGAACAGTTTGAGATTATCCCGTGCCTGTTCCACCGCCCTTTTCACGTCCGCCACTCCGGCGTTGACGGCGTTCAGTTTGATGAACTCCCCGTTCGTGCGCAGGGCGATGACGTTGGCGAGGGTGGTTTTCCCGCAACCGGGAGGCCCCCAGAAAATGCAACTCCCCAAACGATCCGTCGCGATCGCACGGCGCAAAAGCGAGCCCTCCGCAACGATGTGCTTCTGCCCGATAAATTCCTCCAAGGAGTTGGCGCGCATACGCTCGGCAAGCGGTTTCGCCTTTTCTTCGTTGTCGTTAAAATCAAATAAATCCATCGTTTTCTCTTACTTCGTCTTATTTTTTGAATATCGCGACGCGGTATTTACCGCTTTGGGATTTGAGCAATTTGGCAATTTTCGGGGCGTACTCTTTGCCCAGCTCGTACCCCTTTTCCATGGCGAACTTCACCCGTTTCAAACTGTACTGGTTCATATCGCCAAGCTCGGGTTCCAACCAAAAATCAATATCGTCGGCGTACCTTTCCCGATACTGCCGCGTGATATAATTATTCGTCACGTCGTACGTTTCCAACAAAACCCCGATGGTGCCGGGGATCCGTTCGCTCGCCGTAAGCGTTCCCAATACGTCCACCGCCACGACGACGTCCGCCCCCATGTCTTTGAGGCGCATCGCAGGGACCCGTTCCAGAACGCCGCCGTCGATAAGTCTCATGCCGTCCTTCTCCAACGGATGAAAGACGCCGGGAATGGACGAGGACGCGACGATGGCGTCTAAGATACTCCCCGAGGAAAATTCCACGACCTCTTGCGTAAGCATATCCACCGCCACGCAACGGAAGGGAATTTTCGCCTCTTCAAATCGCTTGTCGCCGATATATTTTCCCAAAAGCGCGCGCATCTTTTTCGTGCCGAACAAACCGCCCTTTTGCGTGGAGTGTGTGAGAAGGTCCAAAAGCCGCAGACTCTCCACCCCCCTTTTCAAATCGCGCAAGGGAACGCCCATGGCGTACGCTCCGCCCACGACCGAGCCCATCGACGAGCCCGTGATATAGTCGGGGTGAATCCCCGCCTCTTCCAACGCCTGTAAAAATCCGACGTGCGCGATACCGCGAGCGCCGCCTGCTCCCAACGCCAAACCGAGTTTTTTCATAGCCTTCTCTCCCCCTAAATTATGTAAAGAGCCCTACCATGTACGCGTTGAAATGCTTATTCAGGTTTTTTATTTTCCTGCGTCGTACGCGCCGAGCAGCTTACACTCCAACGTATTCTTCCGAATGGCGGAAATCATTTCCTGCACCTTTTCGTCGCCGACGTCGCAATCCGCCTCGATGAAGAAACGGAAATTGCCGGGACGCTCCTTTACGGGGCGGCTTTCGATTTTCGTCATATTGATATCATATTTCGCAATCACCTGCAAAAGTTCGACGAGACTCCCCTTTCTGTGCGGACAAACGGCGGAGAAGAAGATTCTGTTGCTATGCGCAGGCAGACGCTTTGCGCCCTTCTTGACGAGCAGGAAATGGGTGAAGTTGTTCTTCTCGTCCGAAATACATTCCTCGCCCATGACGAATCCGTTGCGCAGACGCACCACGTGCGAGCCGACGATCGCGGCGCTCTTGCCCGAATCGTCCTCCATAGCCTTCGTCAGACCGAACGCCGTCGATTCCGTTTCCCGAAGGGACGCAAAGGGCATTTCTCTGTCCAGATACCGCGAGCACTGGTCGAGCGCCTGACGGTGGGAATACACCCTGCCGATTTCGCTCGGCGAGACTCCTTCCTTGTACACCAGACGGTGCTCGATGGAAAGGACGTACTCCTTGACGGCGTACAAATCCTCGGTTGCCTGCAACAGGTCGAGGTTTTGCGACACGCCCCCCTGCAAGCTGTTTTCAATGGGCACCGCCGCCCCGTCTACTCTGCCGTACGCCACCGCGTCGAGCACCTCGGGGAAATTGCGGAAGGGAATACACTCGTCCCAGCTACCGGGCACCGATTTCTCCGTACTCTCCGTCTGCAAAAACGCCTTTGCCGCCAAATGTGAATAACTGCCTTCCGGCCCTAAAAATGCGATCTTCATACGTACCTCTCTTTTCCTCTTTCTTATACCTGTTCTGCGATATTGCAAAGAAGTCGTTCGGTGTCCTCCCAGCCCAAGCAGGGGTCGGTGATGGATTTGCCGAACACTTCGTCGTGTTTCTGATTGCCTTCCACCAAGAAGCTCTCGATCATGAAGCCCTTGACGATGTTCTTGAACTCCTCGTCGAAACGGCGGTTTTGCATGACTTCCTGCGCGATGCGGATCTGCTGTTTGAACTGCTTGCCCGAGTTGGAATGATTGCAGTCGATGACGATGGCAGGATTTTCAAGCTTGCTCCCCTTATACAGCTCGGTGAGCTGCATGACCGTCTCGTAATGGAAGTTGGGCACGTCCGCGCCCGAACCGTCCACGCCGCCGCGCAAAATGGCGTGCGCGTAGGGGTTCCCGTCCGAACTTACCTGATAGTTGCGATACTTGAAAATCTGCGGACTCTGCGCCGCGAAAATGGAATTGAGCAATGCCAGAATGTTCCCACTCATGGGATTTTTCAAACCCACGGGCGCGTCGATACCGCTCGCCACCTGACGATGAAGTTGATCCTCTACGCTTCTCGCGCCCACGGCGTGATAGGACAAGAGGTCCTCGACGTAGGGAGTGTTTTCGGGATAGAGCATCTCGTCTGCCGAAGTCAGGCCCGATTCGTTCATCGCCGCCAGATGCAACGCGCGGATGCTGCGAATGCCGCGCACGATGTCCGCCATGCCCTCGGGATCGGGTTGCAGGAACATACCCTTATAACCCACCCCCTTGGTACGGGGTTTGTTCGTGTAAATTCTCGGCACGATGACGAGTTGGTCTTTTACCTTTTCGTTGAGTTTCCCAAGTCGGGAAATATATTCGAGGGTGGGGGCGGGCTCGTGTGCCGAGCAGGGCCCGATGACCACCAACATTTTCTTACTTCTGCCTGCGATGACGTCGCGAATCTCCTCGTCGCGTGCCTTCTTGATCGCCTGCAACGCAGGCGTCAACGGTTTTTCCGCAATAAATTCCTCGGGTTCGGGAATGTAGTTCTGTCTTTCCAACATATCAAAAACTCCTTTCTCTTTGGTTCCTTGTTATATATTCTTTCACTTCTTCCGTTACGTATTCGTCGATGGGCGTTCCGAAGAGCAAACTGCTTCGCACCATGGACGAGCTGACGTGCAACAGCTCCTGCGGACAGGGGATATACATCGCCGTGACGTTCTCGTCCAGCTTCCTGCTCGCGTAGAAATTTGCGTTCTCATAATCGAGGTCGATGGAGTTGCGGATCCCGCGCACGTAAATTTCAGTATTTTCCGCTTTGAGCAGTTCCGCCACCGTGCCCGTCGTGGCAACGATACGCACCTTTTCACTTTCCCCAACCGTCAGCCGAAGCATCTCTTTGCGCTGTTCCAGACTGAAATAGGGCGTTTTGGCGGGATTGACGAGAATTGCCACCACCACTTCGTCGAAGAGTTTTTCGCACGCCTCCACGATCGCTTTATGCCCCAGCGTGGGGGGATCGAACGTCCCCGCAAAAACACATTTTCTCTTTTCGCTCATACTCTACCCCCTCTTAAAAAAGGTCAGATACGCCTTGCCGTATTTCCGCTCGTCGTACTTTTCAAGCCCTGCGATTTCCCCCTCGAAGGGACGATCGCGCTCGTACACGGCAATCCCGTCCGAAGAAAGCAAACCCTTCTCTCCGATCCTTTCAAGCGCCTTCACGCCGTAATCGAAACGATAGGGCGGATCGATGAAAATGAGATCGAACTGCGGGCGGACGCTCTCCAAGCAGGCGAGATAATCCATATTGTACACCTTGGCTTCCTCGCCGTTGACGGGGATCTTCAAGGCAGTCAGATTCTTTTTCAGAAGGGCGACGCTATCCTTGGCGCAATCGTTGAACACCGCTTCCGCCGCACCGCGCGAAAGGGCTTCCAACCCCAACGCGCCGCTCCCCGAAAACAGATCGAGCACGCGCGCGCCGTAGATTTTCAGCGCCAGTATGTTGAACAACGCTTCGCGCGCTCTGTCGGACGTGGGACGGACTTCCTCTCCCTTGAACTCCGCAAGCACGCGGCTCCTGTATTT
The DNA here is from genome assembly GCA_017626135.1 of Clostridia bacterium. Classification (GTDB taxonomy): domain Bacteria; phylum Bacillota; class Clostridia; order Christensenellales; family Borkfalkiaceae; genus Scatosoma. The sequence continues at coordinate 21,212 of JAGAJI010000009.1, read as the reverse complement.
TCCACCGATGATTCTCATGGTTTTCTCTCCACGTTGATGATTTCTTCGTCCGTCACGATTTGTTGCAACGGCTCGTCCCAAGGCTCGACGGGCACGTAGGGCATCACCTGAAATTGATAGCAATAGCCCACCCGTTTCGCGCTCTTCCCTTTCAAAAACTTATCGTAATATCCGCCGCCGTACCCCAACCGATTGCCCTGCCTGTCCACGGCGAGCAGGGGCACGACGATAAAATCGAAGTCGCCTGCGTAGCGCTCCCCCGTCGGCTCGCGAATGCCGAACTTTGAGAGCGTGAAGTCTTCCCCGTAAGGGACCGCAACCATCTCTCCGTTTTCCACCCTCGGGCAATAGATCGTATGCCCGTCTTCCCGCAGACGTTCCACGAGCCTGTCCGTGGGGGCTTCGAGAAAGAAGGAAAGGTAGATAAAAAAGCTTCGTCGCATACCTGCCCCCTTCGTTTCCCCGAAAACGGCGGTGTAGAAGTGGTCGATCAACAATTCCTCTTTCACGTCCCGATTGACGTTTTCCGCGCGCTTGTTCTTCGCGTACGCGCGAAGTTCCGCCTTCGTGAGCGTCCTTCCCTCATTCTCCGCAAATCGTAATTTCGTCGTCATAGATACACTCCGCGCGACGGGTCGCCGCGCACAATACCTCGTAGGCAATCGTGCCCGTTTTTCGGGCAGTTTGCTCTGCGTCTATCAGAACGGGAAGGTATTTCCCGCGGGCAACCCGCCCTTCCCGAACGCAGACGTCCATGCACAGGTCGTTGGCGTTTTTCTCGGAATCCTCCATGCCGTTTTTCCGCCTCCGCAAACTTCCGTCCGCGTAGCCGACCCGACACAAAGTGAGCTTCGTTCCCTTCTCTTTTCTCACGTCGCCGTACCCGGCGCTCCCGAAAGAATAGGTGCGGCAAACGACGGCTTTCGCATACGTGCTCATGCCCTTTTTGAGAGAAATTTTCTCTGTCTCGCAGGGCGAATACCCGTACAGCCCGATGCCGATCCGCACCATATCGAAGGCGTATTCTTGCCCAAGCAAAGCGCCGTACGTGGCACCCAGGTGTGCGATGACGCTCGGAAAATACCGTCTGCAGATATCGAGCATCCGCACGAACAGCGTTCGCTGTTCCTCCGCCACCGCGCGCGTATGCGCATAGAGGTGAGAGTAAATTCCCGTCACACGAATATAGGGATCGCGTTGCAAAAATTTGCACACCTTTCCGAGCATACTCCCGTTCATGCCGTAGCGGTTCATGCCCGTGTTCACTTTCAGATGTACTTGCAAGGGCAAACGATACTTGGCGCAGACTTTGGATAAAAGCTTTGCCGTATACAAGCCGTCGACGGTGGCAACAAAGCCGTTCGCCGCCAAAAGATACCCTTCTTCCTCGTCCGTCGGGGGCGTGAATACGAGGATATCCTTTCCGCAAGCCGCCGCGCGAATGGCAACGCCCTCCTCGATCAGTGCAACGGCAAAGTGATCCGCGACGCCCGAGAGCGCGTTGACCACTTCCTCCGCCCCATGTCCGTAGGCGTTCGCCTTGACGACGGCGCACAGACGGGTTCCCGTCAACGCCGCAAATTGCTCGGCGTTGTAGCGTATATTTCCCAAATGGATTTTCGCAATGATTTTCTGCACGGTATATTCTATGCTATGCATAGAAAAAACGTGCTACAATAGGTGAAAGAGAATAATTCCCTTGACCTCAATCGGTTAGTTGCCGAAGATGATTCTGTGGCAGTTGTCGCATTCGATTCTGCCGCCACCCGAGAGTTTGCTCCTCGCCGCAAGAGGGGGTTCCATACTGCAGAACGGGCACCTGTTGCCTGCGACCTCGCCCACGATGGGGAAAATCCTCTCCTTGCGTTTCGTTTGATATATGCCCATCAGCTCTTCGGGAACTTCCTTGCTCAATGCTGCAAGCTCCTTCTCGATCTCCTTCTTCTCCGCATCTTTCGACGCCTTCACGGCTTTGTACTTCTCCGCCGCGTCCGCATACTGCTTCTGCGCGACGAGGACTTGCTTTTTCAGTTTCTGAAATTCGCTGTCCGTCGTTTTGATGCTGTTGACGAGCGCCGCCAAATCCACTTTCAGTTTCTTCAACTGCTCCGCGATCGACTGCGCGCTCTTTTTGTAAAAGGCAATGTCCGCGCCGTCCGTGACCAGTTCGTCCAGATGCTCGAACTCCTGCAAGGTCTCTTCCATTTTTTCATACTTCTTGATGAGCTCCGCCGCTTCCGTCTTCAAAGCGTTCGCCTTCACTTCCATGGCGTCCAACTTCTCGGGCGCCGTTTCAAGGAATTTTTTGACCTTTACGTACTCCTTTCTCTCTTCCGAGCTTGCGAGCTCTCTCTCCAGCTTATACAGCTTCGTGTCGATTTCCTGATACTTCAAAATAGCCTGTAACTGTGACATACTTATCTCCTCCCGTCAAAGCAGTTCTCTATCCGTGTGGAATACGCACGGAACTTCTATCTGCCGACGGATTTTTTCATAATATTTTTCAAACCCGTAGTTTTCGGACGCATAGTGCGTCAGGGCAATCACGGACAACCCCGTCTCTACCGCATACGTGATCACGTGATGCTTGAAATCGGCGGACACGATCACGTCTGCGCCGTTCCTCTTTGCAAACGCGACGGCTCTCTCATCGCCGCCTGCGCCGCAAAAACTCGCCACGCGACCGACGGTCTTCTTCCCGTCGCCGTATACCGCGACGCGCTCGGTGGAAAATTCCTTCTTAATCCCTGCCGTAAGCTCGTCCAAAGTAAGGGGCGCAACGTCGTAAACTCTGCCGTAGCCGCTCTCCCCAGCGGTCTGCATAATCGTCGGTGAACGCATACCTGCCCCCGTCGTTTTGCAAATTCCTTCCATCAAACTCTCGTCGATGCCACCCTTTGCCATATCCAAATTGAGGTGGGTGGAAACGAGAGAAATGCCATGTCGCAAACACCGTACCAGCTTGCCGCCGAGCAACCCCTCGTCACTCGTACAAATATGATCGATCTTCCCGTAAATGACGGGGTGATGGGTGTGAATGAGGTTACAGCCCTTCTCGATCGCTTCGTCGATGGCGGCGTTCGTCAAATCGAGGGAAAACAACACCCCCGTAATTTCCTCGTCCGCTTCCACCAACAAGCCGCTGTTGTCGTACGCGCCGTACGTCTTGCAATATTCGTCGCTGATCGCCTTGGGCGCCAACCCTTCGATTACTCTATATATTTCACTTAATTTCACCGCGCAATACTCCTTCGAACCGAGCTCTCTTTTCCAACAGTTCCCGCCTGCTTTCCTCTTGTAAGTTCGGCTCTTTCAAATACCTGTCTATATTCCCGATAAGCTTTTTCAAACGCTTTTGAAACGCCTCGGGGAGCTGTCTTATATTGTCCCTGCCAAACTCGTACTCCGCGTCCGTGTAGGGGTGTTCATCGCATACCTGCCCCCGCTCTTTCACGTTCCCGCCGCAAATCACCTCATAAAACTTGCCGTCTTCAAAGGTGTAATCTTTGTCGATGTAACCGCCGTTTTCGAGGATATACCTGCGGAGTTTTTCCCCATCGTGCATGGGCTGAAATACGAATTTTTTGGGCATGAATCCGTGCTTTACGTCGGACAGAATGGACACGATCTCACATCCGCCCATGCCGGCGATCAGCACCAGCCCCACGCTCTCGTCCACGCCGTAAAAGCCGTCGCCGAGTACCGAGACCGCCCTCCCTGCCCGAACGTACGGGGCGAGCAACCTCTCCGCTTTGGCAAGGCTCCCCTTGCTGACGTCGGAAAAGATCGCGCGCTCGCAAAGTCCGTGCCCGAGCATATACTCCGTGCAATACCCGTGATCGCAACCCACGTCCGCAAACACGTCCGTCTTGCTCAGCAAGCCGCACAGGGTGTCAATGCGTTTGGTGTACCCCATTATTCGAGAAAGTCCTCCAAACGCTTTCTGCGCGAAGGGTGCTTGAGTTTACGGATCGCCTTGGCTTCGATCTGACGGATACGTTCACGGGTGACGTTGAACTCCTTGCCCACCTCTTCCAAAGTGCGGGGTTTCCCGTCGTCGAGACCGTAACGAAGGCGAAGTACCTTTTCTTCACGGGGCGTCAGCGTGTCCAACACGCCCAACAACTGCTCGCGGAGCATCGTAGACGCCACCGACTCACTGGGTGTCACCGTCTTTTCGTCTTCGATGAAGTCGCCCAGATGGCTGTCCTCTTCCTCGCCGATCGGCGTTTCCAAGGACACGGGGTCCTGTGCGATCTTTTGAATTTCACGCACGCGCTCTTCCGTTACGCCCATCTTTTCCGCGATCTCCTCGGGCGTCGGTTCACGACCGAACTCCTGCAACAGAAGTCTTTGCACGCGCGTGAGCTTGTTGATCGTTTCCACCATGTGCACGGGAATACGAATGGTACGCGCCTGATCGGCGATGGCGCGCGTGATAGATTGACGGATCCACCACGTTGCGTACGTGGAGAATTTGAACCCCTTCTGATAATCGAATTTTTCCACCGCTTTCATCAGCCCGAGGTTTCCTTCCTGAATGAGGTCGAGGAAGAGCATACCCCGCCCTACGTAACGCTTTGCAATGGAGACGACCAGACGAAGGTTGGCTTCGGAAAGGCGCCTTCTCGCCGCAGGGTCGTCCTCCTGCATACGCTTGGCAAGATCCACTTCTTCCTCTGCGGACAACAGGGGCACCCGACCGATATCTTTCAGATACATCTTGACGGGATCGTCCAACCCGATATCGGACAGCGCCTGTTCAAACAGCTCCCGATCTCTCTGATCTTCGTCTACGATCTGAATCCCGGCTTCTCCAAGCGACTTGTACACATAGTCGATCTGTTCGGGGTTGGTGTCGTACTTTTCCATGATGTCGCAAAGCGCGTTGGTGGAAATACTGCCCTTCTTGCCATAGTTTTCGATGATCCCTGCCAGGACCTCATTGAGCTTCTGCTCGGATACGTTCATGTTTTATCCTCCGTTTATACTGAACAATCATTCTTATTTTTCTTGTGTTTTTTACTTAATTGCGTACCTGCCTGCCTCGTTTTCCGTTTTCAGGCTCGGTTACGACTTCTTTAACGCGTTGCGTCGGCGTACGCATTCATTGATCTTTTTTGCAAGTTCCATGATTTCAGACTTTTCCGTACATTGTGCGTTTGTCGCCTTCAATTGCTCTATTTCTTCTTCAATCGCTTCGCTTTGCATCGTTCTGATGCTATCGTTAAAAAATTGCTCCGCAATCGGTCCCGTGAGTTTGTCTCCGTTGTTAAAATCCAGAATCGCACCGATTTCCGCATTATTTTCGAGCAATACGAACAACTCGCTTGGATGAAGGCGCTCGCCCGACTTTTCGTGGTCCATAATATAATTTGCCACGACGATATGCGTTTCGTCTTTCCAAAGAAAGTCGGAAAGATCAACCGATTGCGCGTAGGGAGCGGAAAAGAGCTTCGCCGCCAACACGAACCGCTTGGCTTTTTGCGTTTTATCTACCTCGGAAGATATTTCCGTAATTCTCTCTTTGGGTCCTTCCTGCGGGACAGATAACACTTCTTGTTTAATATTGTTAAGATCCCGCTCCAACACATGGAATGCCGTTCCGGAGATCTTGGCGATATATTTCAAAAGTTCCTCGCGCACGTCTGCGCTTTCCCCGCTGCGAACGACCTTCAACGCCTCGCTGACGAATTGCCGTTTTTCTTCCGTTTTCTTGATATCGTATTTCTTTTCCAACGCGTGAATACGATAATCGATGACGGGCATCGCTTGGTCCAGACATTTCTGATATTCTTCCGCGCCCTGTTTGGCGACGTCGTCGGGATCGAGCCCGTCCGGCATGGGCACGACGCGCACGTTCAAGCCCGCCTCTTTCAAGATTTCGAGCCCTCGCAAATCGGCGTTCTGTCCTGCAAAATCCCCGTCGTAACTGATGAGAATATTATCGGTGTAACGCTTGGCAAGCCGCGCCTGCTCTTTGGTAAGCGAGGTACCCATGGTCGCGACGACGTTCTTAAATCCCGCCTGATAGAGGGTGATCGTATCCATATATCCTTCAACAAAAATGATTTCCTTCACCGTCTGTTCGCGCTTTAATTTCTTCAACAGATTGATATTATAGAGGGTTTTACTCTTGTCAAAGAGCATCGTTTCTTTGGTATTCTTATACTTTGCGAATTTCGTTTTATCGAGCGTTCTTCCACCAAAACCCACGACCTCGTCCATGGCGTTGATGATGGGAAAGATCAACCGTTCTCCGAGCGAATCGAATACTCTGCCCTTATCGTCGGCAGACAGCACGCCGCAGGCGATCGCATCCTCTTTGGAATATCCCTTCGTCGTCAGGAATTTCGGCAGAGAAGTATAGTCGAGCGACGCTCCAAGCCCAAACTTCTTGACCGTCGTCGGCGCCAAAGAACGATTTTGAATATATTGCAAATACTTGTCCGCACGTGCGTCGCCGCTATACAGATTATTGAGATAAAATCGCGCCGTATCGCGCATGATCTGCACCATGGTATCCCGTTTCTTCTTGCGCTTCGCCGCCTCTTCGCTGTCGTAGCCGTTTTCAGGGACGGTCATTTTGGCTCTTGCCGCCAAAATTTGCACGGCGCCCATGAAGTCGGTAGATTCAATTTCCTGTACGAACTTGATGACGTCGCCCGATTCCTGACAACCGAAACAATGATAATACTGCTCCCCTTCGTTGACTGCAAAAGAAGGCGTCCTCTCGTGATGAAAGGGACAACAAGCCCAGTAGTTGCCACCCTTTCTATCGAGTGCGACGTAGTTGCCGATCACCTCAACGATATCGTTTTTTTGTTTCAGCTCGCGCAAAAAATTGATAAATTCATCATTTAATTTTCCTACGCTCAAATTTTGCCTCCTATTAACTCATCGATAATGAAAAATTCGTGGGGATAAACAAGCTCTCAAACACGCTGATCGCGTACCTGTCCGTCATGCCCGACAAATAATCGCACACGACGCGGTCCTCGTCGTACTCCTTTAACAGCCGTTTGTAGGGCTCGGGCAGCTTGTCCGTATGCTCCATAAAATACTCGAACAGTTGGGTAAGCATACGTTCGGAACGCTCCTGCATCTGTTTGTTGGTCAGCGCATACACGTTTTGGAACATAAATTTACGCAGCTCGTTCGTCGCCGCCATCACCTCTTCCGACATCTGCACGAAGGGTTTTTGATAGGACGTTTCATAGATATTTTCAATGGCGGTATGAATGCGCTCGGACGTGCGACGCCCCAAAATCTTCACGGCGCTTTGCGGCAAGTCCTCTTCCTTCAAAATCCCTGCGCGCATAGCGTCCTCGATGTCGTGATTGATATAGGCGATGCGATCGGCGAGAGAAACGGCTTCCCCTTCCAGCGTCGCGGGTTTCCCCGTGCTCTTATGCTGTAAAATGCCGTCGCGGACTTCCCACGTCAAATTGAGCCCCTGTCCGTTCTTTTCGAGAATATCCACCACGCGAAGGGACTGCTCGTTGTGCCAGAATCCGTGTTTGGAGAGCTTGCCCAAAACCTTCTCCCCCACGTGTCCGAAGGGGGTATGTCCGAGATCATGCCCCAAAGCGATGGCTTCGGCGAGGTCCTCGTTGAGCCCCAAGGTTCGGGAAATAGAGCGCGCGATCTGCGACACGTCGAGGGTGTGCGTGAGCCTCGTCACGTAATGATCCCCCTCGGGCGCGCAGAAAACCTGCGTCTTGTTTTTCAGACGCCGAAAGGCCTTGCTGTAAATAATTCTGTCCCGATCCCGTTGGAAATCGGTGCGGAAATCGCATTGTTTTTCCTCGCGCAACCGCCCTTTCGTGTCCGACGAACGAGTGGCGAAGGGCGATAAAAACCATTCTTCCTGCTCGTAGATACGTTCCCGTATGCTCTTTTCCCGTTTCATATTTTTCCCCTATCGCGGAGCGCTTCGCTCCCGTACCCGTGGGAGTTTTCCCACCCGTGTGTGCCGAGATCGGCTTTTCAGCCGTTTCGTTTTCTCTTTTATATATTCGACGCAGGAACGCCAAATCCCTTTTTTATCGAGAAGTTTTTTCATTTTTTCTTTAATTTTTTCCCAAAACGCAAAAAAATAAGCCTTCGCCCAAAAAGCAAAGACTTATTTTTGACTAAATTATGAGGCTATCCCCTGCTTTTTCAAAACGCTCTTGCGTAGGATTTCGAGCTTATACGCGTTGTAGCGCAACACGAAGATGGGCAACACGTTCAGCACGGCGTTGACGACCGATACGGGAATGGAAATTGCCACCCAGGTATGCGTCAACGGGAAAAACAACAAGGTCGCAAATCCGCTGAACACCGAGGCGGTATGCCCGATTTCTCCGTAACAACATTCGAGCAAAAATCGGTCGAGGTACTCCAAATTCTTGGGCTGATCGATTTTGTTCTTCCGAAACCCCGTGAAATGTCCGATTTCGGGAATCCAGTCCTTCCACGCGCGGATTTTCAGTTTCTCGTAGAATTTCTTTTCCTTCGCCGAGACCTGAAAGCACTTCTTCGTACGGTCGGCGCATTTTTTGGGCAGGAGCCTTGCACACGTCGCCGTCAAACCGTCGATAGAAATGATAATCACGATGGCGAGCGCCGTAAACCCGAGCGTTTCCAAATACCTCGTTTGATACCCGAGCGACGTGCCGAGCGCAATCAAAAACATTCCGCCGATGATAATGGATAAGTATAAAATCATGAACTTCCCCTTTCGTATTATTCTTCCCCGTACGTGAGCGGCACGCCGTACACCTCTTCGTACTTGGCTTTGCAAGCGGCATACGCCTCGTCACACATTTTCTGCGAGCCGACTTTCTCTCCGAGCGACTTGTCGGGATAGATGGGCGGCAGGACGTGAAGGGTCAGCCTTTGAATGGGATACCCGTCGCCGTCAAGTCGATCGTCGTCCGTCATGGTGATGAACGTGGGCAGGACGGGCACGTCCGCTTTGTACGCAAACTTAAATCCGCCCACCTTGAACGGACGGGGTTTTTTATAATTCCACCACATCTCCTGCTCGGGGTAAATCAAAATGGTCTCCCCCCGTTTGAGCAACGTATTCACCGCCGACATGAAATTCATCATCGTGCGACGGTTGCTCGACAGCGGCAGGGTATCGCAATGCCGCATGAAAAATCCGAAGAGCCCGGGGAAGGAGGTATAGTTGCTCTCCTTGATGATCTTGTACAGATATTTCCTTGGCAAATACTTCCGAATACAATGGAAAATCGCGTAGTTATCGAAGGGGTGGAAATGATTGCAAGTGATCACCGCTCCGTTTTGGAGCGCGGCGAGGTGCTCCTCCCCCGTCACACCGTCGATGGCGAGAACGTCCTTCTTGATGAGGTTGAGAAAATAGTGGTCGGCGATAAAATTCGCCGCTTGGCGTTTCACCTTGCTCGAAAATTTCTTGCAAAGGTAGTCCGCCTGTTCGGGTAGGAGCTCTTTCCCCTCGGGATCGTTCTCGACACTCGCGTCAAACTTTCCTTCCCTCTCGCATTGCGCTATGCGCTCCAAAAGCGCCTTTTTTTCAGCTGAAACTTTCGACAAGTCCATATCTGTTGCTCTCCCGTGACGCTGCTTTCATCTTCTGCGAACGGATATAATTACGAGGATTTTCCGCTTCCTGCTGCGCGAGCGCAATCAGCTTTTTCGAGCTTTCCTCGTCCCGTTTCGCCATTTCGGGCGTGAAGGAAGCGAGCGCCTTTTTGATGTCGGCAAGGAATTCCGTCTTTTCGGCAAACCGCCAGAAATATTCCTGATACAAAACGTCGGTGTAATGCCAAGGCTTCATCGTCAGGTTGTAGTGAATGAGTTTGGGATTCCCCTTGCCGCCGATGGGCATTTGGTTCCACTCCCCACCGTAATAATACACCCTGTCCTTGCAGAGTAAGTTCAGCACGTCCTGATCGGGCGCGATGATGAACTCGTAGCTTCTGAGCACCTCGCAGAACTTCCCGTAAAACCCGATCTCACGGAGTTTTTTGAGGTTCATGACGATGACGCCGGAGTTGAAATAACGGTGGGGCGCGATATTTAACGCGTATTTGGTATAGGCGCGGAAGGCAGGAACCGCCGCCACCGCCTGATCGGCAGCCGCACCGATGAAGTTGTTGCCGATATCAATCGTATACAGCTTTGCAACGTCCGCAAGCGCGACCGTGTCGCAATCCATATACAGCACTTTGTCATAATCGGGGAACATTTCGGGGATCATCAAGCGATAGAAAATCGCACTCGTGTAATAATCACGACAATACGTGCAATCTTGAATGGCGCGCATCTTACTTTCAACGTCCTCAAAATAGATATGGAAATTATCTTCTTCCATACTCTTGACTTTCTGCGCCTTCTCGCTGAGCTCGCCCGCATACAACACGTGAATACGATATTCGTAATCTTCCGTTTTATTTTCCTTCAATGAAGTCAGCGCTACCGCCAAGTACGGCATATAGTTATCGTCCGCTGCGTAAAAAACGGGAATCACAGGTTTTAACATATTTTGTACCTCACTTTTTTAGGCGATACCGCATAACATACGGGATTGCCTGTCGATTGAATTTTCAAATTGATGGGAAGAGCCTAAGCCGCAATTCGCCGCAGACAAGCCAAGGAAACTCGCGCGCCACGGGGTGCAAACGAAACGTATGGCGTATGGGGGAAATGCACCGCCGCAAGTTGCGGCTCAGACCATTCGCATTTGGCGATTGTATTTTATAATAATTTTTGCCAAAATGCAACCTATCTATCCCCCTTTTTACTCTATTCCGATTTTTCAACGCTCTACCCCGTCGCTCTACGGCTCTACTCGACGCCGCTTAGAACTCTACCGAGGGTAGAAAAAGGACTCTACCCAGAGTAGAGTCCTTTATTTTCAAGGCTTTCCGCCCCTTTTTTGTCAAGCTTCCAACAGGATCGTGACCGGCCCGTCGTTGTGTTGGACGATCTGCATATCCGCGCCGAACACTCCTTTTTTGACGGTGATTCCGTAAGTTTTGACCTCGTCTATCACGTATTCATACAACGGCTCGGCGATTTCGGGACGGGCGGCGAGGGTGAAACTCGGTCGGTTCCCGTGCGAGGCGTCGCCGTACAACGTGAACTGGGAGACGAGCAACACCTCGCCCCCGACGTCCTTGACGGAAAGATTCATCTTCCCGTTTTCATCCTCAAAGATACGCAGGTTTGCGATCTTCTTGGCAAGATACGCCGCCTCCTTTTGCGTGTCTCCCGTCGTGACCCCCAAAAACACCGTCAGCCCGAACGGGATTTCGGAAATGAGTTCCCCGTTTACGCTGAGGGTCGTCCGTTTTACTCTTTGTACTACTGCTCTCATATTGCCTGTCTTTCCTCCGTTTTTCAACATTCTCGCTCCGACCAAACGGATCACCCTGCGATCCCCACCGCCTCTACGTGCCTTCGCGTATGCGAAAAATGCAGGATAGCGCATACCCTGCATTTTGATTGTCGTAAGTCAAGATTAAACGCGGCTCATGTATTCGCCCGTTCTCGTATCGATACGAATGGTTTCGCCCTCTTCTACGAACATAGGCACCTGAATGGTTGCGCCCGTTTCTACCTTTGCGTTCTTCATGACGTTGGTAGCGGTGTTGCCCTTTACGCCGGGTTCCGCTTCGATGACTTTAAGTTCGACGAAGTTTTCAGGTTCCACGGAGAATGCCTTGCCGTAAAGGAATTTTACGGTGACGGTGTCGTTTTCCTTGATGTATTTCAACGCGTCTTCCACCTGATCGAAGGTGAGGTTTTCCTGGTTCCATTCCTCGTCTACGAATACGTAGAATTCGCCGTCGAAGTAGGAATAGGTCATCTTCTTCGTTTCTACCTGCGCCGTTTCGAGCTTGGTCGTAGGGTTGAACGTTTCGTTGGACAAAACCTGTCCCGTTACTACGTTCTTCAAGGTCGTTCTGACGAACGCCGCGCCCTTACCGGGTTTTACGTGCTGGAATTCCGTAACGGTGTAAACGCCACTCTTGTACTCGAAAGTTACGCCTTTACGAATATCGCCTGCCAAAATCTGTGCCATACTGTTTTCTCCTTTATATGCTTATAGTATTTTCTTTTTATAAAATCACAAGCTCACGGGAAGTTTTTCCCATAAAACTTACGACCTTTCCGTCTTTCAAAGTCACCGTATCTTCGATACGGATCCCGTATTCGCCCGCCTGATATACGCCGGGTTCGTCCGAGAACACCATGCCGTTTTCCAGCGTCGTTTCCCCTCTGGGACTTATACTCGGGAACTCGTGAATATTCAAGCCGATGCCGTGCCCCAACGAATGGGTGAACAGATCTCCATAGCCGCATTCCTTCAAACAGTCTCTCGCGATCGCGTCCGCCTCTTTGCCCGTCATGCCGGCTACGAGTTTCTCCTTGACGAGCTCATGCGCTTTCAAAACGCAGGCGTACGCCTTTTTGAACTCCTCGTGCTTGCCGTCGTCCCCGAACAGGAAGGTGCGCGTGATGTCCGAGCAATACCCGTTCACTCTGCAACCGAAGTCGATTAAAACCTCGTCTCCGAATTTGAGTTTGGTCAACCCCGTTTCGTGGTGGGGTACCGCCGCGTGCGGCCCGAACGCCACGATCGTGTCAAACGCCAAGCCGTGCGCGCCGAGTTTTCTCATATTGTATTCGAGGAGCGCCGCGACTTCCGTCTCCGTCATACCTTCCTTGATTTCAGGCAGGAGGGCGTTAAACCCGTCCTCGGCAATTTCACAGGCTTTCCGAATACAGGAAAGCTCCCACTCGTTCTTGATCGTCATCGCCTTTTTCAGCGCTTCGTCCATATTGACGAGCTCCACGCCGATATTTGCAAGGCGCAAGTAGTCCGCGTGGCTCGTTTCCGCAAAGGAAATTCCCACCGTCTTATACGGTTCGAGCAAATCCTTCACCGTACGTTTGTCCCAAAGCACGGGCGTCACGTCCGTCCCTGCAAAGCGTTTTTCCGCCGCCTCGATATAGCGGGAATCGGTGTACAGCGTCGTGCCGTTCTCGTCCACGAGCACCGCGCCGTTCTCTGCGTCAAAGCCGATGATATAGCGCATCTGGTAGCCGCACGTGGTGTAGACCGCCTCCGTGCCTGCAAGCTCTAAAATTTTCTTTCCGTTCGTAACCATATGGATCGCCTCGTATTATCTCTTTACCATTTTACCAAAAAATTTCGCGTTCGTCAAGTATAAGCAAGCCTTCCCATAAAAAAAACGCCCTGAAAGGGCGAATTTTTACAAAGAATTGTAAATATCCCGCATGATCGCCGCGTCTTCCGCCTGCGTCCCCGCCGATTCGCTGACGATATACGGTTCCAAGGAAAGCTCTTTGAGCGCCACCGCGAGGGGGTGGAACTCCGGTCCGTACACGGTATCCTCGAAAGTGAGGTGCTTGATCTCTCCCTTCGCGCCGTACATGATTTTGGAAAAATGCACGTGGAAGTGTTTCATACGCTCGTAGCCAAGCTCTGCGATCATGTATTCCAACCTGCTCTTGTAGTCGGCGACGCTCCGCAGGGAGCCCTGTTCCCTTGCGTTGATATGACCGAAGTCCACGCAGGGGGTGTAGACGGGGTCGACCTTGCAAAAGCGAACGACTTCCTCGACCGTGCCGATCTGCGCTAATTTCCCCATCGTTTCGGGGCAGAACATCAAATCCCGCATATCGTTCAAATAGATATAATCGCGCAAAATTTTCAACCTGTCCTCGGTGAGCGATACCGCCTCTTCGCGACTCGCCTTGCCCTGCGCGGCGGGGTGGAACACCACCCGTTTGCCGCCCATGAGTTTGAGCATTTTGCCGCTGTCCAAAACGTACCCGTAGGACTTTGCCGCCATCTCGTCGTCGGGGTTGGCGAAATTGACGAAATAGGGCGCGTGGGCGGAAATCTCCACCCCCTCTCTTTGGAACGCCTCGCCGATGGCGATCGCCTTGTCCTCCGACATTCTCACCCCTCTGCCGAAGGAATATTCAAAGCAATCCAAGCCGCGTTTTTTCACGAACGCCGCCGACTCCTCCGTGCCGCTATACCCTTCCGCGTAAAAGCTCTCGCAATTCCCGCTGGGACCGAATTTAATCATGGTTTTTTACCTGCCTTATATCTTTCGTCAATTGTTCTTTGAGTTTCTCCGCGCTTTCAAACTTTTGGATATCGCGAAGATAGCGCGTAAACTGCACAGACAATTCCCGTCCGTACAAATCCCCTTCGTACCCGATGAGGTGGGTCTCCGTCAACACGGTTTCGTCGGCAAAGGTGGGGCGCGCGCCGAAGTTGGTAATTCCCTTGTACGCCGTGCCGTCCACTTCCGTCAGCGTTTCGTACACCCCCTGTTTCAAGGGATACTTATCTTTGGGATAAAAAATATTCGCCGTGGGAAAGCCGATCGTCCTGCCCACCTTGCGATCCTCCACGACCTTACCCATGAGGAAAAAGGGACGTTTGAGCCGCGCGTTGGCGCGTTCGATCTCCCCTTTAGAAAGCAACGTTTTAATATGGGAAGAACTCACCTTCACCCCGTCCATTTCCACAAGCGGAAGGGCTTCCACGCATACCTGGGTATGGGCTTTGAGAAATTCGGGCGTACCTTTCGCCCCTGCGCCGAAACGGAAATCTTCGCCGCAAACGAAGAGTTTGGGGTCAAATTCTCGGAGCAACAGGTCTAAAAACGCCTGCGGCGTCAAGTTCTTGATTTCCGAAAATTCGAGTTCGAACGCAAAACCCACGCCTGCGTCTTTGAAAATCTGCTCCCGCTCCGCCACGGTGAACAGCGCGCTTTCCTGCTTGCCGCCTACGATGGTCATGATCCCGACGGGGAGACCGCTTTCCTGCGCCTTTTGCAACAGCCGACGATGCCCTACGTGCAATCCGTCGAACCCGCCGAGGAGGAGCGCGACGCCCTTTCTATTCGATTGTCCCTGCAACTGCGCCGTCTTTAACATAACTTCGTCTTTGCCTTCGCTTTGCCCTCCCGAACTTCCGCCAAGCCGTAAAAGCGTTCGTCTTCATAGATTTTATAGGTGCCGTCCTGCACTTCAACGCATACCTGCTGCCCTTGCAGGAGCTTTTTCTCCTGTTTTTCGTTCAATTCCAACCGAGCGAACGTCAACACGCTTTCGGTGGGGATCAGGTATTTTTCCAGCTCTTCCACGCTCGGCTCTCCTTCAAAAAAGGAGAAGGGCAAGGCGTTCTCCGCCGTAAAAATACCGCTCTTGGTGCGACGGAGCGCACTCATCACCGCTTTGGTTCCAAGCGCCGCCGCAATATCGCGGGCGAGGGAACGGATATACGTGCCGCCGCCGCAAGAAATTCTGATGCGGAAGGTATCCTCCTTGCCTTCCACCCTGCCCATAAGCTCCATACCGTAAATATGGACTTGCTTGGGGGAAAGTTCGAAGTCGATCCCTGCGCGTGCGAGATCGTACCCGCGCCGACCGTTCACGTTCTTCGCGCTGTACTTGGGCGGCACCTGCATGATATCCCCGAAAAAGGTGGGCAATACCCCCTCGATTTTCCGTTCGTCGGGTACCTGCCCCCCTCGTACGAGCGTTCCCGTCGAATCGAGAGTGTCCGAATCCACGCCGAAGGTGAACTCGGCGATATACTCTTTTCGTTTTTCCAAGAAGTAATCGAACAGCCGCGTGGCGTTGCCGACGCCGACGGGCAGGACGCCGCTTGCAAGCGGATCCAACGTACCCATATGTCCGCAGGGTACGCCCGAGAGCCATTTGATCTTATTGACAACCGCCGAGGATACGATCCCCGACGGCTTGTCTACGTTGAAAAAACCGAAGTTTTGGATAGTCTGTGCTCGTTTCACGATTATCTGAGCTCAATGCCGAGCTTGCATTTGAGGTTGCCCAAAATCTTCTTGACGTATCCGTCCAAAGTCTCGGGCGTGAACGCCTTCTCCACGTTAGCGTCGGGGGTGAAGGTCAGGGTGAACGCCATGCTCTTCTTGTCTTCGGGCACCTGACCGCCACGATACACGTCGAAGAGTTTGGCTTCCGTCACGTACTTACAGGAGTGCATAAGCACGTCCTCGATTTGCGCGCAGGTGAGCGCCTCGTCCGCGATGAGCGCAAGGTCGCGCTTGACCGCGGGGAATTTGGGCAGGTTGGTGTAGCGTACGCGATCGTCCAACTCCAAAGCATTCAGATCGAGTTCGCCAAGATACACTTTCTTATCAAGCCCAAGCGAAGCTGCAATCCCGGGATCAAGCTCCCCGATACAGCCGACCGTTTTTCCGTCTAAAATAATCTCCGCGGAAACGCCGGGGTGCAGGTAGGGTTTCTGCGCTCTCACGAAGGTGAAATTCAAATGGAAAGCGCTTGCCAAGTATTCCACGGCGCCCTTCATATCGAAAAAATCCTGCTTGCCGCCCCAAATGCCGAGCACGAGGTGTTTTCTCTCTTCGGGCTGTTCGCTTTCCGCCGTGTTGCGGGGAAGATAGATATTCGCCACTTCGAACTCTCTCCCCTCGTCGTTGCCGCGACGAATATTGCGCACGGCGTTCATGAGCATGGAGGGAGCGAGGAAGGTACGCATCACGGAGAGTTCTTCGCTGATGGGGTTGAGAATACGCACGGCGTTGCGTTCCGCCGCATCCTCGGGCAGTTTCATCAAATCAAAATCTTTGGGGGAATAGAAGGAATAGTTATACGCCTCCATAAAGCCCTGCGTTTTGAGAATATTTTTCAGGTGAAGTTCCTTCTTCTGCGCATCGGTAAGTCCGCCGTCGGTGACCTGCGCCGCATTCAGGAAGGTGGGTGTGATGTGGTCGTAACCGTACATACGAATGACCTCTTCCGCCAAATCGGGATAGCCGTCCACGTCGTCGCGGTAACCGGGAATTTCCACGGTGAGTTTATCTCCGTCGATGACGGGTTTGAAGTTCAATCTTTCCAAGATAGAAAGGATTTCTTCGTCGGGAACGGTGATGCCGAGGAGCGCGTTAATTTTCGCGACGCTCGCCGTCATGGTGCGGGGCGTCAGATCCGCCGCGCAAACGTCCGTGCAAAGTTCGGTGACCGTGCCGCAACCAAGCTCTTCGATAAGGTGCAGGGCGCGCGCCATGCCGAACGCGTTGGTGTACGCGTCCACGCCCTTTTCAAAGCGGGAGGAGGAATCGGAGGATTGCCCCAAAGCGCGCGAGGTCTTTCTCACGTTGTCCCTTGCGAATTTCGCGGACTCGAAGAATACGTTCTTCGTCGTGTCCTTAATCTCGCTGTTCAAGCCGCCCATAATCCCTGCGAGCGCCACGGGTTTGGTGCCGTCGCAAATGACGAGGTTGTCGGGGGTGAGGGTGAATTCCTTTTCGTCCAAGGTGACGATCTTCTCACCCTGCGTTGCTCTGCGCACGATGATTGTTCTGCCGCCGATTTCGTCCGCGTCGAACGCATGCATGGGCTGCCCCATTTCCAAAAGGACGAAGTTGGTGATATCCACGACGGGGGAGATGGAACGAATGCCCGAAAGGGCGAGACGCTTTCTCATCCACGCGGGCGAAACGCCGCCCTGTATATTCTCCACGTAATGCCCTACGTAACGGGGGCAAAGTTCGGGTGCAAGGACTTCCACGGTGACGGGAGCCGCACTTGACTTATGCGCCGTATAGGAATAGTCGGGTTCTTTGAGGGGCTTTTTAAGGACAGCCGCCACTTCGCGCGCGATGCCCAAAATGCATTGACAGTCGGGACGGTTTGCCGTGACGGAGATATCAAAAATCCAGTCGTCGAGCCCGACGATTTTCTTGATATCCTCGCCCACGGGTGCGTCCTTCGCCAAATCGAGAAGCCCGTTGACTTCCGCGCCGGGATAGAAGTCGTCGTTGATGCCGAGCTCTTCGCCCGAGCAAAGCATACCGAAGGATTCCACGCCGCGCAGTTTCCCCTTTTTGATCTTCTTGATGCCGTCGGGGTTCTTTTCAAGCATTTGGGGATTGCTCTCCACCACCGTCGAGCCGTCGAGCGCGCAGGGCGTTTTCATTCCCACGTATACGTTGGGCGCGCCCGTGACGATCTGCAAATCGTGCCCGTATTCGCCGCAGTCCACCACGCAAATCTGCATATGGTCGCTGTCGGGATGGGGAGTGAGCGCCTTCACCTCGCCGACGACGACGCGGTTGATCTTTTCGCCGAGGTAGGCAAGTTCCTCCACCTCAAAACCGCAGGAGAAGAGTTTGTCCGCAAGCTCCTGCGCAGTAATATCGATGTCTACGTAATCTTTTAACCAACTGAAAGGTGCTTTCATGTCCCTACCTCCTTAGTCCTCAAACTGTTCCAAGAAACGGGTGTCGTTCTCGAACAGCGTCTTGATGTTGTTGATGCCGTACTTGAGCATGGCGATACGCTCAATGCCCATACCGAAGGCAAAGCCGGTGTACACGTCGGGGTCTACGTTGCAATTTTCGAGCACGCGGCGATTGACCATGCCCGCGCCGAGCACTTCGATCCAGCCCGTGCCCTTGCAAAGACGGCAACCCTTACCGCCGCATTCCGAACAGCTCAAATCGACTTCTACGCTGGGTTCGGTGAAGGGGAAGTAGGAAGGACGAAGGCGGACTTTCGTCGAGGAAGTGAACATCTTGCGCGCAAATTCCGCGAGCATACCTTGCAAGTCGCAGAGGGTAATGCCCTTATCCACGACGAGCCCTTCCATCTGATGGAACATGGGCGAATGGGTCGCGTCGTCGTCCGAACGGAATACCCGACCGGGCGAAAGGATTTTAATGGGAGGCGCGTCCTGCTCCATGACGCGGATCTGCCCTGCGGAAGTCTGCGTGCGGAGAAGGAGGTTGTCCGCAAGATAGAAGGTGTCCTGCATATCGCGCGCAGGGTGATCCTTGGGAGTATTGAGCGCGGTGAAATTGTAGTAGTCCGTTTCGATTTCAGGACCCTCAAACACCTTGAACCCCATGCCGGCAAAGATGTCGATGAGCTCGTTTTTCACGAGCGTGATGGGGTGCAGAGCGCCTGCTTTGTAGGCTTTCCCGGGCATCGTGATGTCGATGCGTTCCTTTTCATACTGCGCTTCGAGCTCCATTTTCTTGACGACGACGGCGCGTTCTTCGAACTGGGCTTCCATCGCCTGTTTGAACTCGTTGACGATTTTTCCGAAAGTCGGTTTTTCTTCCTTGGGCAAATCCTTCATGCCGCTCATGATCCCTTTCAGCGCAGTCTGGAACTTGACCTTAACTTCGTAAAGTCCTTTCCCCGTCTGGGTTTGCGCGATCAAATCCCTGATCTCCGCACGTAAGCTTTCGATTTTTTCTTTCATATCTATCCTCCGTATTACAACGAAATTATTAACGAATGGTTCGGGAAAGCTCCCCATATCGGAAGGCAAGCAAAGCTTGCGCACCAACGCCGCAGGCGTTTCATCGCCCGTAGGGCGAGAACAATAAAGACGCCCTGCGTGTTTTCCAACACGCAGGGCGAACAAATTCCGCGGTACCACCTGCTTTCACGCAAACTATTTTGCGCCTTCTTTCCGCCGTCACGTGGCGTTACGGTCCTCCCTACCCCCGTCGTTCGGGCTCAAAAGGACGGCTCCAAAGCGAAACGGTCGTCTTTCTCCTTCTTTCTACCTTTCAGCCTACGGATAGAATCTCTTTCAGAAGGACGGTTGAAAAACGCCAACTTTTTCATTGCCTTTCTATATTACGTATATTATAGTAAAAGTTTTCAAAAAAGTCAACGGTTTTTCAGGCGTTTTGATAATTTTCTTCTCTTCTCAAATTCCCGCCGCTTTATACCGTCTCGTATCGCATCCGCCTCTTATCCCCTCTTTTTGCTCTTCCTTTGAAAGAGCGATCGGATATCCATCACGACTGAAATAAGTATAAAAGCTGCCGTCCCAATCAGGGCGACACCACAAAGTACGAGCGCCGGCGCCGTCAAATATAGATAGCCCAAACTCAAGTCATACGCCACCGCCAAAAGCTTAAAGAGCGCGTTGAAAACGATCAATGCTTTCACACCTGCCCCCTTCTTGCGCCTGGAAATCATCTCACTGCCCGTCAAAATCATGAAGAAGGGAAACATGATCAGCGACTCCCATAAATAGACGGAGAAGAAGAGCACGATTGCGAAATAAAACGAGCTCGCGGCTATATCTCCCCAGTCAAACATGTTCACGCCCAAGCACACGATCGGAATTATGTAAGCGATTGTAAAAAGTACGCCGCAAAGGATATTCCAAACACCTGCGGATTTATATTTATTCTTCATAAAAGTATTCCCCTTCGATTTTATACGATCATTATACTATTTATTTCCTCTTTTGTCAAGACTTGGAACAAAATTTATTTGCGACCGCAATTTATGTGAGCCGACAAAAATCGTCCCGCACAGAGTGCAGGACGACGTTTTCCATACGATTATTCCGTTTTGCCTGCTTTCAACAAATCGCGGATTTCTTCCAAAAGTCTGGTGTTTGCCGTCGCTTTTGCTTCCGCCGCCGCAGCTTCTTCCGCCGCTTTCTCCGCAGCCAGACGATCCTCTTCGGCTTTGCGCGCTTTCTCCTCGGCAACCATCGCCTCGTAGATCGCTTTCGCCTCTTGCTTGCTCACCTTCCGTTCTCTACGGATTTTTGCGATCTCTTTCCGTTCCCCGAGCTGGAATCCCGACAACGCTTTTTCCCGTGTGTCGTGGAATTTATTGATCATACGCACGATCACGAACAACGTAAAGGCAATCAACAGGAAATTGATGATCGCGCTGATGAAAGAACCCCAGTCGATATAGATGGAATTCGCCATATCGACGACTTCCGTCACAACGCCGTTTGCGTCCGTCGAGCTCATCATCACTTTACGCAAAAACGTAACGGCGCCCGCCAGCCCCTCTTCCGGCAAGAAGATGGACAACAACCAGTTGATAATGGGCTTTAAGATATAATTGCTGAGCCCGTTGACGACGCCCGTGAACGCGCCGCCGACGATGACGCCGACTGCCATATCCAACACGTTCCCACGGGTGATGAACTTCTGAAATTCCTCAAAAAATTTCTTAATTCCCTTGATTTTTTTCTCCATAACATACCTCTTTCGTTTTACGCCTGTACGGCGCTGTTTTGTTTATTATACTATACGTTTTTGATTTTGTCAACAAGTTCACCAAACAGTTTTCTATCTCCTTAGAAAATTTTATTCGTTTACTAATCTTAAAGAATCCAAACGCCGCCCCGCGCAATG
>JAGAJI010000008.1 GCA_017626135.1 Clostridia bacterium | reverse complement strand
TTTTGATAAATTTTTAACTTCTAACATTATGTACCTTTTCCTTGTTAATAAATTTGCATAAAACAAAGTTTCTCGCCCTTTTCCTTATAAGACGGAGCGACTGACCCGTTTTGCGTAAAAAATATAACGTTATAGCCATTATACCATAACGCCTATCTTTTGTCAATGGTTTTCTGCTATTTTGCGTTTCTCTCAAAAATTAGGGGAGAGCCGTTCGCTCTCCCTTGCGTATCGTATTGTCTTAGGTATCAAATTCGATGAAATAGAATTTCATTTCGTCCAAGTCGTACATGGCAAACTTAAAATTGTAGGAGGGGCGTCCGAGTATCCCCTCGTCCGTGTAAGCACCCGTCTGTTTATCATAGAAATAATAGTACCCGTTTTGCGCATCGGGGAGCTCAAAATCAAAGCTCTCCCGAAGCGCACCGTGCGTTTCGCTACCGTATAAAATCGTGTGAATGGACTCCGTCATGGGAAGTTCATTCCAGCCATGGGTGCCCTCTATGTGCAATTCCGACTTGGAAACGTCCACGCAGATATAGGTGAGCCCGTCGCCGAGAAATCCGCCGTGGTCGTCGGTATATTCCACCAAATCCCCCTTGATTTCCAAATCGAGCTCGCGCTCGATTACTTTATCCCAAGGCGTTTTCAACTCCGCGTCGCTCCCGCCTATTCCCAAGAGAAAGCAACCCGAAAAGAACGCAATCGGCGCAACGCATACAAACGTTATGCCGAGTACGGCGGTCAAAACCGCCTTCCACCCTTTTTTCCGTCCTTTCATAAATCCACCCCACGCTTTCGTGGCTGACAAGAATTACAAGTTTTCGATCGCTTTGTCGAGACGGGCGAGCGTGCGCTCGTTGCCCAAAATCTGCATAATCGTCCAAAGGTCGGGGGTGTTGGCAAGTCCCGTCATGGCAATACGGAGCATCTCCGCTACGTCCGAAACGTTGCCGGGGTATGCCGTGGGATCCGCTTTGTACGCCTTCATATCCGTCGCAAACCCGTTCGCCGCCGCCACCGCTTTCACCTTATCGAACCAAGTGGGCATATCGTCCTCGTACGCGTAGGTCGCTTTGAATTCCTGCAAAATCTTCTTGACGGTTGCATTGTCAAATCTGTACGCGTATTCGGGCGCAAACGTGTTGTCGAAGAAGTACGCGATAAATTCCATCGCCTGCTTGGAGGTGGTGAAATCCTTTCTGCGTTTCTTGCCGCCGATGCCCATGCAAAGGGTGAGGACTTTGAGCATATAGTCCTTATCCGCAAAGTAGGTTTTCTGTGCGTCCGTGCCAAACTCGTTCGCCCAGTCCTGCAAGACATCGAACATCTCCTCGGCGGAGAGTTTCGCCAGCTCGTTCTTGGAAATGTCGCTGAGCTTGTTCAAATCGAAGAGCGCACCGCTCTTGCCCATCTTGTTGATGGAGAATTTGAAATCTTCCAACTTACCGTCGGGGTTCTTCATGTACCATTCCTCGAAGTTGGAATTGAGCAACGTGAGCATATAGACTTTCACCGCGCGAGCATTATACCCCTCTTGGCGGTAAAACTCCAAACCGAGCTCGGGGTCCTTTCTCTTGGAAAGTTTACGACGGGTTTCGCCGTCCATCTTCTGCAAGGAGCAGTTGTGCCCGTACTTGGGTCTGCGGAAGCCGAGCACGTCGAAAAGTTCGATATGAATGGGCAGGGAGGCGAGCCATTCTTCCCCACGAATGACGAGGGTCGTGCGCATGAAATGGTCGTCGATGGCGTGCGCGAAATGGTAGGTGGGGATTCCGTCCGATTTTAAGATAACGACGTCCTGGTCGTTCTCGGTGACGGTGATGTCCCCTTTGATCTCGTCGTGGAAGGGGAGCTTGTTCTCCGCATTCCCCTGCGAGCGCAAACGAATGACGTAGGGCTTGCCCGCTTTGAGGTTTTCGTAAATCTGTTCTTCCGTCAGATTGCGGCAAGCGGCGTATTCGCCGTAATAGCCCGTAATCTTCTTTTCGGCGGTCTGCTTTTCACGGAGCGCGGAAAGCTCCTCTTCCGTGCAGAAACAAGGGTACGCAAGTCCGCGACGAATCAAGTCCTTTGCGTACGCGTGATAAATTTCCGCACGCTCTCTTTGATAGTAGGGACCGTATTTGTTTTCCGCTCCCTCGATCTCCGCGCCTTCGTCGAAACGAATATCGAAATACTTGAGCGCATTCTTCACGGCGTCTACCGCCCCGTCCACCTTGCGTTTCAAGTCGGTGTCCTCGATGCGCAGATACATGAGCCCACCGCTCTGGTGCGCGATGCGTTCGTTGGCAATCGCCACAAACAGGTTGCCCAAATGGATAAAGCCCGTGGGGCTGGGCGCCAGACGGGTGACCTGCGCGCCCTTGGGCAGGTCGCGTTCGGGATACAGCGTTTCATAATAATCGAGCGGTTTTACGTTTTCGTCGGGAACGAGCACGTCCGCGAGTTTGTTCCAATCCATAATTTTATATACCTCTTACATTTTTTCTCGTCTATTTTATCACTTACGACTGACCTTGTCAATCAAAAAGGTCGACGTTTTGATAACTGATTTTATAAACTCCCTCTTCAATGCCGTGCACAATTTCCACGGCCTTTCGGCAAAGGGGTGTTTCCACGCCCGCTTTTTCGCCCGTTTCGACGACGATACCGTCCACGAAATCGATCTCGCAACACCTACCGTTTTGCACGTCTTTGAGCATACCCGAAACTAATTTTTTATGACTTTTCATCGCAAAAGGCAATACCATGTACGCGATGAGTTTACGAAAAGGCGTATTTCCGCCAAGCAATTTTTCCATATCGTGACCCTGCATTTTCGCAAGCGTCACCCCCTGCGCTTTGGCAACCGCCATGCACTCCCGAAGAATGCCGAGTGCGAGTTTTCTACTCTTACGCCTTTTCGCCACTTCTCCAAACGTCAAGCCCGTCAGGACGGAAAGTCCCGAAAAGGCGGCGTTGACGGCAAGCTTCGACCACCGTGCCCCTTCTAAATTGTCCGTGGCTTTCACGAAAGCTTCGTTCCCTATCGCCTTGCCCGCGTAAGAGAGAATTTCCACGAGCAAGTCCGTTTTTGCGCCGTCGTTTTTGTAGCCGCCCACTTCCATGCGCATCGCCTCGATTTTGGAAGTCAACGCAACCCTGCCCCCGCCTAAAAAGGTGGCGCCGTAGGAAGTTGCCGCACCGTATGTACGATGAAAACCGACGATTTTCGCCACGCTTTCCTCAGGCAAACCGTTTTGCGTGGTGCACACGACGCCGTCCGCTTTGAGGTGAGGCAGGAGTCCCGTCAAAATCTCTTCGTTGCAGCGTTGCTTGGTCATGAGGAAAATTACGTCGTATTTCCCCGTCATTTCATGAGGAAAGAGGGCGTTCACCGTCTGCGTGAACTCCGTTCCGTCCGCCTCGCAAACGATGATCGCGCCGTTTGCACGCATACCTGCTACGTGCGTTTCATTTCTCGTAATCAAATCGACGGGTAAACCGCCCTTCGTCAGGAGCGCGCCGAGCACCGTACCCATCGCGCCCGCGCCGTAGACGGCGATTCTCAAATCCTTCATTTTTCAATCGCCTTTGCGACGGCTTCCACCGATTCCGCAATCGTTTTGCCGTCCAACTTCACGGAAATATCCGCATACTTTTCATAGAGCACTTTGCGCTCCTCGTACAAATCGCGCAATGTGAACCCCTCTTTGATGGCAACGCCGCGCTGTTTCAAATCGCCAAGCCTTTCTTCCACCGTTTCGTACGTGAGTTCCAAATACACCAACGTGCCAAGCTCGCGAAGTTTTTGCATGGCGTAATCACGATAGATCACGCTCCCTCCCGTGGCGATGACGCAGCGGTTGGCGCAGAGCTCCGCATTGACTTTCGCTTCGACATCGAGAAAACCCTCTCTGCCCTTCGCCTCGATGATTTGAGGCAAACGCATTCCTTCGCGCGCGACGATGACGCTGTCGCTGTCGATATAGCCGTAGCCGATTTTTTTGGAAAGCTCCGTGCCGATCGTCGTCTTGCCGCAGCTGGGCATACCGATCAAAATAATATTGTCTTTTTTCATATCAATCCAATCCTCCGAATACCCGTTTCAACGAGCCCAAAATATCCGCGTCCGCAGGCGCCCATTCCTCTCCCTTCAATTCATGGGGTGCGAGCCATTTATAACTTTCGTGTTCCTTCAAAACGAAATCGGACTGCGCCTCACACTCGTAAAGGGAGAGGGTGATGATGAAATCGGGATATTCGAAGGTGTGACAAGCGTACAAGCCGCCCACTTGCACGTCCATATCGAGTTCCTCTTTGAGCTCGCGCTTGACCGCGTCCTCGCCCCGTTCCCCTTCCTCGATTTTGCCGCCGGGAAATTCGTATTTATGCGCGACGTAAAGATAGGGAGATTCTCCCCGTTTCGTCGCGAAAATTTTGCCGTTTTCAAAGAGCAACGCCGCCGCTACTTTTACGTGTTTTTTCATTTCAACGCATACCTGCCTATGTCTTTTTTCAATCTTGCCGATCGCCGTTCCCGAAGTTCTCGCAAAATCTTGCCGAAAACGAGGGCTCTTCCCCCCCTGCGTATAAGTGAGAAATATCCCCGAATCCCGAGCAACGGAAGGTAGCAATCCCTTGCCTTCTTTCCTCGGTATACAAGGTCGTCACCGAACTCGTCAGCGCCGTAAAGTGATGCAATAAAGGGAAGGGAGAAATATTGCAAAGATGGGAAAGCAACACCATCTCCAACCCAAAATGGCAGAAAATCGCCACCGTGTCCGTATTCCCTTTTTCGACGCGGTAGTAACCGCCCTCCCGTCGATACCCGTGCGCCTCTAAAATCTCATCCAAGCGGTTTACGACGGCTTCGTAATACTTCACTACGTCCCCCTGCTGCAAAGCCGGGTGGGTCTTCCATTTTTCGCGGTCGTAAAACTCCGCCTGTTTTGTCCAGTATTCGGGGAGCAAATCCCAAATCAAATGTCGCTCCGTCCCGTCGGGGAGCACCACGGCTTTGTCCACATTAAATTCCCTAAAAAGGGGTTCAATCACGACTTGATTTGTCATGTTCAACGCGTTCGCCGCGTACATGGCTGTATCCTTTGCCCTACCTAAGGGAGAGGAATAGATAAAATCAATCTTTTCCTTTTTGAATTTTTCCGCAAGCAATTTTGCTTCTCTGTGCCCCTTTTCCGTCAGCGTATCGTGCTCGTAATCGGGGTCGCCGTGGCGAATGATGAGTAGTCTCATTCTCCTTCCTCCTCTAAAAAGTTCACGAGAATGGAGTTCTGCACATACAAGTACTCGTCCTTGATTTTCAGGCGATCACCGTCGAGCTCCAAATATTTCACCGTCTTTTTCAAAGCGTTCGGGAAGTCTTCTGCCAAAGCGTTGCCGAACGTCTCCTTGTATTCGTTCATGGAGAGCCCTGCGCTCGTGCGGAGGGCGAGCATCACAAACTCGAACTTTGCGTCTTTAAGCTCCACCCGCTCGCTCGTCACCGCAGGATAGAAACCTGAAATGATACATTTCATGTATTCGTCCAAATCGAAGGTGTTGGTGAGACGCACGCCCGCTATGAAAGAGCTTGCGGACACGCCGACCCCGACGTATTCGCCGCGCTTCCAGTAGTTGAGGTTGTGCTTGCTCTCGAACCCGGGAATCGCGAAGTTGGACACCTCGTAACGCTTGTAGCCCTTCTCCTCCAACAGCGCCCTGCCGTACTCGTACATCTCGGCGACTTCGTCCGAATCGGGGAGCTCGCCGTTGAGGTAATCGGTGTAGATGGGCGTGCCGTCTTCCACCGTCAACGCGTACATGGATATGTGCTTGGAACCGCACGCGTGCGCGAGGTCGATCGTTTTTTTGATATCTTCCTTGGTCTGATTTTTCAGCCCGAGCATGATGTCGGTGCTGAAATTCTGCCCCTCCAAAAGCTTGGTGGCGTACACGTAATCGCGTGCGTTGTGAATACGTCCAAGGTCGGCAAGCTGTTCGTCAATCGCCGTCTGCAAGCCGATGGAAAAGCGGTTGATCCCCGCCGCAAGGTAGGTTTTTACCTTGCTCTCCCCGATGGTACCGGGGTTGAGCTCCAAGGTCACTTCCGCATCCTTTTTGAGCTTGAAGCAAGCCCGAATCTGATTCATTGCACCCAAAATGAGTTTGGGTGGAATATAGGACGGGGTACCGCCACCAAAATAGACGGTGTCGAATTCGTAATTTTTCAGTTCCTCGCCCCGCATTTTCAGCTCCTTATAAAGGCAAGCCATGTACGCTTCGGCGTAGTCGATTTTATCGGGATAGGACGTAAAATCGCAATAGGTGCATTTGTGTCTGCAAAACGGAATATGAACGTAAATTCCCGGCATACTTTTTTCCTCTATTCTACTATAATTTCTTCTGCTAAATATTTGGTTAAATCGACGATGTATTCCTCGCTTACTTCCACGCCTTCCGCGCGCAAAAGACTTGCTTGTGTCTTTTCGCCGCCGAAAGCAAAGGCAGGCGCTAATCGTCCCATACGGTTGACGACCCGATGACAGGGAATGATCCCGGGCGCGGGATTGACGTGGAGCGCCCAGCCCACCTGCCGCGCCGCTCTCGGTGCCCCGACGGCGTGTGCGATCTGTCCGTAGGTGGCAACTTTGCCCTTGGGAATTTTCTTAACCGCCTCGTAAACTTTTTCAAAAAAATTCATTCAACGCATACCTGCCCTACTCATTTTTTCTGATCGCCCCTATCGGAAGTGCAGAAACTCAGTCCTTGTTCGTTTTGAGAATTTCCATAAAGACTTCGGACGGCACTTCCACCGAACCCATTTTCCGCATACGCTTTTTGCCCTCTTTCTGCTTTTCGAGGAGCTTGCGCTTTCGGGTGATATCGCCGCCGTAGCACTTGGCAAGCACGTCTTTACGCACGGCTTTGACCGTTTCGCGGGCAATGATCTTGCCGCCGACTGCCGCCTGTACGGGAATTTCAAAGAGCTGACGGGGAATGGCCTCTTTCAGGTTTTCGCACAGCGTTCTGCCGCGCTCGTACGCTCTGCCTTCGAATACGATGATGGACAGCGCATCGCAGATCTCCCCGTTGAGCAAGATATCCAGCCGCACGAGTTTGGATTTCTGATACCCTGCAAGCTCGTAATCGAAACTTGCGTACCCCTTCGTTCTCGATTTCAGACTATCGAAGAAGTCGTACACGATTTCATTCAACGGCAGGGTGTATTCGAGCTTCACCCGCCGTTCGTCCATGTACGTCATGTTCTTGAACACACCGCGCTTTTCCTTGCATAAATCCATGACCGAACCCATGTAATCGGGAGGTGTGTACACTTCCGCTTTGACGATGGGCTCTTCCATATACTCGATGTCCGAAGGGTCGGGCAAATGGGACGGGTTGTCGACGAAAAACTCCGTGCCGTCCGTCTTATGCACGTGGTAGCTAACCGACGGCGCCGTCGTGATGATGTCGAGGTTAAACTCCCGTTCGATGCGCTCCTGAATGATTTCCATATGCAAAAGCCCCAAAAATCCGCAACGGAATCCAAAGCCGAGCGCAACGGAGTTGTCGGGTTCAAAAATGAGGGACGCATCGTTGAGCTGTAACTTCAAAATGGCGTCCTTCAAATCGTTGAACTTGCTCCCGTCGAGCGGGTAGATCCCGCAGAACACCACGGGCTGCACCTTCTTGTATCCGGGCAAGGGTTCAAGCGCAGGATTTACGGCGCTCGTCACCGTGTCGCCCACCGCTACGTCCTGAATGGACTTGATCGACGCCGCGATATACCCGACCTCCCCCGCCTCCAACTTATCCTTGGGGGTGGGGTTGGGCGCGAACGCCCCGACTTCCGTCACGTCGTAGGTAGCGGAAGAGAGGAAGGTTTTGATCTTGTCGCCTACCTGTACCCTACCGTCCATGATGCGCACGAAGAGAATGACGCCTTTATAATTGTCGTAATAGCTGTCGAAGATGAGCGCTTTGAGGGGCTTTTCCGTATCCCCGTCGGGTGCAGGAAAATATTCGGTGATCGCTTCGAGCAGATCCTCGATATTCGTCCCCTCCTTGGCGGAGACGCAAGGGATCCCCTCCGCGTCCAACCCGATGACGTCTTCGATCTCCTTTTTCACCTCGTCCACCCTTGCACTGGGCAAGTCGATCTTGTTGATGACGGGCAAAATTTCCAGATTGTTTTCCAGCGCCAGATACACGTTGGCGAGCGTCTGCGCCTCGACTCCCTGCGTGGCGTCCACGACCAAAATCGCCCCTTCGCACGCCGCAAGGGAACGGCTGACTTCGTAGGTGAAGTCCACGTGCCCCGGAGTATCGATGAGGTTGAACTCGTACTCCTGCCCGTTCTTCGCCGTATAGTACATTCTCACGGGGGTAAGCTTAATGGTGATGCCGCGCTCCCGCTCGATGTCCATACTGTCGAGAAGTTGTTCTTCCATGTCGCGTTGGGAGACCTGTCCCGTACGCTCCATGAGGCGGTCGGCAAGCGTGCTCTTCCCGTGGTCAATGTGTGCGATAATACAAAAATTTCTCAAATTCGAATTTGGTTTTGCCATATAAAATCCTTTTCAAACTATAAATAATACTTATACTTTTGCGCCGTTTAGTCGTTTTTTCTGAAATATTCCAAAAAGGAATGCAGCGCATAGGAGATCGCGGCGTTTTTGGGGAGCAACATACCCACCGAGCGGGCGGGAAGCGCAGGCTCCGTCTTCACCTCGAAAAGATCTCCGTTTGCCATACGGTTGCAAGCGTACTCGCGAGGGATCGCGCCCACGCCCATGCCGGACGACACGAGTCGTTTCATCAGATCCCAACTGCCTACTTCGATGGACGGTTGCAATTCCACCCCGTGTGCCGTGAAGAAATTTTCGAGCGACGTTCGCACCACGGTGTTTTTATTCATGACGATCAAAGGGTATTTTGCAAGCTTCGTCAAAGACATGGTACCCTCGTTTGCAAGTTCTTTATACTTTTCACCCACGATAAAGATATCGTTTAAGCGCATACAATCGCCGTACAAAGTCAGCTCGGGTTCCTCCGCAATCGGAAGGTTGACGAAGGCAACGTCGCAGCGATGCGCTTTGAGATTTTCAATGGTCGCAGGCGAGAGGGACGCCACCAGCTCGATCTTCACCGCAGGGAAACGCTCGTGAAATTCCACGATCTTATCCGACAGAAAGTATTCGAAAATGGTATCGCTCGCCCCAATACGAATGAGTCCCGTCGCAGAATTTTGCACTTCGTTCAAACGGTTTTCCGCTTGGTTGAAGAGCGCAAGTGCGCGTTCCACTTCGTTGAAGATGAGCTTGCCTCCCTGCGCGGAAAGCTCCATGCCCCGATGGGTACGGTTGAACAGACTCACGCCGAGCTGGTTTTCAAGTTGCTTAATCGATTGCGACACGGCAGGCTGAGAGATATAAAGTTCTTCCGCCGCCTTCGTAAGGCTACCGCATTTCGCAACCGTATAGAATACGCGATATAATTCCAAGTTTACCATAAACGCATACCTGCCCCCTTCGTTTTATTATTTCCCTACGCAGAATTTTTCGAAAATTTCCTGAATGATCGCTTCCGTCGCCGTCTCGCCCGTAATTTCGCCAAGCTCGTCCCAAGTCTCTTTTACGTCAATCCCGATGAGGTCGAGCGGTTCGCTTGCGCACGCCGCGATCCCTCTACGAAGGCTCGCCTTCGCACGCTCCAACGCATCAAAGTGCCGTTGTTCGATCAGGAACGCCGCGTCCTCGCTTCTCATGCCAAACCCCTTCTCATATAAGAGTTGCTTAAGTTTTGAAATCCCTTCGCCCGTGATTGCCGAGGTGTACACGTCCGCATCCGTCTCCGTTTCGTCCGTGCTGATATCCACCTTATTGAACACCTTGATTAAGGGCTTGCCTTCCACCATGGCGAGCACACGCGCGTCCTCTTCGTCCGTCTTTCCGCGAGCGGAAATATCCGTCACGAACACGACGACGTCGGCGCTGCGAATGATGGATTCCGCACGCTCAATCCCGATATTTTCAATGACGTCGCCGCTCTCGCGCACCCCTGCGGTGTCGTAAAGATTGAATTTTCTGCCCTCGATTTCCAACGTCCCTTCCACCGCGTCGCGCGTGGTGCCGGCTATGCTCGAAACGATGGCTTTGTCGTACCCCAACAGCCTGTTTAGAAGGGAACTTTTCCCCGTGTTGGGCTTGCCGCAAATGGCGACGGTCACCCCCGACTTGATCTTCTTCCCCACGGCGTAGCCTGCCGTGAGCGCAGAAATTTGCCATTCGAGCGTTTTGAGTTCCTTCTTCAACTCCTCAATATGCTGATCCTCGATATCTTCCTCGGGATAGTCCACGGACACGTCGATGCCCGCGAGCAACGTTTTCAAGGTCGATTGCAGGGCGCGAACCTTATCCGTGAGCTTTTCGCTGTACAAAAGATACCCCGCCTTGACCTCGGCGTCCGATTCGCCGTTGATCATGTCTGCAACCCCTTCGCAGGACGCCAAAGAAAGTTTGCCGTTCAGGAACGCGCGTTTGGTGAACTCCCCTTTGCCCGCCGGTTTTGCGCCGTGACGGAAGGTCTGTTTCAAAATCCCGCGCGCGATGTTTTCACCGCCGTGGCATTGAAATTCTACGATATCCTCCCCCGTATAACTCGCGGGCCCGCGGAAATATACGCAGAGCCCGAAGTCCTCGAAATTGCCCCCGTCGATACGACCGGGATACATACGGTAGGGTTCGAATTCCTCCACCTTCGTCTTCCCGACGGGCTTGAACATCTTTGCCGCTATATCCAAGGGATTCTTTCCGCTGATGCGGATGATCGCAACGCCGCCCCGCCCCGACGGGGTGGAAATGGCGGCTACGTTTTCTTCCATCATAATCGCATTCCTTCTATAATTCAAAGTTATATATGTACTATTATTATAACACAGTATTTCGACGCTGTAAATCATTTGCGACCTATTTTTAATAAAAAAAAGACGGAAATATAATTTTTTCTTATTTCCGTCTTTCTGTTCAATTTTCTATTTTTCAATCGAAAAATCCGTCTGAATTTTCATCCGAAGGGCCTTGCGAAGGTCCGTCCGTTTTTTTGCTCGCCCCGGAAGAAAACTCCTCGAACGGGTCTTCGGGTTTTTTCTGCGCCGCGCCGCTTTGACCGTAGGGATTTTGGCTTTGTCCGTAAGGATTTTGTCCGTAAGGCCCGTTTCCGTACGGGTTGGGGCCGTACATTTGCTGATACCGCCGTGCGTACGCCTCGCGACGGGCACGCATATAGGCATCGTAGTCGATCGCCTTGCGGTTGCGGAGGGCGAAAATGGTGAAGAATCGCGCGAGGGGTACGAGCAAGCACATAAAGCTCAATATCGAATAGTTCCTCGGCGCGTACTGTTTGAACAGGCTCGTCAACAGAATGAAGAGCAGCACTTGGCAGATGAGTTGGAAAATCATCACGAGGTAGAGGCTCACGGTATAGAACTGCTCCACCGTTTTTGCAAAGCCCGTGAGTCCCGTCCAGCAATAGCTGTCGTTCACGACGTTGGGTACGCCGTATTCATAGAACAGATATGCCTCAGAAATGATCATTGCCCACGTGACGCCCGTCGCTATGATCTGCCCGATCATCGCATACAGACCCGTGTTCTTCATTCTCTGTCCGAAAAATTGTCCGTCGCCCGACAGCTTGCCCAGATACCAGATATTTACAAAAGGCACGAATGCCAACCAACGTTTTTCCAACCCACGGTTTTTTGCCATTTTGGAAATGCCGAACCCCTGCAACACGAACACCGCCGCGAAGAGCAACAGCCCGCCGATACAGCCGTACAGAGGCACGAGGCGCGCTTCCAAAAACCGCTGCGACGCGCTCCCTGCGCCGTGGTTTCGTATTGCCAAAAACAAGAACATCGTAATGACTTTGTAAAAATTATAGATCTCCATATTTTCCCTTATTGATTATATTCCACACTCTGCAACAAAAGCCCTTTGGCAGGCATCGTTTTGCCGAGCAGATTTCTATCCCCCGTTTGGAACGCTTTTTGTAGGCTCTCTTCCGCTTTTTTGCTGCTTGCAAGATCGAGAAGTTCCCCCGCCATCGTGCGTACCATATTATATAAAAAACCGTTTCCCGTAACGTAAATTTTTACGACCCGAAGGGCGAAAGTTTCCATTTCTTCCACCTTCACCTCGTACACGGTACGCACCGTCGTCTTGACGGACGAGCCCGAGGCGCAGAACGCTTTGAAATCGTGCTCCCCTTCGAATAGTTTGGCGACCCGCCGCAAGTCCTCTATTTTGGGGAGTTCGTCCACGCGGACGGCGTATCGCTCCAAAAGAGGCATTTCCCGACGGCTCTCGTACAGAGAATAACAGTACGTCTTGCGCTTGGCGCTTCGATTGCTGTCGAACCCGTCTCTACCTTCCCACCCCTCCAACAAACGGATGTCGGGCGGCAGAAAGCGGTTGAGACAATCGGGGAGTTTTTCGGGCGGCACGGTGAGGGAGTCGCTATCGAAATGGCAGACCTGCCCTGCGGCGTGTACGCCTGCATCCGTGCGACCGCTTGCCACGACGCGCACGTCGATGTCAAGCGCCTGTTCAAGCGCGTTCTCCAAGCACTCCTGCACGGAAAGCGCGTTCTTTTGCCTCTGCCAACCGGCGTACTCCGTGCCGTCGTAGGCTATTTTCAAGACGTAACGCATGATTTCTCCTTATGGTTTCGAATTATCCTCAAAGGATCGCGGGGGTGTATACGCGCAGCAGAATGACCGCCGTCAGCAAAAGCGCAACGACGACGAACGCCACGCCGTCCCGCCAACCGAAGGTCAGTTTTTTGTACTTCGTGCGCACCTTGCTCCCTGCGTAGCAACGCGCGTCCATCGCGTCCGCCAACTCGTAGGCACGGCGGAGCGCGCTCACCAACAGCGGGATCAACGTCGGTATGATCGCCTTGACCCGTTTGACGAGTCCGCCCGTTTCAAAATCCGCTCCGCGCGCTTTCTGCGCATTCATGATGCGCCCCGTCTCCTCCGTCAGAATGGGGATCATACGCAGGGCGATCGACATAATGAGCGCCAACGCGTGCACGGGGAATCGAAAGAGTTTCAAAGGGGTGAGCAGGACTTCCAGCCCGTCCGCCAACGCGACGGGCGTCGTCGTCAGCGTCAAAAGCGACGAGGCGAGCACCAGCAAAAACCAGCGCACCGCGAGGAAAATCGTGTAATAGATCCCCTCTTTCGTGATGGTGAGAAATCCCCATTTCCAAAGCACCGTCTCCCCGGCTCCGAAGAACAGGTTGAGCACGACCATGAATAAAAGCATGAACAGGACGGCTTTCACCGAACGGAGCAACATCTTAAAGGGTACGCCCGAAAATATCGCCAAAAATACGAATACGAACGCACACGCGGCGAGGGTGTAGAAATTCTTTCCCACGAAGATCGCCGTGATGTAAACGATTAAAAAGAGGATCTTGACCGCCGGGTTGCACTTATGCAAAAAGGACTCGGAAGGGTAGTACTGGCCGAATGCGACTTCACTCATGGATTTGCCCTCCTTCCGTCGTTAAACGCATACCTGCCCCCTTCGTTTTGGCAAAATCGAGCGTTTTGGCAATGAAGTCGTCCGTCGTAAAATCGCTGTCGATTTCAACGCCGTCCTCGTGCAAAGCAAGTTGGATTTTCGCCGTAAAGGGAATGTCCAGTCCCTTGGAGCGGAGCAGATCCGCACGGGCGAAAATCTCCTTCGGCGTGCCCTCTTCAAGCACTTCGCCGTCGCAAAAGACCGCCGCTCGCGTACAGTTTTCGGCGATTTCGTCCATGTCGTGGGAAACGATGATCACCGTCTTGCACCAGTCGCTGTGAATTTTATGGAGCAACGCCATAATTTCCTCTTTGCCGAGGGGATCGAGCCCTGCCGCAGGCTCGTCCAACACGAGAATTTCCGGTTTTGTCACGATGACGCCGGCAATCGCCACGCGGCGTTTTTGCCCACCCGAAAGCTCGAACGGGGAGCGATTTTTCAGCTCGTCAAAGTTCAGCCCCACCGTCTCCAAAGCCTCGCGCACCAAGTTATGCGCTTCCTCTTTCCCGATGTCGGGCTTGAAATTTTTGAGCCCGAATTCCACGTCCTCAAACACCGTTTCCGCAAAAAGCTGATACTCGGGATACTGAAAAACCATGCCCACTTTACGGCGCAGTTCTTTGAAATCCGTCCGCTTGTCCGTCAGGTCGTAACCGTTGACGACGAGGGTGGTTTCGGGAGGCAAAGGAGCTCCCTTTTTGGGTTTGGGCGCCTTGTACTTCTTCTCGGCGGAGGGCACTTTGATGAGGGCGTTCAAGTGCTGCACGAAGGTGGATTTACCGCTCCCCGTGTGCCCGATGATTCCGAAAAACTCGCCCGATTTAATCTCCAAATTCACGCCTTTGAGCGCTTGCGTGGCGAACGGGGAGCTCGGGTTGTAGATATGGCAGAGGTTACGGCTCACGACCGCGCCCCCTTGCCCGTCCTCCAAAATTCTTCTTGAACGCGTACCTGCCCCCTTCGTTTCCCAAATTTCCTCGGGACGGACGCCCTTCAACGCCTTGGAAATACTCCGCGCGATCCCCTCCGCTTCCATGTGCTCTTCCACGGGCAAGCCGTGCTTTTTCAGCGTGCGACAGATACGCATGGAACGGGGCGTCACGAGGGAGTAGCGTTCCAAATCGTTTTGAGAAAAGACCTCTGCGGGCAACCCCTGCGCCACGATCTGACCTTGGTGCATGACCACGGCGCGATCGGCGAGCAACGCTTCCTCGGCAAAATGGGTGATGAGAATGACCGTGATCTTCTCCTCTTTGTTGAGCCTGCGGACGACGTCGATGACTTCCTTGCGCCCCTTGGGGTCGAGCATCGCCGTCGATTCGTCCAAAATCATCACGCGCGGTTTGAGCGC
>JAGAJI010000007.1 GCA_017626135.1 Clostridia bacterium | reverse complement strand
TCTACGTACGTAGAAGCTTTGATCGTTGCAACCGTTTCTGCCGTTGCGTCCACGGGGGTAACGACGATGCTCGTCCCCAATCTGACGTTGTATTCTACAATTGCGCCGTTTTCTACTTCTTCACCGTTTACGGTGACCGTGACGTTGCCTTCAAAGCTGAGCATGATCGTTTCAAACATGGTGTTGACCGATACCTGCGCATACTTGCCTGCGGGAATGGTCACGTTCGTTGCGTCTCCGTCGAGCGTCAGAGCAGCGGTTACGTAAGGAAGGGTTTTCCCGTAAGGAGCTCCGCAAACTTCACATTTTGCCTGTTCGGTTGCCGTAGCTTCACCGCCCGTATGAGCCGCTTCACTGCCTTCTTCCTTCACACCACATACGGAACATACTTTCCAGTGGTTGGTTTCATCAGAATCGTACTTGGAATAGTCGTGCGTGATTTCTCTTTCTGCGCCGCATTCGTTACAGGTCGTGTCGCAAGCGTTGTCGTAAACGTGGTCAGCAGGCGTGCGGGTTGCACCACATACGTTACAATCTGCATCACAAGCGTTGTCGTAAACGTGATCGGCAACCTTTCTTTCCGCGCCGCAAACGTTACAGGTCGTGTCGCAAGCGTTGTCGTAAACGTGATCGGCAACCTTTCTTTCTGCGCCGCAAACGTTACAGGTCGTGTCGCAAGCGTTGTCGTAAACGTGCGCAGCTACGCTCGTTTCGTCCTTTTCGCCGCATTCACATTCGTTCCAGTGATTGTCTGCGTCGTGTTTCATAACGTTATATTCGCATTCATGCGTGACTTTGTCAATAACGTTACCGATGTGGCCACCCAAGCTTTCGAAGGTACCTAAAACGGAATTCACCGCTTCACAACCGGTACCCAAACCGATTGCTACGCAGGAGAGCGCCGCCAGGCAAGCCATGGCCAAGTTCTTGAAAAACTTTTTCATTCTTTTTTGTCCTCCTTTATATTAAACAAATTTTTTTCGAAAAGTAAACGAGGAGTCCTTCCTCTATCTTTATATATTATAACACGATTAAATTTTGTCGTCAACAAAATTTGTCACAAAATGGAAAAAATTTTTTCACTTTTTCATCTTTTTACGAAAATTATTACATTCTTTTCTATGAATAAATATAAATCCTTCCTACGTCGCCGCTTATGCTCTTTTACAATATATATAATGCTTTTCTTCTCGATTTAAGAAAAACAGCACGCGATTTTATACGTTTTTGCATTACCTTCTGCATACTCATTTTTTGATATACAATCTCCTTATACCATCGATTAAAAATGGTGATACCAAAGATATTTGTGATTGAAAATATCGTTGACAAAAGGCGGGGAATATGTTATAATGAAAGAACAAATTCCAAAAAGTGGGAGATTAAGTGAGGAAAACTATGAGTAAAGTCATCGTGCCGAAAGGCTATCAATCGGTTTTGAATATGTACGACACGCAGACGGCGATCGGGCTGTTGAAGCGTACTTTTGAAGAACGCCTGTGTCTTGCTTTGAACTTAAAGCGAGTCTCCGCGCCCCTGTTCGTCGATCCGACGACGGGTCTGAACGACGATTTGAACGGCGTCGAGCGCCCCGTGCGGTTTGACCTTAAAGAGACGGGGACGGAGGCGGTCGTCGTACACTCTTTGGCGAAATGGAAACGCATGGCACTCGCTACGTACGGATTTTCCGAGGGCGAAGGGCTGTACACGGATATGAACGCCATTCGTCGCGACGAGGAGATGGACAATTTGCACTCCGTCTACACCGATCAATGGGACTGGGAAAAGATTATCACGCGCGAAACGCGGACGGAAGATTACCTCAAAAAGGTGGTGCAGGGTATCGTCGGCGCCATTTGCGACACCCTCGATTTCCTCAAATGCCGCTATCCGCAGCTCAACGTGGATCTACAACGCAACGTGAGCTTCATCACCGCGCAGGAGCTGGAAGATTTGTACCCTACTTTGACGAGCAAAGAACGGGAAAACGCCTATTTGAAGGAGCACAAGACGGCGTTTATCATGCAGATCGGGGATAAACTGAAATCGGGCAAGCCGCACGACGGCAGAGCCCCCGACTACGACGACTGGAAGCTCAACGGCGACATTCTCTTCTGGAACGAACGATTAGGTTGTGCGTTTGAAATCTCCTCCATGGGGATCCGCGTCGACGAAAAATCGTTGGATGAACAGCTTGAAAAAGCCAACGCAAACGACCGCAGAGCGCTCCCCTTCCACAAGGCGCTCTTAAACGGAGAGCTCCCCCTGACGATGGGCGGAGGCATCGGGCAATCACGGCTTTCGATGCTCCTTTTGGACAAGGCGCACATCGGGGAAGTGCAGGTCTCCCTGTGGGACGAGGAGACAAAAAAAATCTGCAAGGAAAACGGTATCGTATTGCTGTAAAACGTCACGAAAAAACGGAGCTGAAAAGCTCCGTTTTCTATTTCAACGCATACATGGTATGCCCGAATTACAAATATTTCTTCAAATCGTCCACTTTGTCCGTGCGCTCCCAGGAGAAGCCTTTGTAGCCGAAATGCCCGTACGCCGCCGTCTTTCTGAACACGGGTTTTCTCAAATCCAAGGACTTGATGATGGAGTAAGGACGAAGATCGAATTCCTTCATGACGATCTCCGCCAGACGCTCGTCCGTGACTTTCCCCGTGCCGTGGGAATCAACGAACACGGAGACAGGGTTGGCTACCCCGATGGCGTACGCCACCTGAATTTCCAGCTCGTCCGCAAGCCCTGCCGCCACGAGGTTTTTGGCGATGTAACGGCAATAGTACGCCGCGCTTCTGTCCACTTTCGTCGCGTCCTTGCCCGAGAATGCACCGCCGCCGTGCGCGCATCTGCCGCCGTAGGTATCCACGACGATCTTTCTGCCCGTAAGTCCGCTGTCCCCTTCGGGGCCGCCGATCTCGAATCTGCCCGTGGGGTTGACGTAAATCTTCGTATTTTTATCCATGAGTTTGGCGGGAATGATTTCGTCGATGACGTACTTTTTGATATCTTCGCGAATGCGCTCCTGCGTGACTTCGGAATCGTGCTGCGCGGAAACGACAACCGTATCCACCCGCTTTGCGATACCGTCGCGGTATTCCACCGTCACCTGCGTCTTGCCGTCCGGACGAAGATAGGGCAAGATCCCTTCCTTGCGCACGGTGGTGAGGCGCTTTGCCATGCGGTGTGCCAAGGACATCGTAAGGGGCATGAGCTCCTTCGTCTCCTTCACGGCGTACCCGAACATCATGCCCTGGTCGCCTGCGCCGATCTGGTCGGCTTCGTCGCCGCCTGCCTTGCGTTCCATGGACGCGTTGACGCCCATCGCGATATCGGGCGACTGCGTATGGATCGCCACGATGATCTTGCATTTATCGTACGCGAACGTACCGAAATCGTAACCGATTTCACGGATAATCTCGCGCGCTTTCGCCTCGTAATCAATCTGCGCCGTCGTGGTGACTTCCCCCATAATGAGCAGGGTATCGAACGCCGCCGCGCACTCAATCGCCGTACGGGCGTTGGGGTCGACGGTCAGAATCGCGTCCAACAAGCCGTCGGAAATGTTGTCGCATACTTTATCGGGATGTCCCTCGGTAACGCTTTCACTCGTAAAAAATTTCTTCATAAAAATCCTCTTTTGCACAGGCGTACGCGCCCGTCGTCTACTTTATTCTCAAATATTATACACTTATCCCGTCCCTTTGTCAACCTATTCTACGCGAAGTTGCTTGCAATTTTTCAAAAATCGTGCTATAATAATGATATCATGCGTACTTTCGATTTGGAAAATTGCAAACTTTGTCCCGTGGAATGCGGCGCGAATCGCCTGCAAGGCGTGGGGGCATGCGGTGTCTCGGAACTTCGAATCGCCAAATACTATCTCCACCCTTTCGAAGAGCCCTGCATCTCCTTCCGAAAAGGGAGCGGCACGATCTTTTTTGCGGGTTGCAACCTGCGTTGCACGTTCTGTCAGAATTACGAAGTGTCGAGGGCAAAACGGGGCAAGGCGATCACGCCCGACGAGCTCGCGGACATCTTCAAAGAACTCGAAGACAGGGGCGCGGAAAACGTGTCCTTGGTGACGCCGTCCCATCTCGTTGCGTACCTGGTACGGGCGTTTGAAATTTATAAGCCCAAAATCCCCGTCGTGTACAACACGGGAAGTTATGAAAAAGTCGATACTTTGCGACTTATCGACCCCTACGTGGATATCTATCTGCCCGATATGAAATTCTATTCCCCCGCCCTTTCCAAACGCTATTTGGGGAAGGAGGACTATTTCGACTACGCGAGCGAAGCGATCTCGTTCATGGCAAACGCAAAACCTCTGCGCATGACGGACGAGGGCAAAATGCTTTCGGGCTGTATCGTGCGCCACCTCGTCATGCCCCTGTGTACGAGCGACTCCAAAGCCCTCATAAAATGGTTCAACGCATACCTGCCCCCCTCGACGAGGCTGAGTTTGATGAGTCAGTACACGCCTTTCGGAAACATCGAAGGGTATCAGGAGCTCTCCCGCCCCATTACGGCAAGGGAGTATGACGCCGTCGTGGAAAAAGCTTTGGAATTAGGCTTAGAGGACAGACTGTACTTGCAGGAACGCAAATCGAGTGGCGAAAGCTATATCCCCTCGTGGGATTTTTAAGCCCCCTTCCCTCGCTTGAACTGCGACGAACTTCGCGATCCTTACGGCGCGATATCATCGTTCATCAAATACCTGCCCCCTCCATTTGACGATTTTCGACACAAGTTTCGCCGCTTGCGTAGGCGTGGCGGAAAGGAGCTCCGTCTCCGCCTTTTTCATCTTATCCCAAAGCTTTTTACGATTTTTCATACAACTACCTTGCGTGAAAACGCAAATTTTATACGAGGTGACTATGTTACTTTCCGCGGACAATTTACAATTCGGCTTCAACGGCGGTTCGCTTTTGGAAAATATCTGTTTTTCCTTGAACGAAGGCGACCGTGTCGGACTCATCGGCGCAAACGGCGAGGGGAAAACCACCCTCATCCGTTTGATTTTGGGGGAGTTGGAACCGGAGAGCGGCACCCTTTTCCGCAAAAGCGGCATTCGTATCGGCTATCTTGCGCAGAACGGCGGTTACGATTCCTACAACACCGTCTTTGAGGAAATGCGCGAAATTTTCGCCCCCGATATCCGCGCCATCGAGGCGCTTCGGGAAACGGAGCAAAAGATCTCCAAGACCCACGAGGACTCGGACGAATACCGCGTGCTCTCCGCACGCTACGAATCCCTCAACAAGCAGATCGCCGCGCGCGACAGCTACAATTACGAAGTCCGCATCCGCACCGTGCTCAACGGCATGGGCTTTGAAAACGTATACGATCAGCCCATTCACACCATGTCGGGAGGCGAGAAAACCCGTCTCAAGCTCTGCCGTCTTCTCCTCGAAGACCCCGAGCTCCTCATTCTCGACGAGCCCACCAACCACCTCGATATGAAGACGCTGTTTTGGTTGGAAGATTATCTCTCCGCTTACAAGGGCGCCATTCTTACCGTCTCTCACGATCGGTACTTTTTGGACAAGCTCGTCACGAGCATCTACGAAATCGAGCGCAAAAAACTCTCCACCTTCAAGGGCAATTACACCAAATATAAGGTACTCAAAGCGGAGAAGGTGGCGCGGCTTTTGAAAGAATACGAAAAGCAACAGGAAGAGCGCGCGCATATGCAGGAGTACGTGGACAGGAATTTAGTCCGCGCCTCCACGACGAAAATGGCGCAATCGCGCAGACTTGCCTTGGAAAAAATGGAGCTTATCGAAAAGCCCCAACTTCCTCCCCCGCCGCCCAGATTCCGTTTCACCTATGCGGAAAAACCCTACGAACGGGTGTTGGAAGTCAACGATCTGCGGCTGTGCGCAGGCGAAAAGGTGCTTTTGGAAAAGGCGAGCTTTTCCTTGACACGCGGCGAAAAATGCGCCGTCGTCGGCGACAACGGCACGGGAAAATCCACCCTCGTCAAAGAGCTCGTCCAAGGCAAAAACCCCGCCGTACATTTGGGCAGGTTCGTCAAAATCGCCTGCTACGATCAGGAGAACGCCAACCTCGACTTAAACGAGACGGTGCTTGGCGAACTTTGGGGCAGACACGTGACGTGGGATCAGACAAAGGTGCGGAATATTTTGGCGCAGGCGGGACTCGTCGCCGAGGATATGGACAAAAAGGTGCGTATGCTTTCGGGCGGGGAACGGGCAAAGCTCGCCCTTGCCGTATTCGAATGCGAAAACGGGAACTTCCTTATCTTGGACGAACCGACCAACCACCTCGATCTCGCCGCAAGAGAGAGTCTCGAAGCCGCCTTGAAGGAGTTTGACGGCACCATTCTGTTCGTGTCGCACGACCGATACTTCATTCGTGCTTTGGCAGGAAAAATCTTGGAACTCGAAGACGGAAACGTCCATTCTTTCACGGGCAACTACGACGAATACACGGCGCAAAAACAGCTTGCAAAATCGCAGGAAAAGAGCGGTAATCAAATACCTGCCCCCACCCTTTCGACAAAACCCGACAAAGCGGAAGGATATTATCGGAGCAAGGAAGAGCGCGCTGCCGACGCACGCAGGCGCACGCGTATTAAGAAAATAGAGGAAGAAATTGCCACCCTCGAAGAGGAAGATCTGCGCCTGAACGAACGGTTGTCCGACCCTGCGGTCACCGCCGATTTCGCTCTCCTTACGGAAATTTGCAACCGAATCGAGGAAATCAAACGTACCCTCGACG
The DNA here is from genome assembly GCA_017626135.1 of Clostridia bacterium. GTDB lineage: Bacteria > Bacillota > Clostridia > Christensenellales > Borkfalkiaceae > Scatosoma. The sequence continues at coordinate 30,859 of JAGAJI010000007.1, read as the reverse complement.
ATCTCTACGCCGAATACGAAACCCTCATTTAACGAATTATTTAAAAAAAATTCCAAAAAATTTTGTAAAAAACCTTGACAAACCTCCAACAATGTGATATCATTTATATATCAAAAGCATATTTGGAGGTACATAGTATGCAAGAAAAAATTTTAACCAACAAACAACACGGCATGGCGGTACTGCTCGGCTGTATTCTCGTTTTGATCCTCGCTCTCGTCGGCATGATCAACGGCATTGTAATGATGGAAAACGCGTCGAACGACCTCATTTCTACGGTCGACAAGGCTTCGGAAACCGCCGGGCTCGCCCTCTTTATTCCTTCGTTGATCGTCTTGTGCGTGGCTTGGATTCCCCTTGTCGGGCTCCGCGTTCTCAAGCCCCAGGAAGCGCTCGTTCTGACCTTGTTCGGCAAATACATCGGTACTTTGAAGGGGGAAGGTTTTTACGCCATCAATCCTTTCTGTGCTGCGGTGAACCCTGCGGCGACGACCAAACTCAACCAAAGCGGCGACGTGAAAGCCCCGACTGCCATTTCCTTGGAAGGCGCGGTGAACGCAGCCATGGTATTGCCCGACAAGAAAATTTCCCTGAAAATCATGACGTTGAACAACAACCGTCAGAAGATCAACGATTGCCTCGGCAACCCCGTGGAGATCGGGATCGCGGTGACTTGGAGAGTGGTCGACACGGCGAAAGCGGCGTTCAACGTCGATAACTATAAGGAATATCTTTCCTTACAATGCGACAGCGCGCTCAGAAATATCGTACGCCTGTACCCCTACGACGTGGCACCCGGTGTCGACACGACGGGCGACGGGATCGCGGACGAAGGAAGTTTGAGAGGTTCGAGCGAAGTGGTCGCATCCCGTATCCGCGACGAAATTCAATCGCGCGTGGACGAAGCCGGCATTGAAATCGTCGAGGCGCGCATCACCTACCTTGCGTACGCACCTGAGATCGCAGCGGTCATGCTCCAACGTCAGCAGGCGTCCGCCATCATCGACGCGAGAAAGATGATCGTCGACGGCGCCGTAGGCATGGTGGAAATGGCGCTCGAACGCTTGAACGAAGGCGGCATGGTCAATCTGGACGAAGAGAGAAAGGCGGCGATGGTCTCCAACCTTCTGGTCGTTCTCTGCGGCAATCACGACGCACAACCCGTCGTCAATACGAGCAGTTTATATTAAGGCAATACCGCACAATCCATCTACTAAAAAACAAAAAACCACCCAGGCAGGTACGAGATCATGGACGAAAACGAAAAGAAACAAATTCCCTTACGCTTATCTAAAAAACTGTATAATGCGATTGCGGCGTGGGCGGAGGACGACTTTCGTTCGGTAAACGGTCAAATCGAATATCTACTGTCGGAGTGCGTGCGCCAACGCAAGAAAAACGGCAAATACGTCTCCGACGAAATAGACGTTCCCCCCGAGCTGGATATCGAATAACCTACAAAGGAAAACGCCTTGCGAACGGTTCGCAAGGCGTTTTTACTATGCTCTTTTCATTAAGCTGTGTCACAGAGAACGGTTGATTTTAGTCGAATTATTTGCTCTCTGCGTATTTGTAAGCGTATACGTGATAGCCGGACGTGAATTTCCCGAAGATATACTTATTGCAAGCCGATTCGTTCATGATATAAATCTTGCCGTCGAGGTAAACGAGCTCTTCTGCCATGGGAGGCGCTTGAATGGTGTCTACCAAGCTTGCGCTATCCAGATACGAAACGGAAAGATTTTCAAAGCTGAATTCTTCCCCTTTGTTCGTCGTACCTGCGAAGGTATAGCCCGTTTGGGGGACTACCTTGTCCAGATCGTACACCAAAAGATGGGACGCGGAAAGTCCGTAGGAGGTCGAAAGCACGATCTTATTGTCGTCCGTAAAGCACATACCCTGCACGCAATCGGGGGTGGAAATCACCGCCACGGGCGTGGGGTTGACGCCGAATTCGCTGCTTTCGTCCATCTTGAACACGGTGATGAGGGAAGTGTTTTTGTCGCCGCTCGGCGTTTCGATGCGCTCGTGCGCAGGCGTTTCATAGTTTTCGGCGATATAGAAGGAACCTGCGTACATATAGCCGCCCTGAATATAACAATGAGCGGGGTCGTTGTAGGTGTTGATCAGCCCGAGCATTTTTGCGCTCTTGCCCGAAAGAATATCCGCGTACGAGAATACCGCAAGCCCGCTGGGGTATTTTTCCGACGTATAGGTGATATACACGTATTCCCCGTCGCATTCGATGCCGCCCGTGTGGTCGTTGTAGTTGCTGCCGTCCGCATACAAAAGTTCGGTGTAGAAGGATTTTCCCTCCTCGTCCACCACGTACACGCGGGAGGATGCCGTCGTATCCGTCATATAGCTCGCCACGAGGAAGACTTTGTCTTTCTCCACGTAGTCGAAGCCCTGCTGTACGGCGCCGTCGTTGGAGCCGGGGGTCGCGAAGGTCTTTTCGCTGTTGGAATAAAACTCGCTCATCCAAATGCGTTCGCCGAAGTGCACGGTGCCCAAAACGAGCAGGACGAAACATACGAGCCCTATGACGATTTTCATAATTGCTTTCAAAAGTTTTTTCATAAGGTTTCACCTTTTCCTTGGTTTCTGTATTTTTTATCTTATCACTTTTTTACGCAAATGTCAAGCAAAAAATAATCACTCCAAAATCAAACGGGCATACCATGTACGCGTTGAAAAAATTTTTTTCTCTTTTTTTTACAAATATTTCGCCGAAGATTTTTTTTTCGCTTCCTATTATTTATCCATGAAATTCTTGACAAATACGGAAAAATTTATTATAATGAATTTATCTGTGGGGAATTCTCGGAGAAATACGATCACAAAGGAGGGAGCAAGATGAAAATACCCACGTCGGAAAAGGGACCTCATACGTTCTTGGACGAGTTTCAACGGACTTCGGAGCATTTCCGATACGACGAACAGCACCGCAGTCGGGAAACGTATACGAATTCCGAGAACGTGCCCGTAGACGAGCTGCCAAAACCTAAGGATCAAACTCTCTCCGATAAAAAGAAACAAGACCAGACCCAAACGGTCAAGCTGCTGACGCAACACGCGACGACCGTCGCCGCCGTGGCAGCCACCGTGACGGTGGTACTTCCCATCTTGCCTGCTCTTACCCCTACGCCCGAGCCCGCTCCCTTACCCGAACCCACGTTCACGATGGAGGAGAGCGTCGTCGGCTTGGACGCCTACGAATGCGCGTTGAAAGCGGAAAACGTCGAGGGGGCTTTGACCGCCCTGCTGACAACGGCGGACGGCACCATTCTCGAAAGCATTCTCTTCCCCGAAAACGGACAACTCCACTTTGAGAACCTCCACCCTGAAACGGAATACACGCTCCGTTTGCAAAGCGAACAGGCGGAAGAGCTTTTCAGCTACGTCTTCACGACCGACCCCTTCGTGCAGATCGTCGAAACGAAGGATTCTACCGTGTCGGAACTCGTTTTGCACGAATCCCTTCCCACGAGCGGGGATTGTATCATGACGCTGTACGATACGCAGGGCAATGAGACGTCTGCGATCGGAACCTCTTTCACAAGCAGCGACGGCAGCGGGGGCGGTTCAAGCGATTCGGCGGACAGCAGTTCGGGATACGATGAAACGTTATCCGTGCGTTACTATTTGTTCCAAGCCGGCATACCCGAGGGCGAATACGTCTTGCGGTTCATCTATTACGTGGATGGCGTGGAGAATTTCTACGAGAAGACGATCACCGCGGGCACGATGACCCCCTTCGCGTTCGATGCGACGGTGGACGTTAACGCAGGCACGATTATCTTGCAACCTACTACGGGTGACCTTACGCCTTATCAGAATCAAGAATTTTACGTCTATATGGATCAGGGCTCGTCTTCCTCCAGTTGCTATCCCACCGTGAAAGACGGACTCCTCTGCCTGACTTTCAGCAGCTTACAATCGGGCGTTGCCGCCAGAATTTATCTCAGCGTAAATTACGTCTTTGAAAACGTTCAGTTCAGCGCACAAATCTGGATAGGTGAAATTCAAATATAACGGTTCACAAAGGAGGACTTTTATGAAAAAAACAGCATGGAAAGACTGCGATCAGCAGGAAAAGACGATGCGCGTACTTAGCTACGTGCTCTTCGGGTTGACTCTGGTGGCGACGATTCTCGTCGCTTTCGGACGGTTTATCCCCGTATTCGCCGACAGCGAATTCTACGCGAGCGTGGATATCTTCACCGATCGGGAAACCTTCAACCCCTGGTTGCGTTCCATTTCCTATATCGTATGTATCACTTGCATCGCCTACGTCGTGCGCAAAGCGCTCTCCCTCTCGTTTAAGTGGCTGAAACGCGGTTTGTCCCTCGTTTCGTTGCTTTGCAGCTTCATCAAGTATATCGCCGTCATCGTCATCGTATTCTTTATTTTGTCGGCGTTCGGCGTGGACACGAGCGCGTTGCTCGCCGGGATCGGGATCTTGTCCTTGATCGTAGGTCTTGCAATCCAGCCCCTCTTGCAAGATATCATTGCAGGACTGTTCATCGTCTTTGAAAAGACGTACGACGTGGGCGACGTCGTCGTGATCGATACTTTCCGCGGCACCGTCGTAGAAATCGGTATTCGCACCACCAAGCTCGAAGACGCAGGCGGAGACATCAAGGTGATCAATAACTCGGATATCCGCACCCTCGTCAATATGACGAGCGAGCTCTCCCTCGCCATTTGCGACGTGGACGTGGAGTACGGCGAGTCCCTCGAACGCGTGGAGAAGGTGATCGAGGAAAACCTGCCCGTCATCAAGAAAAAGATCCCCGCCATCGTCGAAGGGCCCTTCTATAAAGGAGTTGCCGCGTTGGGCGCAAGCGGCGTCACGTTGCGTTTGATCGCGCAATGCCGCGAGGAGGAGAAATTCCAGACCCAACGGGATCTCAACCGCCAGATCAAGCTCATCTTCGACGCCAACGACGTCGGGATTCCCTTCACGCAGGTGGTGGTGCATCAGGCGAAGGAAATCAAATCGGTTGCGCCTTCGGGGGAGACCGAGCACTTCGTGCAACAACAAAACGAGCTCAGCAAGAGCTTGGGCGAGGACGACGACAAATAATCCCTCCAAAGGGACGGGGTTGTAGCAAATTTGCTACAACCCTTTCTGATGCCTTTTCATCGATCGCCACCTCCCCGAAACAGACTTCGACGAAATCCCCCTTTTCGTTGGCACCTACGTTGAAAAATACCCTTCGATATGCTATAAGGATCTTATCATGGAAGAATTATTGAAACAGTTACCAAAAGAATACGCCGAGCAGTTCGAATCGACCCCCGTCGCAAGCGAGGCGACCGCCTTTTACGCCAAAAACCGCAAAGCGGCGCGATATATGTTCGGTTATCCCGCTTATTTCAACCCCATTTCTCCCTTGACGCAGTATCTTCTGCTCATGCACTACGCCTCCCCCTTCTCCAACAATTGCGGAGATATCGAGGAGCGAGGCAACTACGCCATGGACACCAAGGATATGGAACGCCGCATCGTCGGCTTATACGCCGAAAAGTTCGGCATGGGAAAAAATTTCTGGGGGTACGTGACGAGCGGCGGCTCGGAGAGCAACTCCTGCGGCATCACGTTGGCGTTCGCCAAAAATCCGAACGGGATTTTGTACTACTCCGCCTCCGCCCACTATTCGGTGGAAAAGTACGCCGACCGCTACCCCCATATCGAAATCCCCACGATCGGCAACGACGTGATGGACTTGTCCCGGCTGTTCGAGCGCATTGAGAAAAACTACCGCGTCAAAGGCGCGGCGGCGAATCTCGTGCTCACCCACGGCACGACCAAGTACGGCGTGTGCGACAACGTGGACGCCATCGTCGATTTCCTGCGCGAGAAGAACATTCCCCATTATATCCACGTAGACGCGGCGCTGTTCGGGGGAATCCCCAACAATCAGACCGACGCACCCCTGCTTTTGAACGCCAAGGAACGGGGCGTCAACTCCGTCTGCGTGAGTATGCACAAATACGTGGGGTTCCCCGACGTGCATTCGGTATTCGTCGCGACGGAAAAACCGCAGGGCAGAAACGTTGCCTACATCGGGCAGAAGGACACCACCGTGTCGGGCTCACGCTCCATTCCCGCCTTCGCGCTGTACAATCATATCGTGGAGCAGATGCATAAGTCCCAGCCCGATCTTTATAAACGCAATATCGTCTTTTTCGAAGGGCTTTTGAAAGAGAGCGGCATTAAGTTCCAACGCGCGCCCCTGTCGAACATCTTCGTCATCGCCGAACCGAGCAAGGAGACGGCGAAAAAATATCAGCTCTCCTGCTTTGAGGAAATGGAAAACGGCGAGTTCCTACCCAAAGCGCATATCATCATCTTCCCTGCGCATCGGGAAAAGGAAATGCGCGAGTTGGTGGAGGACTTGAAAAAAGAGGGCTTATAATCTTCGGCTTTCGCCGAAAAAGACGGGGGCAGGTATGCGTTGAACGCATACCTGCCCCCGTCGTTTTCTATTTTTAATCCAAAAAAATCATATTTTCAACGCGACTGCCGCATACAGCGCCGCGCCGACGGGCAAGGCGTTTTCGTCGAACGTCACCTTCGCGTGATGGAGGGGATATTCGTATCCCTTGCTCGGCTCCCCTGCCGCCAACGCCACCATGATGGAAGGAACCCTTTGCGAAATATAGGCGAAGTCCTCCGAGCCGCCGCTCTTGGCTTTGGCGTCCCCCTGCAACGCTTTGGACGTGAACACACACCTCTCCCCCAACAACTCCTTCCCCACCCTTTCCATTTGTTCGGAGAGGGTTTCGTCGTTGACGAGGGTGGGGCAACCGCTCTCGTACGTCACTTTCGCGCGGGCGCGATAGGCTTTCGCAACCGCCGCGGCAATCTCTTCGAGCCGCTCTTTGATCAAGCTGCGCAACTCCTCGTCGTATGCGCGAAGCGTCCCTTTGAGAATCGCGGAATCGGCGATGACGTTGCTCGCCGTTCCCCCCTTCATCTCCCCGATCGTGAGCACGGCAGCCCCGCCGGGATTGAGTTCACGGGCGGGAATCTCCTGCAAAGCAAGCAAAATATTCGCCGCCGCGGTAAGCGCGTCCACGCCGTTCCACGGCGCGGAGCCGTGACAGCTCTTCCCCTTCACCTCGATGGAAAAGAAGTCCGCCGCCGGTGCGCTGACGCCGGGCGAAGACACCACGGCGCACCCGACGGGAATGGGCACGTTCGTCATGGAATGGATCATCATCGCGCCCTTGACGCCTTGGAGCACCCCTGCCTCTACGCAATCTTTCGAGCCTTCGAGCGTCTCCTCGGCAGGCTGAAATAAGAGGCGTACCTTTCTTTTCAACTCGCTTTCATGCGCCTTCAAAATCTTCGCCGCCCCGAGGAGCATGGTCGCGTGCATATCGTGACCGCACGCGTGCATATTCCCACTTTTGCAGGCGAATTTCTCCCCCGATTTTTCGGGAATGGGCAGCGCATCCATATCCGCGCGGAGCAAGAAAATCTCCCCCGCACCGACTTCCGCAACCACCCCTGCTCTGCCGCAAGTTTGAGGCTCGTAGCCCATCTTTACGAGTTCCGCTTTGATAAACGCGGTTGTTTCATTCAATGCGAATCCCGTTTCGGCGTGCGCGTGTAAATATCTCCGCCAAGCCGTCAGCTCCGCTTGCATTTCCTTCGATTCTTTCAAAATATCCATAACTTTAATATGTTCCTTTTTACAGAAAATACCCCCATATGTAGGGGGCATGTCTGCGTTGAATGAAATTATACGTCTCTTACGTAGTCAAAATAGAGCTGATTGACCTCGTCGCAAAAACGCTGTGCGATCTGGTATCTATCCAATCCTTGTTTGACAAAATTCTGCACGAACAGAGCTTTGCCGATGACCATAAGCCGTTTTTTAATGCTGTAATAGACGGGATAGACGGGCAAATCCTCCTTCGTTGCGCGGTGGTATTTTTCCGCGAGCATGACGAAGCCGGGGAAGAATTCCGTCAGCACGTCCTTATAGCCCTCGCCCGAATTTTCGGGGAAGATCATCACCGACATATCCGCGTCGAGTACCTTGGCGCTGTCGCGCAACGTCGAAGCGAAACGGGCGTCGGGGTAAGTCGGCATCATGCGCATTCCGCGATAGACGAAGGGATTGAAAATCGCCATAAACCACGCCTTGAAGGAAGTGATAAACCCGGGCTTCTTGCCGCATTTTTGGATATAGAGCACGTCCCGAAGATACTCCATTCTGCTTTTGAAATTCCCGAACATCTGATATGCGCCCCATTTCGCGCAAGTGACGGGATAGTACAGATCAAAGCTGGGCGGGCCGCTCTTTGCCGAATGGTTGGCAAGAATAATGCCCTTTTTGGGAAGCTCTCCCGCGAGGTTGATGATTTTAGGCTTTCTGAAAAGCAAGCGCATGACGGTGTTTTTGAACGCCGCGTAGAATACGCTCGTCTTTGCGGGAACCTGAAATTCTTTTTTCTTCTGCTTTTTCATTAAGCCTCCGCGTTTTCGGTCACCTTGGAACCGTAATAGTAAATTCCTATAACGCCGGGGCCCGTCGAAGCGCCGATGATGGGCCCAATGCGGTCGATCTGCACGAGACTTTCGTCCACGCCGAGCGCAGAGACGAGCATCTCCTTAATCTCTTTCGCCTCTTCCTCGACGTCCCCGTGGGCAACGACGATCTCGGGATATTTCGTCCCGTCGTACGCCTCTTTCACACGCTCCACCAAACGGGTGAAGGACACCTTTCTGCCCTTGACCTTTTCCACGGCGAAGTTCTGTCCGATCGCGTCCGAAATGATGATGGGCTTGACGTTGAGCAAACCGCCGAAGAAAGCGCTCGCCGCGCTCACTCTGCCCGCCTGTTTGAGCCAAGTGAGCTTTTCCACCGTCGCTTCCTGATGGAAATTGAGCTTGTTTTCTTCCACCCAAGCGACCGTTTCTTCGAGGCTCTTACCCTCGCTGCGAAGTTTGGAAGCATGGATACAAATCATACCGAGCCCCGCGCAGGAAATCAGGGAGTCGATGCAATAAATTTTTGCGTCGGGATAGGAATTCAACACTTCTTCGCGCGCCTGTTCGCTCGCCCTTACGGAGGCGGACAGTTTGGAAGAGCAGGAAATAGAAAGGATTCCGTAGCCTTCCTTTGCGTACTTTTCAAACGCTTCTCTATATTGCGCAACGTTTACCTGCGCCGTGATGAAACGGGTACCGTTTCTCATTTTGTTGTAATAATCGGAGAAGGAAATTTCCTTCCAGTCGAGGTCGGCGTCATAGTCCTTCCCGTTTTCGCTGAAGTGCATGGGGAGGTACTCAATTTGATATTTCTCGCGCGCAGACTTATCCAAGTCGCTGCAAGAATCGGTCACAATAATGAATTTTTCCATACTTATTTTCTCCTGTTTTGATATTTTTTTCTTTTATTCAATGATTAATAAGAAGTCGTACACGTCCTGACCGCCCTCGATCTCGTAGACCTCGACGCTCGGGTACGTGGTACCCATGTACGCGTTGAACTGCGCTTTCTCCTCGTCCGTCACCGTTTTTCCGTAGACGGCGATGAGAAATTCTTTCTCCTTCATGCCCAGTTTTTCGGTGAGCGTGCAAACGGCTTCTATCTTACTTTTTTCGCAGACGTATATGGTGTGATCGGTAAAGCCCATGTAGCAATCCTTCTTCACTTCCACGCCGTTGAGTTCGGTATCGCGCACGGAGCGAGCCACCATGCCCGTGATCGTGTCCTGCATACTCTCCGTCAAGATTTCCTCGATCGTTTCAGGATCGTCGGAGCCGTAGTCGAGCATAGAGAGCGCCGAATACCCCTGTCCCACGTTCTTGCTTTCGATGACGTGGATTTGAGAGTCCTCGTAGATATTCGCCGCCTGTTTTGCCGCCATGACGACGTTGCCGTTGTTGGGCAACACGAAGACGTGGTCGGCGTTCACTTCGTCGAACGCCGTCAAAAAGTTCTCCGCCGAAGGGTTGTTCGTCTGCCCGCCTGCAATCACGTAATCCGCGCCCATTTCCTTGAAGGTCGCAATCAAGCCTTCGCCCGAAGCCACTACGACGGTCGCGTACTTTCTGCGCGCGCGTTTGACTTTCTTGAACGTCGTCTTCCTTTCCGTCGTCTCGTTGTGCTGCAAGGTCATATTCTCGATTTTTACCGTCAGGAATTCCCCGAATTGCTGACAATGCTGCAACACCTTCCAAGGCTCCATGGTATGCACGTGGATTTTGATCACCGTGCCCGTGCGGAACGCCACGATGGAATCCCCCACGCTCTCCAAAAAGGCGATGAGCTCTTCCACGGAGAAATGCTCCACGTCCGTTTTACAATGCTGTAATTGCAACAAAAGCTCGGTGCAATACCCAAATTCCATGACGGAATTTTCGTTGAATTTGGACAAATCCAACGTCTTTGCCGAATGCACGGACGAGAGTGCCAACTCGTGCTCCGTCTCCTCGCCGCCGAGCGCCTTGCAGAACCCCTCGGTGATATACACGAGCCCCGCGCCGCCGCTGTCGATAACGCCCGCCTCTTTGAGCACCGCCAAAAGGTTGGGCGTCTTTTCCAAGGACGCTTGCATCTCGGAAAGGTATCCCGAGAAAAATTCCTCCACGCCCACGTCGTGCCCGAATTTTGCGCAAGCGTTTTCCACCGCTTCGCGCGCCACCGTCAGAATCGTGCCCTCGACGGGATGCGCCACTGCGCCGTACGCGCATCTGACACCTTGTTTCAGCGCTGAACCGAGCTGCCGAACGTCCGCCGTCTCCAACCCGAGCAACCCTTCCGAGAGCCCGTAGAAAAGTTGGGATAAGATGACGCCCGAGTTTCCTCTCGCGCCGAGCAACATCCCCTGCGCCATCGCGCACGCCTTGTCGCAAAGCAGGGGGCTCTGTTCGCTTTTCAAGCGTTCCAAGCCACCCTGTAAAGTCAGATACATATTTTCACCCGTGTCCCCGTCGGGGATCGGGAAGACGTTCAAATCGTTTACCTCCTGCAAATTGTCCTGCAAATTCTTGGCGCCGCCAAGCACCATCTTCACGAACAACTCGCCGTCGATCATTTTTCTTTCTGTGGAAACCAAAGTCATACTCCTTTCTCTTATTCTTACAGAACGAATGAATATCATGATTACTTTTATAATTGTAACATATTTTTATGACTTTTTCAACTGTTTTGCAGAAGAAAACGAAAAAAAGACTTCTAAATAGCAATTTCCTTCCCAAAATCTTGACAAAAAATTGATATAATGCTATAATATAATCAAATTATTTCATCGTACAAGGAGCAAACGTATGGCTTTTTCTGAATTTTTAGACGGCAAGCGCGGAGAGATCAAACAGCTCATTGCCGAGCTGTCCCCCTACTTCTCCTACGTGAGCGTGTTGGCAACGGACGTAAAGGCGTCCCAGGTAATGGCAAATCGAATGAACTCCGCCATCAACGAAGGCGCGGCGAGCGAGTGCGGCTTCGTCGTCAAGATGAACGACGGACGGAGCTTTTTCGAGTACTCCACCGACGATATCGGCGGCGACAAGAAGGCGCTCGCACAGGAAATTCTGCAATCATTGGAGATCAATCCCGACCTTCATAAGGACATGATTACGGCAAACCCCATCGCCGACGATCCCTTGGTGCAATCCTTTGAACGCCCCTGCGATTTCGACGACTATTCTCCCGAGCAGCTCATCGATTACTGCAAGAACATCAAAGACAAACTGCTTGCGATGGACGCGCACGTGGTGAACGCCGTCTGTTCGCTGAACTTCTTCACCGTTTCCAAGCTCTTCATTTCCAACGACAAAGAGCTTGACCAGTTTTACAGCTGGGCGAACGCCTACGCAACGGTCGTGTACAAAGACGGCGACAAGATGGTGCAGGCGCGCGAAGGGACGTACTCCAACCTCATGCGTGAGGCGCTCGGCGGTCTGCCTGCGTTGCTCGAAAAGTTGGTGACGAAGGCGAAGAAACTCTCCACCGCAAAGCCCATCGAGCCGGGCGTATACGACTGCATCACCGACCCGTCCATTACGGGGCTCATCGCGCACGAGGCGTTCGGGCACGGCGTGGAAATGGACCAGTTCGTCAAGGACAGAGCGCTCGCGAAAGAGTACGTGGGCAAATACGTTGCCTCCCCCATCTGCAACATGCACGACGGTGCGGCGGCAGCTTTTTCCACCGCCTCCTATTTCTTCGACGACGACGGCGTGTTGGCGCAGGATACCCAAATCATCAAGGACGGGATCCTCGTGCGCGGCATCAGCGACCTCACGAGCGCAAGCGAGCTGAAAACTTCCCCCACCGGCAACGGCAGACGGCAGAGCTACAAGCGCAAGGCGTACGCCCGCATGACCAACACCTTCTTTGAGAAGGGCAACGACAAGCTCGAGGACATGATTGCCTCGATCAAGCACGGATATATGCTTTTCGAGACGAACAACGGCATGGAAGACCCCAAGAACTGGCAGATTCAATGCACGGCGGAGTACGGCATCGAAATTATCGACGGGAAACTCACGGACAACTACGTAGCGCCCGTAGTCATGAGCGGCTACGTGCCCGACGTGTTGAAGTCCATCTCCATGATTTCCGACGATTTTCAGGTCATCGGCTCGGGGAGCTGCGGCAAAGGCTACAAGGAATGGGTGAGAGTATCAGACGGAGGGCCCGCGTTGAAAGTACGGGTGAAATTAGCGTAATGGAAAAAATTATCGATATCATCAAAGAATATAGCGAAGTCAGCGATTATAAAATCAGTAAGGTAAGCACGCAATCGTACGAACTCTTTTTCGTGCATACTTCTCTCGAAACGGTGCGCAGTACTTCCACCACCGACAGGACGGTGACGATTTACGTCGATCACGACGGCAAGCGCGGCGACAGCGTGTTCTCCGTGTACGCCTCCACGACGGAGGAGGAACTCCGAGGCAAAATCGAGCTCGCCATTGAGAAGGCGAAACTCGTCAATAACCAAAGCTATACCCTGCCCGAAAGCGAAACGCTCGACGAGGAAATTTACTCCAACATGAGCGAATACGCGCCCAAGGATTTGGCGTATGAAATCGCCAAGGCTTGCTTTGCGGCGAACGAAGAACAAAGCGGCTCCATCAACGCCTTGGAAATTTTCGTAAACAAAATTTCCGTACGGGTCGTCAACAGCCGCGGCGTGGATAAACAGGAACACAAGTATAAGGCGATGGTCGAGGCGATCCCCACGTGGACGGAGAACGCAGAATCCGTGGAGCTGTACGAATGTTACAACTTCTCCTCCTTCGACTTCGAGACGGTCAAGGCGGAGATCCAAGGCAAAATGCAGGAAGTCAAGGACAGATATTTTGCAACCAAGCCTGCCGTCAATCCCACCTGCCCCGTCGTATTGAACGCTCCCGAAATCCGCGAACTGCTTTGGACGCTCGTCTCTCAACTCCATTACGGAACGGTACATTCCCACTCCAACGCATTCAAGAAAGACGACGTATTGCAGACTTCGGACTGCGACAAACTCACCGTTACCTTGCGGGGCAAGATCGAGGGCGGCAGCGCCAACGCGCTGTTCGACGGCGACGGCGTCACCCTCGTCGACACGAAAGTCATCGAGAACGGCAAGGTCATAAGCTATTACGGCGCCAACCGTTTCGCGCAATACTTGGGCGAGAAGGTCACGGGGAACCTGCCCTGCATACAGCTTGCAAAAGGGAGCGTTTCGGTGGCGGAAATGCAAAGCAACCCTTACTTTGAGTGCGTTTCCATGTCGGGCTTGCAGGTGGACGTGTACAACGACTATATCGGCGGCGAAGTGCGCCTTGCCTACTATTTCGACGGAGAAAAGCGGGTTCCGTTGACGGGAATTTCCATCAGCGGCAAGCTGTCCGAGGCGCTCAATCATTTGAATTTAAGCGAGGAAACGACAACTTCCAACGACTATTTCGGTCCCAAGAAAGCGTTGCTGGGCAAAATCAGCGTCATTTAACGGGCGAAAAACGCCAACTAACCGTTTGGTTGATAAAAATTCAACGTACGGTTGACCGACTAAACGAATGGTCGCTGTTCTTTTGGGAAAAAGTGTGCTACAATGGAATCACGATGAAAGCCCGTTCATCGACTATTACAAAAAGGAGCACGAATCATTATGAGTGAAAGTTTAGGACAAAGATTACAACGGTTTCGCAAAAGAGCAAATCTCACGCAGGAAGAGGTCGCGACAAAACTGAATATCACACCGCAAGCCATTTCCAAGTGGGAGAACGACGTTTCCGCCCCCGACATCTCTTTGCTCGGGGAAATCGCCGATATGTTCGGGGTCACGGTGGACGAGTTGTTGGGCAGACAACCGCAGACGATCTACCTGCCCGAAGGTCCGCGCAAACCGATCGACAGCCTGATGCTGAAAATCAAAGTGTTGAGTACGGACGGAGACAAGGTAAACGTCAATTTACCTTTGGCGCTCGTCAAAGTGTTTACGCAAAGCGGTATGGAAATACCGCAGATCAACGGCAACGACGCGCTCAAAAACATCGATTTCAACCAGATCCTGTCCCTTTGCGAGCAGGGCTTGCTCGGCAAGCTCGTGGACGTGCAGTCCGCCGACGGCGATATCGTGGAGATTTGGGTGGAGTGATGAAAATTCTGGTAAAAGACGAAGGCAAAACCGTGCTCCGTCTGTGGTTGCCGAGTTCCCTGATCAAAAGCAGACTTTGGATCGGAATTTTACGCAAAAAGACGGACTACCCCGAAGATGAGATCCGGAAAATACAGGCGTGTATGAAAGACGCCTATCGGCATTTGAAAACGTATATCAAGAAGTACGGGCATTTCACCCTCGTGGAAGCCCAGTCCGACGACTCCTACGTACACATTCAATTATAACGATCGAACAATATACGAACTCGGAACGTCCTGACGACAAAGCGTCGGGGCGTTTTTTTGCAGTATGCTGCGGCAACGAAAAATAAAAAATTTTTTTCTTACAAGGGATTGACATTTGCTTTTTTCCGTGGTATAATAAACTCAAATCAAACGCCAAGGAGGTGAACGTAATGGCAAACGGCGACAGTTGCGGGGCAAGTGGACGATTATGCAGAGATCTATCACGGATTAGAACGTCGGCGCTGTTTTGCCGTTTTACGTTCTATATAGCAGACTGAAACACGCCCGTAGTGCGCCCATTTCAGGCCTCTATACTCTGAAAATTGCCGTATTGCCTCCTGCATTACGGTATTTTTATGCCCATTTGTTCCTTCTACTCAATGAACGAATCAAAGAAAAGGAGGACGAAAAAAATGGAAAACAAAGAAATTTTAACGAACGAAACTACGGCAATCAAGCCTGACTACACCGGCGAAATCGTGAAGATTATTCAAAGAGACGATACGCCGAAAACGATTCTTAGTAAACTGGAAGACTACCACGGCAACGATATCGCCGACGCGATTCAAACGCTTACCCTCGGCGAGAGAAAGAAATTCTATCGGGTATGCAACGTGGATATGCTTGCGGACGTTTTCGAATACCTCGAGGCGGAGCAGGCAGGCGTTTACCTCAACGAAATGGAGATCAAAAAGGCGGTCGCGATCGTCGCAAAACTCGACACGGACACGGCACTAAAGACCCTCCGCGCCATCGAAAAGGAAAAGCGCACGCTGATGATCGATATGCTCCCCGACGACATTCAGAAAGAGATCCGCATCATCGCCTCTTTCGACGAAGACGAGATCGGGAGCAGAATGACCACGAATTGCATCGTCATTCACGAAGGCATGACGATTAAGCAGGCAATGAACGAGCTTGTGCGGCAGGCGGAAGAGAACGATAATATCGCCACGCTGTTCGTCGTCGACGAGGGAAACGAGTTCTGCGGCGCCATCGATCTGAAAGATCTGATCACGGCAAGGAGCAGTACCGCCTTGGATAGCTTGATCGCAAGCTCCTTCCCCTACGTGTACGCGAGCGAGCAAGTCGCCGACTGCATCGAAAAACTCAAAGACTATTCCGAAAGCATTATCCCGGTGCTCGACGATTCCAACAAATTGCTCGGCGTCATCACCTCGCAGAACATCATCGAGGCGGTGGACGACGAGATGGGCGACGATTACGCGAAACTCGCAGGTTTGACCGCGGAAGAGGATATCAACGAAACGTTGCCGCAAAGCATCAAGAAACGTATCCCGTGGCTCCTTATCCTGCTCGGGCTGGGAATCCTCGTTTCCGCAGTCGTGGGCGTATTTGAAAAGGTGGTGGCACAGCTCACCATCATCATGGCTTTTCAGTCTTTGATACTGGATATGTCGGGGAACGTCGGCACGCAATCCCTTGCCGTCACGATCCGAGTCCTGACGAACGAAGAGCTCACCTTGCAACAGAAATGCAAACTCGTTTTCAAGGAAGCACGCGTCGGTTTGTGCAACGGCGTTTTTCTGGGCGTGATATCCTTCGTGCTAATCGGACTGTATATTCTGCTATTCAAAGGCAAAACGGCTGTGTTTGCCTTTGCGGTATCGGGCTGTATCAGTATCTCTTTGATCCTTGCCATGCTGATTTCCAGCGCCGTGGGTACGCTGATTCCCCTTTTCTTCAAAAAGATCAAGGTCGATCCCGCCGTTGCGTCGGGACCGCTGATCACGACGATCAACGATTTGGTGGCAGTCGTGACGTACTACGGCATGAGCTGGCTGTTTTTGATCAATATCCTGCAATTAGCCGTTTGAACCAACGCTTGCGCGGATATTTTCCGAGGGATATTTATATGGACCTCCGTCAACGAAAAGGGATAAAATCTATCCCTTTTTTATTTTTTTCACGAGCAAGGAGAATGGCGACGGAATCGCACAACGTCATCTTTTTCCCCGTTTAATTCGGGCGTTCTCATTCTCTTCCTGCACCAAAAAAGCACCCTCAAGGGGTGCCTTTGGCGAAGAGGGTTCTTGGCGTAAACAACAAACCTTGCCTTCTCACGCCCGTTCGGATGATTCCTTGGAGCAAATGGTTATTCTTATGTACAGCAAAGGCGTTACCACCCGTGAGATAGCCGAGCTCATAGAGAAAATGTACGGGCATTATTATTCTCGACAAACGATTAGTAATATTATTGAAATGCAAAAGTATGATTACAAATACAATTAAAGCTCTTCAAAGTTAAATCGTCCCCGATATCGAGGACGATTTTTTTATATAATTTAACATAAAACTCAAAAATAAACGTGGCGTAATTCCTTATAAATAACGGGGAAAATTAAACAATTTTAGTTACCATTACGTTACCACTTTTCACGACCTTTTTATGAAAAACGGCATTTTTGTCACTTTTTCAATTGTATAAATACACAAATCTGCGCGTTCTCTATTTTTCCGCAACCCTATTCTGGTTATTTGATCGCCAATTTCACACTTTAAAACGACGTTTGGCTGTTAGACGTGTGCTTGTCTTTGATACAAGTAGAAGGTAAAATTAGGCTTGATTATTTTGTCCATGAGCGCAGCGCGTGCCTATCTATACAAGTGGAGCAAATTTTGGTCTAAAAATGACCAATGACCGCAGAGTGTACTTATTTACTACAAGTACGTCGTTAAATCGCTTATTTGAGAGCGGCGTGTGCCCTGCCATATACAAGAGAGAAAAGAAAAGCTATGCGGTTTGGCGAGACTTGATATAAAGATCAATATCATTGACGATATATCTTGCTCCCGTGGTATGCAATACCTCATAAAAGTCTTGAATATATTCGCATACTGAATACTTATTAAACAAGGTCATAACGTCCTTGCCCGTCATTCCTTTTTGGTTTTTGTATTCTTCAACACAAAGCACCATAAACGGTAATTCTTTACTCATAACTCATTCCTCCGGAAATACAACTTCTCCCGTCTCTTTTTCGTGTTTCCACATTGAATAAACGGTCATCGGGCTGAAATGCCACATCTTCGTTTCTTCTTTGGCAAGCATTTCATAGGTCTTGGAATAATAAAATTCGTTCATAGCGGAAATATCGTCAACTCCTTCATTCTTCACTATAAGATCAACTACTTGCGGTATAAGTGCAATACTCAATATAGAGTTAAACTTCTTGTCCATTTTATCATATCCCCTCGGCTTTAACGAATTTCAAAAGTGAAATCGCCTCGTTTGTCGCAAATACATATTGGTCAAACAATTTCTTGATCTTCAAGGCTTCAAGTGCTTGTTCTTTGGTTAAAAGTCCCGTAGAGTACACTTGGAGCGTTCTATAAACATCATCATTTGCGACTGCCCCGATGATAAGGTCGTATTGCTCTCCGTCATATGTTCCGCCTCTGTGTGCAGAAACAAAATCGAGCCATTCCTCATCGGGAGCATTGAAACGCTTGATTTTAAGTAGCTCGCTATCGATATTATCGTCTATTTCATATACATTGACTGTCGGTGTCCCACCTCTTCGTACCACAACCTTCCCCGAAAAGTTCTCAGCTTGTGCCTTATTGGTTGTCGTATAGAAACCATATCCAAAGTCAAGGAATCTGTTCTGTTCGATAAGTCTCGGCTTTTCCACTACCATATTACTACCGTGATATAATATCATAACATAGCCTCCAACTTTTTAATTTGTGCCTTTTCTTCTTTCAGCTTCTTTATAATTTCTTCTATCTGACTACGGCGGACAAGTTTTTCACGAACTGCCGTCAAACTTTCCTCGTCCTTGCCAATATATTTACTTACTACCTTTTTTCCGTCACGGTAATATAAATAATAATATATCTTGCCGTTTACTATTTTAGGAGTTATTTTCCCTATCGGTAGTGTTTCAAGCTCTTTTGTATATTCGATTATCATATTCTCGTTTCGAGCTTCTTCACGAGAGATAACCGTCATAAGCATACTCATTTTTTATCACCCACTACTATTATACCCAACTTTTATATTTTTGTCAATAGTTTTTGTTGGATAAATCATGAAAAACTATGTTTTATTAAAAATGAGAGCCTTTATACGAAAGTTTCCAAGTTTTTTATGAGACTTTTTTATCGTTCTTGTATTTTCTTAAGCAAACGCCGAAATCAAAGTTATTGCGAATACTACTGCAAATTCTGTCCTTAACTCCACTTCTCATACTTGCGAAAAAAAACAAAAATTGTCCACATTTTCGCTTCGTCATTATATCAGGCAAGCTACGATTTAACAAGTAGTTTTCATAAAATAATTATAACTTTTCTCATTTTTTCGTCATCCGCCTCATTATTGAATCTTGGAAACAATAATATTTTAGATAAAGATTAATCATCTTAGACCTTAATCCTATAAAAACGCTTTTTAAAAACAAAATTACCCTATTTTAAAACATCAGTATCTTTCATTTTTATTTTCTTTACATTATAATTATTGTAGAATCACAAGGAGTAATACAATGACTATTCAAGAAAAAAGCGTAAACGCAATTCGAATTTTAAGCGCGGAAGCGATCACAAAAGCCAATAGCGGACACCCAGGTATTTGTTTAGGCGCTGCACCCGTTGCTTTTGAGCTCTTCGCAGACTTTTTAAATTTTAGTAACACAAACCCAAAATGGGACAATCGCGATAGGTTTATTCTCTCTGCAGGACACGGTTCTATGTTGTTATATTCGTTATTACATATTTTCGGCTATAACGTAACAAAGGACGATCTTATGTCCTTTCGTCAATTCGGTTCCAAAACGCCAGGGCATCCTGAATACGGTGTTACGGATGGTGTGGAAGTTTCTACCGGTCCCTTGGGACAAGGTGTTGCAAATGCAGTCGGTATGGCGCTTGCAGAAGCGCATCTTGCCGCTAAATTTAACAAAGACGGCTATCCCATCGTCAATCACTACACCTACGTTTTGTGCGGTGAAGGCTGTTTGGAGGAAGGTATTTCTTATGAAGCCTGCTCCTTTGCGGGCACGCAAAAGCTCGGCAAGCTCATTTTGATCTACGATAAAAACGATATCAGCATTGAAGGCGACGTTACGACTGCCTTCTCCGAAGATATCGCAAAACGCTTTGAAATGCAGGATTGGCAGGTTATCGAAGTAGAAGACGGTAACGATTTAGAAGCCGTTAAAAATGCATTAACGCTTGCTAAAAGCACTTTGGACAAGCCTTCTATTCTTATTTGCAAATCAAAGATCGGCTACGGAAGTCCGCTCGTAGGCACGGCGGCGATTCATGGCTCTCCTTTATCTTCTGCCGATTTGGCAAAGACGAAAGAAGCGTTAGGTTGGACGGAAGCTCCGTTCGAGCTCCCTAAAGACGTGAAAGAATATTGCTTAGGCTTAGCGGATGAAAAGCGTCAGAAAGAAGTTGCTTGGAATACGTTGTTGACGCAGTATAAAGCGGAATATCCCCAATTGTATCGTGAATACGAGCAATATATGCATGAAAATTACGATAACTTAGAAGAAGTTGTAGAGCTTTTGAGCTTTGAAAAACCCGAAGCAACGAGAATTTCGGGTGGAAGAGTTATCAATCAATTGGCTCCTCATATTCCCAATCTTTTGAGCGGCTCTGCCGATCTGGCTCCTTCCACGAAAACGGATATTAAGGGCGAAGGTTATTTCTCGCCTGAAAACAGACTTGGAAGAAATATTCATTTCGGTATTCGCGAGCACGCAATGGCGGCGATTTGTAACGGAATCACGGCTCATGGCGGTTTGAGAGTGATCTGCTCCACCTTCTTTACCTTCTCCGATTATATGAAAGGCGCAATGCGTATGAGCGCGCTTATGAAATTGCCCGTATTATACGTTTTGACGCATGATTCAATCGGCGTTGGTGAGGACGGCCCTACCCATGAACCCATTGAACAGCTTGCTTCTTTAAGAACAATCCCCGACTTCAACGTATATCGTCCCTGCGACGGTAAAGAAACGGCGTATGCGTTTATCAGCGCGTTGACGGGAATGGCTCCCACGGCAATCGTAATTTCCAGACAAAATCTTGTTCAATATAAAACGACGGGAAAAGAAGCTCTTAAAGGCGCGTATATCGTAGATGATTGTGAAGGAACTCCCGACGTACTGTTCATTGCCAGTGGTTCGGAAGTGGGGATTTGCTCGGAAGCAAAAGCACTTTTGGAAGAAGATAACATTCGTGCAAGAGTCATTTCTATGCCCTGCATGGAAGCGTTTGATAAGCAAAGCACAGAATATAGAGAAAGTGTATTACCGAAAGGTATCACTGCGCGTGTTTGCGTGGAAGCCGCACATCCTATGCCCTGGTATAAATACGCAGGAACGAATGGTGAAATCATCGCAATGAATACGTTTGGCGAATGTGGGCCTGCGGAAGTATTATTCAAGCACTTTGGCTTTACCGCAGAGAATATTGCCAAGAAGGCAAAATCTTCTTTAATTAAATAGCATTCTTCCATCAATTTCCCTTCATAAAAAGGAACGGTGCCTCGTTTTGCTATGAGACACCGTTTCCTTTATTTATTTCCTTTATTTATTTCCTTTATTTATTTCCTTTATTTATTTCCTTTAACTTTACGATATTCCGATGGTGACAAGCCTGTCGCTTTTTTGAAAACTTTGCAAAAATAATTATATTCGCCATATCCGCACGCTTCCGCAACCTCCAAAATCGAATAATCTTCTAATAAAAGTTGCTTCGCTTTCTCAATGCGACAATATGCAATATACTGTTTGATTCCCATACCGAATGCTTTCAGGGAAATTTGATAAAGATTGGAGCGGGAAACATTAAACTGTTTGCATAATCCTTCGCTGGAGAGAGCCTCGTTAAGATTAGCTTTAATATACTTTTCAATCTCCAAAGATATATCCTCATTTTTCCAAACGGCAAGATTACGAATATATACATACGAAGATACCGCCTCTAAAATACTGACCGCGGCATGAATCTCCTCCGTTGTTTTCGAGGTAATCGAGGAAATCGCGCGGATGCTTTCCCGCTTGGCTATGCCATAGTTTTCCGCTAGCTCACAAGCGTTTTTTACCGCTGATTCATAGTCTTCAGTCGGAAGCATATGCGCTAAAATTGCATAACCAAGCACACCACCACCAAGCTGAATGGGCGTGATTGCTTCCGTGATTCCTGCATGACAGGTATAAATATGTGGCTTCCGCAATTTTTTTGCGCGCAGACACGCTTCCATGTCGCATTTACGACAGCCTCCTCTGCCTGCTTCGGTGCTTCTGATCAGCGTACAATAACTCGGCGCTATTTTAGGATATTCGGTTACAAGATTAAATTCATTATCAAATATCGAGATACGAATTCCTACCGCCGTATAGAAATCTTTTAATAGTTTTTCTAAATTTTGAATATCGAAAGAAGTTATCATATTTCTATTTCCTTTTACTAAATTCTATCATACAATTTTGAATTTGTCCATATCTTTTCAAGAAAAAAGCACAAAAGTATATATTTTAAAAGCATTTTTCACTTTCCTTTCATTCAATTTTATTGTATTATTATAGTGTAACAAAAAATAAAGGAGTATTTCAACATGAAAGAAATTTTCGCAAATATCCCCGTGATCCCTTACGAGGGCCCGAATAGTAAGAATCCCCTTGCATTCCATTATTATGATGCAAACAAAGTCATCATGGGCAAAACCATGAAAGAACACCTGCCCTTTGCAATGGCTTGGTGGCATAATCTCTGCGCAACGGGCGCGGATATGTTCGGTCGCGGCACGGCAGACAAGTCCTTCGGCGCAAGCGAAGTAGGTACCATGTCTCACGCGAAAGCAAAAGTAGACGCTGGTTTTGAATTTATGCAGAAGCTCGGCATTGAATATTTCTGCTGGCACGACGTGGACCTCGTTCCCGAAGCAGACGATATCAACGAAACCAACCGTCGTCTCGACGAAATCACCGATTATATCCTCGTCAAAATGCAGGAAACGGGCATTAAGTGCCTTTGGGGTACGGCGAACATGTTCGGCAACCCTCGCTTTATGAACGGCGCAGGCTCCACCAACAGCGTGGACGTTTATTGCTTTGCGGCGGCGCAGGTAAAGAAAGCGCTCGAGCTCACCGTAAAACTCGGTGGCAGAGGCTACGTATTCTGGGGCGGCAGAGAAGGCTATGAAACTCTTCTCAACACGGACGTGAAGCTCGAACAGGAAAACATCGCAAACCTTATGCGTATGGCAGTGGAATACGGCAGAAGCATCGGCTTTACGGGCGATTTTTACATCGAACCGAAACCGAAGGAACCCATGAAGCATCAGTACGATTTTGACGCGGCAACCGCGATCGGTTTCTTGAAGGCGCACGGACTTGAAAAAGACTTCAAAATGAACATTGAAGCCAACCATGCTACCCTCGCAGGGCATACTTTCCAGCACGAACTCCGCATCTCCGCGATCAACGGAATGCTTGGTTCCATCGACGCGAACCAAGGCGATCTGCTCCTCGGTTGGGATACCGACGAATTCCCCTGCAACGTATACGACGCAACCATGTGTATGTACGAGGTGTTGAAGGCAGGCGGACTGACGGGCGGCTTTAACTTCGACTCCAAAAACCGTCGTCCTTCCTACACGCAAGAGGATATGTTCAAAGCGTTTATTCTCGGTATGGATACCTTCGCGCTCGGGCTTATCAAAGCGGCGGCGATCATCGAGGACGGCAGACTGGATCAATTCGTGAAAAACCGCTATGCGAGCTATTCGACGACCGAACTCGGTAAGAAGATTTTGAATAAGACTTCCACTCTCGAAGAGCTTGCGGCGCACGCGGAACAACTCGGCGCCCCCGAACTTCCCGACAGCGGCAATCAAGAAGGTTTACAGCACGTTGTAAACGATATCCTTTTCAGAAATTAAGTTATGAATACGTATATCGGTATTGATTTAGGCACGTCTTCGGTGAAGCTTTTGCTCGTCGCCGAAGACGGCAAAATCCTTTCTTCTCATTCCGAAAAATACCCCATTTCCTACCCGCAGGCAGGATGGAGCGAACAAAATCCCGAAGACTGGCTCGACGCCGTAAAACGAGGGGTTCGCAACCTTTTGGAAGGACAAAATCACGCCATGGTGAAGGGCATTTCCTTCGGTGGTCAAATGCATGGGTTGGTCGTTTTAGATAAAGACGACAACGTGATCCGCCCTTGTGTCTTGTGGAATGATGGCAGAACGGAGAAACAAACGGAGTATTTAAACACCATTATTGGCAAGGAAAAACTCTCCTCTCTCACCGCGAATATTGCGTTCGCGGGCTTTACCGCGCCCAAGGTATTATGGATCAAAGAAAACGAGCCTGAAAACTTTGCAAAAATTGCAAAAATTATGCTCCCGAAAGATTTCATC
Source organism: Clostridia bacterium (assembly GCA_017626135.1). Classification (GTDB taxonomy): domain Bacteria; phylum Bacillota; class Clostridia; order Christensenellales; family Borkfalkiaceae; genus Scatosoma. The sequence continues at coordinate 6,592 of JAGAJI010000007.1, read as the reverse complement.
GCGTACATGCTTACAGGGAATCACTGTTCCGACCTCTCCGACGCGGCAGGCACACTCCTGCTCGACGTGCAAAATCGGACGTGGAGCGAGGAGATGTGTGCGCTTTGTTCGGTGAAGAAAGAATGGCTCCCGAAGCTCTATGAATCCTATGAAAAAGTAGGCGAACTCAAAAAGGAATATGCGGAACTTTGGGAAATTCCCGAAAACGTATGCGTAGCGGCAGGCGCAGGTGATAACGCCGCGGCGGCAGTCGGTACGGGTATCGTTGGCAACGGCGGCTGTAATATTTCGCTTGGAACGAGTGGCACCGTATTTATCTCACAGGATAACTTCAGCGTGGATAAGAAAAACGCACTCCATTCCTTCTGCCATGCGAACGGAAAATACCACCTTATGGGCTGTATTCTTTCGGCGGCATCCTGTAACGAATGGTGGATGAACGTTTTAGAAACGAATGATTATCGAAAGGAACAGGAAGAGCTGGAAGAACTTTTGGCTAAAAACGAAGTATTCTTCCTCCCCTATCTCATGGGTGAGAGAAGCCCACACAACGACGTCAACGCAAAAGGCGCGTTCATCGGACTTCGTCCCACGACCACGCGGAAACATCTAACCCTTGCCGTCCTGGAAGGGGTGGCGTTTGCGCTCAAAGATTGCGTGGAGATCGCAAAACAAAGCGGACTCGAGATTCCCTCCACCCGCATTTGCGGAGGCGGCGCCAAGAGTAAGCTTTGGAGACAAATCATTGCAAACGTATTGGGGATTCCCGTGGAAGTTCCCTCAATCGAGGAAGGGCCTTCCTATGGCGGTGCTATGCTTGCCATGGTGGCTTGCGGGGCATATGAAAGCGTGGAAGAAGCGGCTCAAAAGATACTCTCTGTTTCCGAAATTGTGTATCCCAACGCAGACATGGTATGCCTCTATGCTGAAAAATACGAAAAATTCACGAAGCTTTATCCCGCTTTGAAAGAAGTATTTTAATATGATTTTATAAAGGTGAAAATTATGAAGAAACAAGTATTCAACCCTTATCTTCCTTCCTATGAATACGTCCCCGACGGCGAACCGCACGTATTCGGTGACAGAGTGTATATCTACGGCAGCCATGATTGCTTTAATAGCAACGAATTCTGTGCAAACGACTACGTTTGCTGGTCTGCTCCCGTGGATGATTTGAGTGATTGGCGCTATGAAGGCGTAATCTGGAAGAAGACGGACGATCCCGAAAAGCCCCCCTTCTTTCTTCCTACCATGTACGCGCCTGACGTTGTGCAGGGCAAGGACGGGAGATATTATCTCTACTATTTTAAGGGCAACGAACGCCGTATTGGGGTAGCCGTTTGCGATACGCCTGCAGGCGTGTACAAATACCTGGGTAGGGTGAAATATCCCGACGGCACCATTTTGGGCAGGAGCAAAACGGAAACGGATATCCACCAGTTCGACCCGGGCGTGTTCCGTGACGACGACGGGAAAATCTATCTGTACACGGGCATGGCACCGAAAACTCCCAACATTTTCACGGCGTTCAAGGCGGTCAATACCCACGGCGCGATGGTCGCCGAGATTGAGGATGATATGCTCACCGTCAAACTTCCCTTGGGCAGAGTGGGCAGATCCCAGCACAGCTCCAAGGGCACGGGGTACGAAGGACACGAATTCTTCGAGGCGGCGTCTATGCGCAAGTTTAACGGCAAGTACTATTTTATCTACTCGTCGGTGAACGGGCACGAGCTTTGCTATGCGATGAGCGATAGTCCCACGGGCGAGTTCACCTACAAAGGAACGCTCGTTTCCATTGCCGATTTGGGGCTTTCCGACAAGCCGTTGAACTACGTAGGCAATACCCATGGCAGCGTTGAACGTATCAACGGCAAGTATTATGTGTTCTATCACAGGCAGACGAATCGGCATTGTTATTCCCGCCAAGCGTGCGCGGAAGAGATTGAAATGCTCCCCGACGGCACGTTCAAACAGGCAGAGGTAACTTCCTGCGGCTTGAACGGTGGGCCGCTCAAAGCGGAAGGGGCATACGAGGCGAGAATCGCTTGTCACCTGTTCTCCAAGAAGGGGGTGTATTTCTACGGCGGCATCAAGCCTCCCAAGGGTTGTCATCCTTATTTCACGCAAACGGGCAAGGACAGAGAGGAAAACGGCGATCAGCATATTGCAAACTTCTCGGACGGCGCAACGGCTGGTTTTAAGTATTTTGAATTCAAGGATAATAAGTCTATCTCCGTTACCGTAAGCGGTAAAGCACAGGGCAAAATGCTTGTTAAAGACGGTTTGAACGGCACCATGGTCGCGACGATTGATATCGAAAGCGGTAAATTGCCTCAAACGTTTACGGCAAAGCTTGACGTTGAAAACGGCGTAAAACCTTTGTATTTTACCTACCAAGGCAAGGGCAGATTGAACTTCCTTTCCATTTCCTTTTAATATTCTTTATTATCTTTCATAAAATCCTTATATGAAAATGGACGGCAGTTTGCCGTCCTTTTTCTTGTCTATAAATCTACAGGAGAGAACCGAAGTTCTCTCCTGTAGATTTATTTCACCTTATTTTCTTGCTCTTGCTCTTGCTTTCCGAAGAACCACCAACGTTCAAAACGATAATACTTGTAAGAAGTACAGTGTTCACCAACGTAAGAAGAGGAATCCACCAAGGGAATATGTCTTTCGCTACGGAAACGCCGACCATTGCGCTGTTTTCAAGCCCTTGCGCCGTTGCTGCATAGTGCTTCGTTTCTACATATGCGTAGATGAAATCTTTTGCTGCCTGATGCACGTAGTATTTCGACGTTTCGATATTCTTCGTATCGAAAGAAACATTACCGTTCGGTTCAAGCATCTGGTTGCAACCTGCTCTGATACATTCGTCGAAGTCGTTGATGTTTCTGCCCTGATAATAGTCGGTAATGATCGTACCGCGGAATCCCCATTCGTTACGAACAACCGCCGAAATCATTGCATAAGAACCGGTACTTCTCATACCGCCCGTACGGGTTGCGGAAACCATCAATGCGTTTACTCCGCCGCGTTTAATTGCAACTTCGAAAGACTTCAAGTAGTTTTCACGGAACGTCTGTTCGGTGAACCACTTGTAACAACCGTCCTGCCCCATCGTACGTTCTTTATCGTCTTCGTTTGCACCGATATGTTTGATGTATGCAAGAACGCCCTGTTCTTTCGCACCAAGTACGTGATAAGCAAGCATCGTACCGGAAACAAGACCGTCTTCAGAGTAGTATTCAAAGTTACGTCCGCCCATTGCCGAACGGTGTACGTTACCACCAGGGCCATACCAACCGTCGTAACCGTAGCTTGTACCTTCCATACCAACGGCTACACCTACTTGGTAAGCCATATACCAATCCCACGTCTGTGCAAGAACGGTAGGACAAGGATAGTTCACTGCCGCCAATTTATTGCCGCCCGTTACGTTAATGTTGAAACCGGAAGGACCGTCCGTTTCATTTCTACCAGGCATACCGATTTCCGCAATTTCCGTCGTACCGTAACCTGCATCCGTAATCATTTTAATGGCTCTATCATAGGTCAACTGGCTTACGATTTCATCCCATTTCGCATCGTCATAAGGTACGCCTGCAAGGTCTTGAATCTTCCAGTTCGTCTTCTTCGAACCGTATTCGGGGATTTCCAAACCTTCTTCGTCAATGGGGGTATAAATACCACTCATCTTCGTGTAAAGGCTACCCATATTTCTGCTTTCAACCTTTTCTTTAGGGAACGTACCTACAAAGTCGTTACGCGTCATATATTCGGTTGCACCGTCGTCATGTTCGGAACCGTCATAAGAAACAGGATTGGGATGGAAAGGTTCGTTTACCTTACTCGTTGCACCGGAAACGGGATTCGTATAATTGGTAAATACGTTTTCAACTTTCGTTCCCGTCTTGGAGTCAACTTCGTAACGAATATCTTCTTCCACAACCAGCGTCATTTGATTGTCATCCATGCCTTTCTTCAAGGTATGTACGTCCGAACGGAAGGAGATTTCATAATTACCCTTTTCAAGTTCGTAACCCATGAATCCGTTGTTGTTCTTATCGTAGCAATCGTACGATTTCATTTCTTCGATAGGCATTTCGATAATGACATCCGCATACTGACCGGGTTCAATTTCAGGGGTTTTCGCAAAGCCACCAAGCTTAATTGCGGACTTTTCAATGCCACCCTTTGTGTAAGGAGCGGAATAATACAATTCCACAACATCTTTACCCGCTACATTACCCGTATTCGTAACACGAACGGTTACTTTCAATGTATCTTCTTTTGCGACCTTAGCGCCATCTTTAAAGGAGGTTTCTTTTAATTCCCAATCAAAGTTCGTATAGGAAAGACCATAACCGAAAGGATACTGTACAACGTCTTCGTAACCGTTTTTAATATTCCAACGGTTCTTTGAAAAATCGCTATCCCAGAAACCTTCTTTATCTGCCGTTTCATACCAAAGATAACCGTTATAGATGTTTTCACGATATTCCGTGTAAGCGGAGTATTGTTCACCGTTTATGTAATAGTAACCAACGCCTTCCAAACCGGACGTCGCATAAGATGCTGCCGTAGAAAGGTCGTAAGCCCATGTGTCTGCAAGTTTACCGGAAGGATTTGCCTTACCGCTTAAAATATTTGCAAGACCGATCGTACCACGCGTGCCGGGCATACCCATATTTAATACCGCATCTACTTTGTCGGTGTCAGCGATACCCAATTCAAGAGGGTTACCCGTGTTGGTAACAAGAATTACGTTTTCAAAATTTTCCGCAACAAGATCAATCATATATTCTTCGCGCGCGGAAAGCGATTGCAATTTTCTCGACGTATCCTGACCGCCGCCTGCCTGGTTGGAGAAGTACTGCACTTTCGAAAAGTCGTTACCTTCCCCCATCAATCTACCAAGTACGACGATTGCCGTATCGGAATACGCAACTGCATTCTGCATAAGATTATCGGTATAGAAACTTTCGGGAGCTTCGGAAACACCGTAGAAATCTTTATATCTATCACCATGCGCTTCGATAATGTACGAACCGCCGCCAGCTCTGCTCCAACCCAAGTTGTTATAAGCCGCTGCAAGCGTTTCATTGTATTCAATGCCCGCTTCTTTCAAACCGCCAAGGAACGTAACAAGCTCGTTTCTTGAACCAGTACCCGAACCAGTCCCTTGAGGAATGAACCCGCGATCGCTACCCGAAAAACCGAATACGTTTACCTTCGTATTTTCTTTTAAAGGCAAAGACTTAGTGCCGTCTTTCAACGTTTCGTTCTTCAAAAGCACTGCGCCTTCTTCTTCTACTTTTTGAGCCAAAGCTTTACCGCTTTCACGCGCGGCTATTGCTTCTTCACTCTGGTCCTGCGCGCCGTCACCGCAAAGATACATCGTAATAAGACCTTCATTCAACCAACAAGCGTAGTTGCCTGCAACAAGTCCAACAGCCAAAAGAAGGCTAATAAATGCTTTCCCTATGGAAAAACCACCTTTTTTCTTTTTCTTATTTGCCATTTTATTTTCCTCTTATAATTATTTTCTTTTGCGTTTCCCCTCGCTTCCAAGGGGAAACGCTTTTCATTGCTTAAATACTGCCGTGTCCTTTACCCATTGCACCGATATCACTGTCTTCGTACAAATCAGGATTGCTGGAAATTACTTGGCATGCGAAGTAATGCGTTTCACTTGCACTCCATTCAGTAATATCCAAGCCTTTAGCTTGCGCACCCTGCACGTAGGATGCTTTAATCCAGTTATGGATGGTGCCGTCCTTCATTTTGCTGTAGAAATTACCAGGTTCTCCTTCAAGTCGTTGAGGACACTTTTCGCCATTATAATTGATAACGTAGCCGTCACTGGTAATATCAAAATGGGAAACAAGTTGTTTTTCCGTTTCGCCTGCTTCATTCGTAATGTCTCTATACATATAATATCTGACATACGCTACGCCTTCGTCAAATACTGTATCTGCAGAACCATCTGCATTCTTTTGACGGTCAAATTCAATGTAGAAATTGGAGCCACTAACAACAAACGTAATCATTTGATTGTTGGAGTTATCGGGGGTTGCCAACTTAACTTTTTGCGTTTCAGATTTGCCAACCGCGCGAATCGTCAACGAAGAGGTTACCGTCAACGTGAACGTTTCGCTGTCGGAATATACTTCGCCAACCGTTTCCGTTCCATCTTCGCCTACCGTAACCAACTTCCAAGCTGCAAATTCGTCATTTTCAAACGCGTTTGCCACAACGTTTACCGCTACGCCATAGCCTGCCGTTACCGTCGTAAGTTCGCCGTCAATCGTACCGTTTTGTACCGTTACGGTATATTTTTCCGTTCCCTTGGATGCGTCGCGTACAATACCGCTTGCGCCAATTCCAGAAATTTCACTGTCTACGTAGGCTGTTCCCTTCTTTGCAACTGCCTGCGCTGCGAAGTAATACGTCTGACCATAGCTGTAATTATAGCCGATAATATCTCTTAAGAAATCGTAGAATACATTAAATTCAGCTTTATGGATATACAAATTCCCATCGCTTCCTCTAATAATCTTTTTAGATATGCTATCATCCATCGACG